>DAOKYU010000001.1:0-346580 GCA_035325995.1 Thermodesulfobacteriota bacterium | reverse complement strand
TTGCCATCATCTCCCGAAGTGCGACAGGTGGTAATGGCTATGCGCCGCGACTTCGATTTCCAGCGGCTGTGAGCCGCACACGTTTGTGTGCTTTTCGACGTAGGCAAGGGAATTGCCATCATCTCCCGAAGTGCGACAGGTGGTAATGGCTATGCGCCGCGACTTCGTATGCCGGCGGACGCTGTCCGCCTTGACTCTTTTGTGCGCTCATGTAGATTTATTATGCTGATTTTGATAATCATTCTCATGTAATTAAATCCTGAATTTATATGTTTCAATCATGTGTACAAAGGTTCGAAAAGCTGCTCCCCCGGATGTCCGCCGGGATAGCATCGGCAGGGAATGGCGGGGCATATTGGTTTAAACAAATTTTAGGATAATCTATATAATTTCATCGATTTAATACACGAGACAGACCAGATTTGCCCGGAGGCAAAAGAAAAATGGAAATGCATGACATGAGTATCATCCGGCTGCTGAACGACGGCTGGATCGCCACCTACCCCCTCATATTATTCTCGATAATCATGGTAGCGGTCTTCGCGGAAAGGCTGTTCGCGATGAGCGGAATCGCCTCGTCCGCAAGGGCCGTCACCGGACTGGTGGTGCCGCCGCTGTCGAGGGGCGACATCCCTTCCGCGGTCCAGGCCTGCGAGAAGCAAAAGAAGGCGAGCCAGTCGGACGTCTATAAGAAGCTCCTCGAAGAGCGGCGAGACACGACGCCTGACGACATACTGGAAATCCTGGACGAAAAAAGGTTCGAGGAAATACACGACCTCAGGAATCACATATGGATGCTCGGAACCATAGGCAGCAGCGCGCCGTTCATCGGGCTCTTCGGCACGGTGGTCGGTATCATCAAATCGTTCCACAGCATGGCGCAGGCTGGAACGGGCGGATTCGCCGTCGTGGCCGGGGGCATTTCCGAAGCGCTCGTCGCCACGGCCGCGGGCCTTATCGTTGCGATACTCGCGGTCATCGCCTACAATTATCTACAGGTCAGGGTCGCTAATATCAACGCGGTGCTCAGGATAAATCACGCTAAGTTTTTCCACGCGTTAAAACAGGGGAGAATAAACGATGGCGCTCGGCAGGCTTGACGACAAGTCCGACGAAGATATCGTAGCGGAAATAAACATCACGCCGCTTACGGACATCTTCCTCGTTCTCCTCATCATATTCATGATAACGAGCTCGGCCCTCATAGAATCCGGCGCCGAGATTAACCTGCCCGAAGTGGCCAAGACCGAGACGGTTTCAAGGAACGTGGTGGTCACGCTTACGACAATAGGCGATATTTATATAAACGGGAAGATGGTGAACAAACACACCTTCGAGGAAGAGCTCAAAAAAGCGCTCGGCGAAACGGACAACAAGCTCGTTATACTCGAAGGCGACAAGAGCGCCATGCTCGGCGACGCGGTAAGGCTCATCGCCATGGCCAAGGAAGCCGGGGCGTCCGAGGTCGCTATCGCCGCCGACAAAGAGGAAACCGAAACCCCCTGAGGAACGGAAAGAGCCGATGTTTTCTTTACAGCTTAAATTATTCACACTGCTGTCCATCGCCTTCCACGGCGCTCTGCTCGGGCTCCTCATATACTTCGCCCCGAAGAAGGTCGACGTCCCAGCCCAGCCGCTCAAGGTCGGGCTCGTCACACTCGAAAAAGATCCCGGCATGAAAAAAGGCAATCCCGGCCCGCCGCAGGAAAAAGAGCCCGAGCCCGTAAAAAAGGCCGAGCCGCCGAAACCGAAACCCGAGCCGGTCAAGAAGCCCGAAAAGAAAGTAGCGAAGAAAAAGCCGGTCAAAAAAGCCCCGCAAAAAGAAGTAATAACCCGCGCCCCCGCCGAAGAAAAGCCGAGCGAATCGGCGTCCGACATGGTAAACCCGAGCCAGGCCGGGGATAGCGACGAGGTCGCGCTGAGCCGCCCGTCGAGCAACGCAGTCACGGGCAGCGGGGGATCGGGCCTCGGCTCCGCGGGCACGGGGAAAGGCGCGGATTCCGTCGGCTATCCCGATTACGGTATTAACCCCAAGCCCAAATACCCCATGATAGCCAAAAGATACGGCTACGAGGGCCTCGTCATCCTCAACGTATACGTCCTCGAGAACGGCCGCGTGGGAAAGATACAGCTTAAAAAATCGTCGGGTTACGACGTCCTCGACAATTCGGCTTTAAAAGCCGTCAAGGGCTGGGTGTTCGTCCCCGGCCAGAGAAACGGAAAACCCGCGTCGAGCTGGGTGGTCGTTCCTGTAAGATTTAATCTGACGAGCGGTTAATTCCCGATACAACCACGCATTAAGGAGAAACCATCATGGCCAGACATCCTCGCGCGAACCTTTCCGCGATCCCAATTGTGATTATGATTCTCATATCCTTTGTCGCCGCATCCTGCACGGGGGGCGACGGCTCTTCGGACACAAAGAACGAACAGGAAGTCCTAACGATTTATTCCGGGCGCAGTGAAAAGCTTATCGGTCCCATAATAGAGCAGTTCAGCGAAGTGAGCGGCATCAAAACCGAGGTCAAGTACGGCGGCACCGCCGAGATAGCGGCGACCCTGCTCGAAGAAGGCTCGAAGTCCCCCGCCGACATCTTCATAGCGCAGGACCCGGGCGGCCTCGGCGCAGTCGAGGCGCTGCTCGCGCCGCTTCCGGAGAACATTACCGGCCCTGTCGCCGCCCGCTTCAAGTCCGCAGACGGCAAGTGGGTCGGGCTTTCGGGGCGCGCACGCACGGTTGTCTACAACACGAACAAGCTCTCGGAGAGCGACCTCCCGGACGACATATGGGGCTTTACCGGCCCTGAATGGAAAGGCCGCCTCGGATGGGCCCCGACGAACGCATCGTTCCAGACGATGGTAACGGCGATGATAGACCTCTGGGGCGAAGAGAAGACGGCCGAATGGCTCGCCGGCATACAGGCGAACAACCCCAGGGCCTACCCCAACAACTCGTCCATAGTGCTCGCGGCCGAGTCCGGCGAAATCGACGCCGGCTTCGTCAATCATTACTACCTCTACAGGCTCCTCGCCGAAAAGGGTGAGAATATCCCCGTAAGGAATTACCACCCGCGCGCGGGCGGGCCCGGGGCGATCATCATGGTCGCCGGGGCGGGCATTACCGAAACCTCCGGCAATAAAGAGGCAGCCGAGAAGTTCATAAAATTCATGCTCTCCCCCGTGGCGCAGCAGTACTTCACCGGCCAGACCTACGAGTATCCGGTCATCGAAGGAGTCGTCACGAACCGCCTTCTCGTCCCGCTGAGCGACATCAACGCGCCGGACATGGACACGAAAGAGCTCGCCGACCCCGAGGCCACGGTCAGGCTCTTAAGAGAGCAGAACATCATCCCCTGATGAATGGAAGAACCGGGACAGATAACGTAACGTCCGGAGGCGGCGAGTCCTCGCTTCGCCTCCCCGACCTCTACTCTGTCTTCTATCTCGCGGCGATTTTCACCGCCCTCCTCGTCCTCGTTCCGATCCTCTATCTCGCCGTGAGGGCGGCCGGCTCCGAGGGCGCGTTTACGGACCTCGTTTCGAGGCCGAGGACGTGGGAGATTCTGAAAAGGTCCATACTCCTCTCCTTCTCGGTAACGTTCATCTCGGCGCTCGTATCCGTCCCGCTCGCGTGGATACTCGAACGGACGGACCTCCCGCTCAAAAGAGTGTGGACCGTCCTCACCACGGTGCCGGTCGTCATACCGTCCTACGTCGCCGGGTTCGTGACGGTCGCCGCGCTCGGGCCGAGGGGGCTCGTGCAGCAGCTTCTCGAACCGTTCGGCGTCGATAGGCTCCCCGAGATATACGGCTTCTGGGGGGCCCTACTGACGCTGACCCTGGTCAGGTACCCCTACGTCCTTCTGCCCGTGAGGGCCGCCCTTTCCAGGATGGACCCGTCTCTCGAAGAGAGCTCGCGGAGCCTCGGGAAGACACCGTTCCAAACGTTCGTGAAAATTATACTCCCCCAGATGAGGCCGGCGCTCGTGGCGGGCTGCCTCCTTACGGCGCTCACGGCCCTCGCCGATTTCGGCGCCGTATCGCTCCTCCGCTACGAGACGTTCACCTGGGCGATATACATACAGTACCAGTCCCTCTTCGACAGGTCGGCGGCCGCGTCGCTTTCCCTCGTCCTGGTAGCGTTCGCCCTCTCCCTGCTCATGCTCGAATGGCTCACCGAAAAAAAGGCCCCGACGTATTCGGCCTCCCGCGGCAACCGCCCGCCCCTCCAGCCGATACGCCTCGGCAAGTGGAAGGCCCCGGCGCTTTCGCTCTGCACCGTCATAACCCTCGGCAGCATCGTGGTCCCGGTCTCGATACTCGGCATGTGGCTCGTAAGGGGAATAGTCTCGGGCGAGATAATGCCGGGCCTGGCGGAGCCCCTTTTCAACTCGGTCTACATCTCCGCCATGGGGGCGCTCGCCACGGTCCTGCTCGCATTCCCGGTCGCCTGGCTCGCCGTCATGAAGCGGAGCAGGCTCACGTCCGTACTCGAAAGGGTCTCATACCTCGGCTTCGCCCTCCCGGGAATCGTCATAGGCCTCGCTCTCGTCTTTTTCGGCATAAGATACCTCGCCCCCGTATACCAGACGCGGACGATGCTCGTCGCCGCCTACGTCATACTCTTCCTACCGATGGCCCTCGGGCCGCTCCGGACCTCCTTCCTCCAGCTAAGCCCACGGCTCGGCGAGGCGGCGCGCTCGCTCGGGAAATCCCAGTCCGCCGTGATGGCCCGGATAACCATACCGCTCTCCGTGCCGGGTATAGTTACCGGTACATTGCTTACGTTTCTCGTTACCATGAGGGAGCTCCCCGCAACCTTGATTCTGTCGCCCATAGGGTTCAGAACGCTCGCGACTTCTACCTGGTCGGCGTCCTCCGAGGCCTTCTTCGCACAGGCCGCTCTCTACTCTCTCGTACTCATAGCTATTTCGTCCGTACCGATGGCGATACTCATACTCAAACGAAAGAACGGGGGATATGCATGAGCAAGGCCCTCGTCCTCACCGGGGTGTCGAAGAGCTTCGGGTCGGTGACGGCCGCCGAAAGGCTCGACCTCTCCCTCGAAAAGGGCGCGATACTTTCCCTCCTGGGATCGAGCGGCTGCGGGAAAACTACCGTCCTCAGGCTCATAGCCGGCTTCGAAACGCCCGACGAGGGAACGATAGAAATCGACGGCCTGACAGTCTTCGGCGCGGGCGTAAACCTTCCCCCCGAAAAGAGGCGGGCCGGAATGGTGTTCCAGGACTACGCCCTCTTCCCTCACCTCGACGTCTACAAGAACACCGCCTTCGGGCTCTCCGGGAAGGAGGAGCTAAAAAAGGCGCGCGTAGGCGAGGTGCTTTCGCTCGTGGGTCTCACGGGACTCGAGCGCAGGATGCCGCACCAGCTCTCCGGCGGGCAGCAGCAGCGCCTTGCCCTCGCGCGGGCGATCGCCCCCGCCCCCGGCGTAATGCTTCTCGACGAGCCGTTTTCGAACCTCGACACCATGCTCAGGGTCCAGATACGGGGAGAGATAAGGGACATCTTGAAGCGTAGCGGGGCCAGCGCCGTCTTCGTCACGCACGACAGGGACGAGGCCTTCTTCATGGGCGACAGGGTGTCCGTCATGAGCGGCGGCAGGCTCGAGCAGACGGGTACCCCTTACGAGCTCTTCCACCGCCCGGATACGAGATTCGTCGCCGAGTTCCTGGGAACGGCCGACTTTCTTCCGTGCTCCATACGGGACGGAATCGCCGATACCGGGATAGGTTCGCTCCCGGCCCCCGGCTACAGCGAAACCGGCGGCGAAGGCCTCCACGTTCTTGTCAGGCCCGACGACATAACCGTGACGGAATCCTATCCGGAGGGCAACGGCGAGGTCTCGTCGCTCACGTTCCGCGGGACGAATTACCTCTACCGCGTAAAGCTCGATTCGGGGACCGTCGTCCACGCGTACGGGCCGCACGATAAAACGCTCCCGCGCGGCGTCCGCGTAAAAGCGGCCTTCGATCCGCACTACGAACCTCTTGTTTTCAGGGATGGAATCAGGGTCAAATCCTGAGGCGCGCTAGAGCGGGCTGCATCGACGAGCTCCCCCCTGCCCCTTACCCGGCAGCCATTATATTCAAAAAAGTGTTACCCATGTCCCCGAACGTTTGTTGCCGCGCTCGCCGGTCTGTACACCGCTCTTTTACCGGCGGGGCGCATGCGGCGTCTCCCCGGAACGAAGACGCCGCATTCCCGGTTTTCAACGTCGCCCTACCAGGAGTAAGAGAGCGTCGCCAATATGTTTCTCTTGGCTCCGTAATAACAGTTATTCACGTTCGTACATGTAGATACATACGTCTTGTCGCCGATATTCTGCGCGTTGACGGCAACCTTGAGCCCGTCGAACCTCGAGCAGAATCCGCCGAAATCGTAATAAACGGCGGCGTCGAAAAGCGTCACCGACGGTATCTTTATCGTATTCGCCGGGTCGCCGTATGTATCCCCCATGTAACGTATGCCGCCGCCGATTCCGGCCCCCTTCAGCGGCCCCACCTGGAGCGTGTAATCCGCCCACGCGGAAGCCTGGTTCTTCGGTACCTGTATCACCTCGTTACCCTGCTGGCCGGGGACGTTGCTCTTCGTGTACTCGGCGTCGGTGTAGGCGTATCCGGCCACCACGTTAAGCCCTCTCACCGGGCTCGCCTGCCCTTCGAGCTCCACGCCGCGCACCCTTATCTCGCCCTGCTGCACCTGGAAGAACTCGTTCACGGGGTCGGGGGTGAGGACGTTTGTCTGTTTGAGCGTATATATCGCTGCGGTGAAAAGTCCCGGGAACCACTGCGGCTGATACTTTATGCCGCCCTCGAACTGCTGTCCGCGCGTCGGCTTGAACTGCTTTCCCTCGAAGCTTGTGCCCACCACCGGCTGGAACGACGTCGAAAAGCCGAAGTACGGCGCGAGCCCGAAATCGAAGACGTAATTAACGCCCGCCCTCCCGGAAAACGCGCTGTCGTCCTGCGAGCTCTTCGTATCCGCTATGACGTTCTTGTCCTTCGCGTCCACCCAGTCGTGGCGGCCGGAGAGCGTAAGTATGAGCCCCTTGAAAGAGATCTGGTCCTGTACGTAAATCCCGTACCTGTTCTGTGTCAGTATGTTGTGGAATAGCACGGGGGGCTGCTCGACGGGCTGCCCGTAGACAGGATCGAATACGTCCAGCGTCGGCCCCGTGCCGAACGCGAACGGCAGGTTTTGCCTGAACCAGAGGTACGTAAAGCCGACCAGCACCTCGTGCGTGACAGGCCCCGTGTTAAGGAACGCCAGCCCCTGGTTATCGACCTGGAACACCTTCGAGTCGCCGACTATGTCGTACGTCCCGCGGTTAAGCGTCCTCAGGTCGGGCTCGAGGCCGTTTCCGTAAACGGCCCTGTTCTGGTCGAGCTCGACGTCGCTGTACCTGAGATTCTGCCTGAACAGGAACATGTCGTTGAACCTGTGCTCGAACTCGTACCCGATAAAATACTGGCTCTTGTCGAAGCGGTCAAAGCTCGGCTCGCCGACGTATCTCTTAACCGGTATCTTGCCGTTCGGGTTAAAGAACAGTGTGCCCTGGGAAGGCAGAAACTGCGTCGCGAGCCCGCGGTTGTCGTCCTTCTGGAAATAACCCATTATGGTTATAGACGTCGTATCGAGCGGCTGCCACGTAACGCTCGGGGCGATGAAGATACGATTGTTCTCCACGTAATTGGTCTGCGTGTTGCTGTCGCGGACGAGCGCCGTAAGCCTGTAGAGTAGCGTCCCGCCCTTGTCTATCGGGCCGCCGAGGTCTATGGCCGCCTGGTAGCGGTCGTAGCTCCCGTATTGCAGAAGCACCTCGTAGAGCGGCACGGGGGTCGGCCTCTTGCTTATCATGTTGACGAGCCCGCCCGGCGGGACCTCGCCGAACAATGCCGACGACGGCCCCTTGAGCACCTCTATCCTTTCCAGGCCGTAAGGCTCGATGTTGGGCGAGCCGTGGCCCGTGCTGTCGGGGAACAGGAGCGTATTGAAATAAAGCGCAGGCGAGAAACCGCGCACCGTCAGGGACTCGAAGCGTGTATCCTGCTCGAACGGCACGGTGAACACGCCCGGCGTATATCTCAGGGCCTGGTTCACGCTCTGGGCCGACTGGACCTCGATCTGCTTCTCCGTGACGACGGATATCGACTGCGGCGTCTCTATGATCGGGGTTTCCGTCTTGGTGGCGCTCGACGCATCCTCGGCGACGAACTCCTCGTCGGCCGTCTCCTGCTGCTCCTCGACGGTCACCTCCGGAAGGGTGAAGTCGGGCGGCGGCGCGCCCTCCGCCTGCGGAACCTCTCCGGGCCGGGCTTCTTCCTGCGCCCGGGACGGGCCGCCGGCCAATGAAACCAATAAGAACGAAGCGACGAACATAATCCTGAACAGTGTATTCATCTTATACCTCCTTTTGTTTTACCGGGACCTCAAACGACATCGCCGCGGACGCGGAATCAGGCGGCCGCGGTCTCCCTTCTTTCAAGCTCTGTTATACGATCTTCCGCTATACACACGATCTTCTGCGGGACGCTTCCTGTGAGTCAGCCACAGGTATAATCCGCTCCCCAAAACCACGATGGTTACAATATCCAGCGCCGCCCAGATTATCTTCATCGGCATGCCTCCGTAGTCCCCGAAATGAAGCGGCTGCGAGATGAAAAGCGCCGTCACGTACCACGGCATCGCCCGGGAATCCGTAAACTCCGACGTCTCGGCGTCGACGAGAACGGGCGTCCTGATCCTGGACGTCAGCGGTGTGCTGCCGTGCATGAACAGCGTATAATGGTGATCGCTCGAAAACGCCGAGCCCGGAAAGGCCATGAACGACGGCGTCATTCCCGGCGCCGCCTTCCTTGCGTTCTCGACCGCGAGGTCTATGGACGAAAATTTTTGGGCCGGGGGCGTCCCCTCGTACGCGGACACCATTTCGGCCAGCTGCCCGTTCCGCCACCCGGTGAGCACTATGTCCGAAAGTGTATTTATAACCCCCGTCGCGCCGACGACCAGAGCCCACGTGAGAGTCACGATCCCGAGAAGGTTGTGAAGGTCGAGCCACTTCAGCCTCGACTTCCCCTCCATCCTTACGACGCCGAAATCGAGCTTCCTCATAAACGGGCCGTAAAGCACCGCGCCCGAAACCAGCGACACGACGAAGAGAAGCCCCATGAATCCCAGGAACAGCATCCCGTAGAGTCCGGCGAAAAGATCCGTGTGGAGCTTGAACATAATCCGGAGAATGCCGTCGAACCTGGGCTCGGCCACAACCTCCGCCCTGTAGGCATCCACCGCGACCGACCGGAACTCTCCCGTCATGTCGTAGCGCGACGGCACGAGAGTCACGAACATAAGGCCCGGCTCGTGGTCGTCCCAGATGAGGAACCTCGCGTACTCCCCCGGGTACTCGTCCCGGGCTGCATCGACCACGTCGTCGAGACTCGCCTTCGGAGTCCCCTCCGGAACGGCGGCGGTATGTATCTCGCCTTCCACGAGATGCTCCAGCTCGTGCAGGAATATAAGGGGAAGGCCGGTAAGGCACAAAAGCAAAAGAAACGCCGTGCATACGAGGCTCGTCCACTTATGCACCAAAAACCATATTCTTATTGTTTTGGCTCTAAGCATGTTCCGTACGGCTCCTCATGCCGTGTTCTCACGGATCACATTCCTCCAGGCGCAGCCCGGACGCCGCCTTCTCGCCAGTCGAAAGTGAGCACCGCGGGAATAAGACAGCGGCTTCCCGAAGAAACGTCGGTCCGCGCCGGAGCACTCGCTGCGAACCTCTTACCGAAGAGGTTCCGTTCGCTTAATGCGATGAGTTTCGGGAAAACCTGTGCCGTGGCAAGCGCTCACGCCCGCCGTTTTCGCTGCGGCTGCTTCGCGATCCACACGTACCAGGCAACGACGGCGACTATATACCCGAGAGCGATCCACGAAACGACGTCCAGCAGCCCGTCACCGACGAGCGCCGCAATGAGGCCGGCCATGCTTATCAGAGCGAGAATCATCGGCCTTCCGAATACGTGAAGAAATACCGAATTATGCGAATTTGAATCAGGTTTCATCATCGGGCCCCCCTGGCCGGAGCCCCGCTTCTTTCGAGCTCGGATATGCGCTCCTCTATCGGCCGCTTCCTGTGAGAGAGCCATAGATAGAGCCCGCTCCCTAAAACTACGATCGTAATCACGTCGAGGACGGCCCATATTATCTTCATCGGCATGCCGCCGTAATCGCCGAAATGGAGCGGCTGCGATACGAGAAGCGCGGTCACCCACCACGGGAGCGTGCGCGAATCGGTGAATTCGGACGTCTCGGCGTCGACGAGAACGGGCTTCAGGAGCCGCGATGTCAGGGGCGTTTCCCCGCGCATGAATACGGCGTAGTGATGGTCGCTGGTGAAGAACGGGCCGGGAAACGCCATGAACGAAGGCGTCATTCCGGGCGCGGCTTTATGCGCGGTTTCGATGGCCGCGTCTATGGACGAAAAGTCGACTGCCGGCGGCTTGTCCTTGTACGGCTCCACCATCTCGGCGAGCTGCCCGCTCTGCCATGCGAAAAGGACCACCTCGGCGAGCGTGTTTATGACCCCTGTAGCCCCGACGACGAGGGCCCAGGTGAGCGTCACGACGCCGAGGAGGTTATGAAGGTCGAGCCACTTAAGACGCGTGACCCCGCCCTTCCTGACGACTCCGAAATCGAGCTTTCTCATGAACGGGCCGTACAGCACCGCTCCCGAAACGAGCGACGCGACGAAAAGGATCCCCATGAGCCCGAGAAAGAGAGTTCCATAAAAGCCCGCGAACAAATCGACGTGCAGGTGAAACATAATGTCCAGGAACTTGTTCAGCGAGAAACCGTGAACGTCCCCCGTATGGACGTCTACGGCGACGCTCCTGAACTCGTCCGACGTGTCGTACCGCGACGGGACGAACGTTACAAAGAGAAGGTCCGGCTCGTGGTCGTCCCACGCGAGGAACCTCACATATTCGTCCGGGTACTTCTCACGGGCGTTCGCGACCATCTCGTCGATACTCTTCCTGGGAGTCCCGGGCGGCGGCGCCGCCGTCGCGACCTCTCCGTCCAAGAGATGCGAGAGCTCGTGTATGAATATAAGCGGCAGCCCCGTCAGGCACAAAAGGAGAAGAAACACCGTGCATACGAGGCTCGTCCACTTATGCACCGCGTACCAGATTTTTATCGTTTTAGCGCTAAGCATGTCCCTACACCATACTGGTTTTATCCTACCAGTTGTAGCTCAAGGTCCCCAGCACGTTGAGCTTGTTGCCGTACGAACAATAGTTCTCGTTAAAGCAGGTTACGTACGTTTTGTCTAAAAGGTTGGACGCGTTCACGGCGAGCTTTAGCCCCTCGAACCTCTGGCAGAGGCCGCCGAAGTCATAATAGGCAGCCGCATCGACAAGCGTAACCGAGGGCATCTTTATCGCATTATCGGTATTTCCGAAGAAATCACCGACGTAACGAACGCCCGCCCCGAGGCCGAACCCCTTCAGCACCGACGTCTGGAGCGTATAATCGGCCCACCACGACGCCTGGTTTCTGGGTACGTTCGGCATCTCGTTCCCCTCCTCGCCGGGGATGTTGCTCTTCAATATCTCCGAGTCCGTGTAGGCGTACCCGCCGACCATGTTCAAGCCCGGAAGCGGGCTCAGCGTAGCGTCTATCTCGAACCCGCGCACGCGCACCTTCCCCGTCTGCACCTGGAAGAATTCGTTCACTGGGTCGGCGGTGAGGGCGTTCTTCTGCTCGAGGTTGTAAACGGCGGCCGTCACTATCCCGGGAAACCACTCGGGCTGATATTTTATGCCGGCTTCGTACTGCTCTCCGCGCGTCGGCTTGAACGCCTTGCCGGCGAAATTCGTACCCACAGTCGGCTGGAACGAGCGCGAGTACGCTATGTACGGAGCGACGCCGAAATCGAAAACGTAGTTAAGACCCGCGCGATACGAAAATGCGCTGTCGTCCTGTGAAGACTTCGTATTCATAAGCAAGTCGCGCGTCGATATGTCTACCCAGTCCTGGCGCCCCGTGAGCGTGAGCACGAATCCTTTAAAGAAGACCTGGTCCTGGAGATATACGCCGAACTGGTTCTGCTTCTGTATCGTATCCTGGAACGGCGCCGGCGTATCGAACGGCTGTCCGTACACGGGATCGTATAAATCTATCGGAGGCGCAAGGCCGAAATCCATGGTGAACTTGTTCTTCGTCCACAGGTAATCGAAACCGACCAGGACCTCGTTCCGGACCGGCCCCGCGTTAAAGACCGCAAGCCCCTGGTTATCCACCTGGAAGTTATCCGCGAAGTCCGTAATATCGTAGACGGCCCTGTTTAACGTCCTGAGGTCGGGCTGAAGGCCTTCTCCCCTCACTGCATCGTGAACGTCCAGGTTGACGGTGCTGTAACGAAGGTTCTGCCGGAACGCGAATATTTCGTTGAACGTGTGCTCGAGGCTATACCCTACAAAGAAGGTCGTCTTGTCCACGCGGTCGTACCCGGGCTCGCCGACGTACCTGCCCACGGGTATTTTCCCGTTCGGATTCGGCTGAAGAGTGCCCTGGGCCGGAAGTGTCTGGGGCGAAATCCCCTTGTTGTCGTCCTTCTGGAAATATGCGCTCAGCGTAATGGACGTATTCTCGAACGGACGGATGGTGACGCTCGGCGCGAGGAATATGCGGTTGTCCTCGGCGAATTTCGTCTGCGTATCGCTCTTCCTCAAAAGTCCGGTCAGACGATACAGTATCCGGCCGCCGTCGTCTACCCGGCCCCCGAAATCGAAAGCGCCCTGGTACCTGTCATGGCTCCCGTACTGAAGCATAACCTCGTGAATCGCATAGGGCTTCGGGCGTTTGCTCACCATATCTATAAGACCGCCCGGAGGAACCTGCCCGTAGAGCCCCGAGGACGGCCCCTTCAATACCTCTATACGCTCGAGCCCGTACGGCTCTATGCGAGGGGCCCCGAATCCCTGGCTGTCCGGCAAAAGGAGCCCGTCCAGATACAGGGTCGGAATAAACCCCCTGACTACCGGGGCGTTATCGTAACGGACGTCGCTCTCGTAAGCCGCGAAGAAGCCGGGCGTATATCTGAGCGCCTCGGACATCGTCTGAGCCTGCTGCTGCTCTATCTGCTCTTCGGTCACGACGGATATCGACTGCGGTATCTCGATGAGCGGCGTATCCGTTTTCGTAGCGCTCGTGGCCTCTTCGTCTACGAACTCCTCTTCGGCGACCTGCTGCTTGTCCTCGACCGTCACCTCGGGAAGGCTGAATCCGTCCGTCCTCTGGCCGGCCCCCGGCTGCGAGGGCTCGGAAACAGCCCCCGGAGAGCCTTCCGCGTCCTTATCCTGCGCCGAAACCAATCCCGGGGCGATAAAAATCGAAATTGTGAAAATACATAAACTTATGGCTTTAACCAGCTCCATTCCTTTAACCTCTTCTTTTGGAAATTAATCGACGCCCCAACCTTAACACCCGGATCGGAACGCCGACATACTTAATGTTTTATTTATAAAATTAGACTTAATCACCCTATTTTGTTCACAATTCTAAAATCGATTAAATCTTTATGTATGAGTATAGGTATATTACGATACTGATTATCATTATCAATTCAGAGCTAGAAAGATAACTTTCGCGATAGAGCGTGTCAAGGTTGGAGCGCGGCGCCGCGCGGGCCTCGCTCCAACCTGCATTCAGCGAAATCGAGACGGGGTCTTCAGAACGTGAATCCGACCTCTCCCCTTATCATGAACGGGTCACCGGGGATCACGTACTCATAGCTGTACGAAGCCGGGAAGTAGCGCTTGTCGAACAGGTTTTCTATGTTGACCTGCGCCCTGAACCGCCCCCTCGTGTAATACGCCGCCGCTTCGGCCAGCCAGTACGAAGGCAGGTCAAAGGTATTCAGCAGATCGCCCGACTGCTTACTGTAATACTGTCCCCCTACCCCCGCGCCGAGCCCCCTGAGCGGCCCCGTCTGGAGCACGTACTTCGTCCAGAGGCTGAGCGCATTCTTGGGCACGTTGATCGTTGGGGTCCCCTTCGGGATGAACGTATCCTTCAGAACCTCGGCGTCGGTGTACGCATAGGCCCCGATAAAATCCCACCCCGGTGCGGCGTTCGCTGCAACCTCCACCTCGAAACCGCGGCTCCGCTGCTTCCCCGTGTTTATGGAGAACCCGGGATTGAGCGGGTCTTCGATCGCCACGTTCTCCTTCGTTATCTGGTAAACCGAAACGGTGGACTGAAGCCTGCCTTCGAAATAAAGGGTCTTGAATCCTCCCTCCCACTGCTCCCCGGTTTCCGGGGGAAGAGGCTTGCCCGATGCATCCGTGGACCCGACCTGCGGATAAAAAGACCTGCTGTAATTTCCGTACACCGATACGCCCGGCACGAATTCCCACGCTATTCCCACTCGCGGCGAGAATTTATTGTCGTCCTTCTTGTAATTGATATCGAGTATCCTGTCTTCGTTATCGGTCCATACGAAATCCCAGCGCCTGCCGACCAGTATCATGAGCTGGTCCCAGAGGAGCGCCTGCTCCTGTGCGTATATCCCGAGCTGCTTCTGCGTATCCCGCTGAAGCGCAATCGGGGCGAACTCTCCCGGCTTCGCGCCATACACAGGATCGAATATGTCTATCGGCGCGATCCCGGCGAACGTCGCGGAAAAATCGGCCGTCTCGTAGAAGAAGTCGGCGCCGATAAATGCGTAATGCTTTACAGGGCCGGTCTCGAACCTGGCCGACCCTATATTGTCCACGTTAACAGCCTTGTTCCTTTCGTGGCTCTCGTAAACGAAGCGCGTAAGGGTCCGCATGTCGGGCTCGAGAATCGAGTTGTATATGCCCCCGAACTTCGTCTCCTGCCATCTGAAGCGGAAGTTCTGCCTGAATGAGAACACCTCGTTAAAATTGTGGGAAAACTGATACCCCAGCAGCGCGCGGGTGCTGTCGGTTATGTTCTGATATCCCGGCTCGCCCAGGTTACGCGATATAGGCAGCCTGCCGTTGGGGTTGTTAAGCACGGTCCCCGGGGCCACGAGCGGCATGGCCACGGGAACGTTGTCGTGAACGAACTGTGTCAGGATAGTAAGGTTCGTGTTGGGGCCGAGCGCAATGCTCACTGCCGGGGCCGCGTAGATCCTCTCTCCGGTACTCAGGAAATCCGTGAACGTCCCCTGCCTCCTGTAAAGCGCGTTAAAACGCCCGGTGACGGCACCGGATTCCACGAGCGAGCCGCCGACGTCCGCCCCCACCTCGACAAAGTCGTAATTCCCGACGCCGACGTGAAGGTCGGCGAAGCCCCCCGGCCTGGGCCTTTTGCTCACCATGTTCACGAGCCCCCCACGTTGCTGTACCCGTAAAGCGCCGACGCCGGCCCCTTAAGGACCTCCACCCGCTCGAGCCCGAACACTTCCTCCGAGATCGATATGTAACGGCGAAGGGGGAGCCCGTCCAGGAATGTGTTGTTCCCGGACTCAAAGCCCCTTATCCGGTAATAGTCGTAATTCTTGTAATAGCCTCCGGGTATGACTCCGGCGACATTCCTTAAAACGTCGTCGAGATTTGTCGCGTACTGGTCGTCCATGAGGTTACGGTCCACGACCTCGACCGAAAACGGTGTCAGCAATATCGGGGCGTCGGTCTTGGTCGCGGTGTTGGCGTCCTCGGCGATATAGCCCTCGGTCCCGCCTTCCTCGGCCGCGTCGGTTACAGTAACTTCCGGCAGCTGGAACTGGCCCTGGCTGTCCGTTTCGCCGGTTTCTGGCACCGTTTCCGCCTCGTCCGCCGCATATACGAGATGCGCCCGGGTACCCGCCCCGAGGATTAACATAAGACACAAAAATATCCGGTTGACTCTCCTCATTTTTCTCTTTCCCCCTTATTTCTCTGGTCTGTTCTTCACGATTAATATTCAGGCTGTATTTTCTACGGGCCTATTATGATAATGAATATCATTATTATAATTATCAGGCTGGACGGGCATTGTCAAGGAATGGCGGCAGCTTACATTTATATCTTAAGGAAGCACTTCTTATTTATGTAGATACATGAATCGATAGAAACTACTCGTTGGGCCTGATAATAAAGGAAAATGTATATACAATTCTATTTGGTGTAGCTACATTGATTAGCCACGGAATTAACCCCGGAAAATTTTGCTTGATAAGGCCGGGGCGCATCGTAGACTATTACATTGAAAGAGGGAATTTAGTCACATGAAGACACCTTCCGCAAACGATAACTCCGCCTCGCCTATAGCGAGACAGTCAGTGCTCGTCCTCCTTTCAGCGGGCGCGCTCATTATTTGCGGAAGCTATGTCCTGGACGGTTTCGGCGAAAACAGCGGCTCCGCCCGGGAGCCGCACTCGGTCTCGCATCACCTCAATTCCCGGGCCGGGCAGTACGCCGCAAGCACGGACACCGGGGACGAAGACGGAGGAGGCTACGGCGCGGGGTGCCAGCTCGCAAGGCTCTCCGATTCCGCTGCGGGTTACGTGTTCGCCGGCTCTCTCAGCCCGTATTGGTACTCCGTACAAATACCGGTCAATCCGTTTAAGTACGAATCTCATTTCGGCTTTTCTCCCCTTAGATCACCCCCGCATCTCTCCTGACACAACTCTTTTCAGCCGAATGGATATACACGAGACCCTTCGGGCCTTTTCCGTCTGGAAACGGGTTCGGTGCGGTCGTCAAATACAAACGTAAACGGAGGTTTTACGACAATGAAGAGATTAGCGAAAATAGGAAACATATTGATGGTGGTAATGCTCCTGGCCGGCGGGGTGACTTCCTTCGCCGCCGCAAAGAATTCCATGAGCCAGGCCTCTGCCAGGCCGCATGTAATGATGGGGCAGATAACCTCGATCGGCAACCACAGCCTTACGCTCAAGGACAAGAACGGGAAGATGCAGACAATACAGCTCACGGACACCTCGATGACGAGCGGGCTCAAGAGCGGTGACAGGGTGAGCGTCGCCGTCGAGAACGGCCATGCGTCCTCCATCAGGAAACTCGCGGGGACGTCTACAGGTTACAAGTAAAATCACTCTCCATACGGGTGAACAATACCAACCGGAAGGGGGCGGGCCGAAAGGCCCGTCCCCTTTTTTGTTTGCTCCTCCGGGGTATTCATCCGATAATAAATTATAATCTGCGAGCATATGGCATACGACGAAACTCTAGCGAAACGATTGAGGTATGCGCTCCGCGGCGCGGGGGCCGTGTCTGAAAAGAAGATGTTCGGCGGTCTGGCCTTCATGCTAAGCGGCAACATGTGCTGCGGAATCACGGACGACCTGCTTATGGCCAGGGTCGGGCCGGCGGCGTACGACGACGCGCTTGCAAGGCTGCACGCGAGGCCGATGGATTTTACGGGAAGCCGATGAAGGGATACGTCTACGTCGAGCCGGGCGGCATCGAGTCCGACCGCGAGCTCAGGGAATGGGTCGGCAGATGCGTCGGGTTCGTTCGAACCCTTCCGGAGAAATAGAAACCCGGCTGATACTACTGTCAGGCGGAAGGCTTAGAGAACCGCTCCGGCCTCAGCACCACCACCGGAATCTCCCTCTCCCCTGCCCTTTTCCGGTATTTCTCGTATCCGTCATAAACGCCGACGGCCTTTTCCCAGAGCCTGTCACGCTCCTCGCCCACGGCGTCCGACGCCGTGCATTTCACAGTCTCACCGTCGACGAAGATTTCGACCTCCGGATTCGCCCTGAGGTTTACATACCACGCCGGGTGCCTCCTGTTCCCTCCCCTGGACGCTATAAGGACGAAATTATCCCCGTCCCTCAGGTACAGGAGCGGGATGGTCCTCTCTTTTCCAGTTTTCGCGCCGGTGGTTTTAAGGAGAAGGCACGGCCACGCGAACGTCATGTTGAGCTTCCCGCCCGAAGCCCTTATCAGCCGCCTGTCCACCGCCGAGCCGACGTTGATTATGGTCCACGCCCCGGCCCGTGTCGAGCCGAACCACCCGAGAAGCCTTTTCCCCGCGCCGTCCCTTTTTTCGTTCATTGCCGGGACCCCCGCTATATGATAAAACATGCGCGGCAAAGTCCGCAAGAAGCCTCCAACATTAGCGTCAAGCCTCCTGTATAGTAAATAAACGCACGCACGCCACACATTATGAAAAGAACGCACCTCACAAAGCTCGCCCTGACGCTGGTTTTTTCCCTGACGGCAGCGTCCTGCGCCAACGTCGGCAGGTTCACCGACATAATGAACCCCGAGGAGCTGTCGAAGGAAGAGCTACGGAAGCTCCCTTACGAGACCACGCCGGGATACCGGTTCATGGTAGCCGTCGAGCCCGGTGCGGCGCCCGGAGGGGGCGAAGGGCTGCTCGAAGACATCGACGCCCGGTTTACGGAATTCAGCAGATGCTTCGGAATCACGGACGGCGGGAAGGAAGTGTCGGACTACCTTATAACCGTAGTCCACGGAACGTTTACCTGCGTCTACCACAGGGGGAGGTGTAACGGCGAGTTCGACCCGGACTTTTCCCTTATAATCGTCAGCTACAAGGCGTTCAACCGAAAAGGGACCCTGCCTCTCCTCGAGCACGAATGGGCGCACGCATACGGCATACTCTCGAGCGATCACGAAAACCTGGACGAAGTCCAAAAATGCACAAGATATTGAAAGCGGCCGGGATATGCGCCCCGCCGGACGCCGGAATCAATACCCTCTATATCCCGTCGGCTTACTGTAGTTCCCGTCGATGAACATTTCCCTTGCGGGGTCGGGGTCTTCCCCGCTGCCCCGGAGCTTGTTAAGCTCGTCTTCGCGCTTGGCCTGGTTAACCGGCTCGTAGGTGTACACCATCTTCACGGTATGGTCCTGCGTGTTCGTATGAAGGACTATCCTCACGTCGGGGATGTGCCAGGTCCACGTCTTGAAGTAAAGCATGCTGTCCGAGCTCGCGGGCTTGCCGTAGGTTTCGGTCAGATACTGATTCAGCATCTTCTGGTACTCACGCTCCTCCGACGAATCCTTCGCCGAGAAAATAAGGGCGGACGACAGGAGCTTCTTGTCGTAAAATTCGAGCCCCGTGCTGACGTCCGTACCGTCGAGCGCCAGCGGAAGCTCCGTGATTACGCCCTGCATCTGTATGGTTCTTATCTCCTTCGAATCCACCTCGTCGTTCATTATCCTCTTGCCCCGCGATTCGATTAACTTTTTGGCGTCTTTTTCCGACATGCCGAACGAAAACCCGAGCGGCGCGAGGTTCGCCTGATCGGCGGACGCAAAATGAGAAAAAGCGAAGAACGATATCACGGTGATTATTAAAAAGGATTTAAGCGGACCCGGCATAGGACTATCCCCCCGTTTTATATCTCTCGTTACGGCTCGATTGTAAAAAGCCTTAACGTAAAAAGTTAAAAGATGACCCGCCCAAAATCAAGTTTTTATTTGAGCCAGTACCTGTCGGCCAGGTAGCTCAGGAGCAGTATCGCCGCCATGTACGAAACCAGCCACACATACCTCGCTTTCCACTTGCCGTGCCCGTGCGAGGCGTCGTAAACCCCGGCCGTGTAGCCGCCATAAGGGTATATAAGGCTCACGCCGTACCCCACCGCGACCGCCGAAACGCAGCCCGTAAGGTTCCACCAGAGCCACGAGACTTCAGGGAACCCCAGCCATAGGACGAGATTAACCGCGATCCCGGTCGCTACCCCCGGCTTCACGCCCGAAGGGCCCGATCTTTTGAAAAGAAGGCCGAGCAGGAACGCCGCCAGGACCGGGCCGTAAAAAATCGAGCCCACCTTGTTGACGGCCTCTATAATCGTGTCCGAGATCCCCCCCACGACGAACGCGAACCCCGTGCAGACGACCCCCCAGAAGACGGTCATTATCCTCGACCACCTGACGTAATGCGCGTCGTCGGAATCCGAATTCACGTATTTCTGATAGATGTCCTTCATCGACGCCGCGCTGAGTGAGTTGATTGACGAATCGAGGCTCGACATGAAGGCCGCGACGATCGCCACGACGATGAATCCTATAAGCCCGTGGGGAAGGTAGTTGAGCACGAATATGGGAACCATGTAATCGAGCTTGTCCTTGGGGATGAGGCTCATGAACTCGGGATTCTCGTACGCGTACGCCCCCACTAAAAGCCCCATGCCGACGTAAGCCGATACGAGCAGGAACCTCGCGAACCCGTTCAGCAGCAGCGACTTCCTCGCGTCGTCGAGCGAGCTTGCCGACATCTCCCTCTGTATCTGGCTCTGGTCGCATCCGTAATAAGAGACGTAAAGGAAAAACCCGCCCAAAAAGAGCGCCCAGAAGCTGAAGTCGTCGCCGTCTCCGAAGCCGTGGGTCCCGAGCTTCATTATGTGAAGCCGCTCGGCGTCGAATCCCGAAAGGACGCCCTCCCGGCCCCCGGACAGCATATAGGCCGCGCCGCCGCATACGAATATCCCGAGCGTGAGAACGACCATCTGGAGCACGTCGCTCCACACGACGGCCTTCATCCCTCCCCACGCGTCGTAGATAATGGTTATAGCGCCTATCGCGAGAATGGTCGGCGCGAGGGGGAGCTTCCAGACGGCGGACAGCACGAGCCCTATGGCGTATATCGACACCCCCGTGGCGAGCGCCCTCCCGATGAGGAAGATCGAGCTTACGATAGACCGCGTTCCGGAATCGAACCGCTTCTCCAGGTACTCGTAAACGCTGACTATATCCTCCCTGTGGATTACGGGAATGATAAAGATCATCACGAATACCACGGCCGCGGGTACGGCGAATTCGTACCCCAGCCACGACAGGCCGCCCCCGGGCTTGAGCGCGACGAACGCGGGGGCGGATATGAAGCTTATGGCCCCGAGCTGCGTCGCCATGGTAGACATCCCTATCGCCCACCACGGCATCTCCCTTCCGCCCAGGTAATAATCCTCGACGGTTCCCTGCCCCTTGCCGAAATACCGCCCGAGGAAAAGGAGGACGAGTACGTAAACGGTTACGACGAGCCAGTCGAGTGCGTTCATAAAAAGATCACGGTCCTCCCAAACGGCCGGAGACGGCAAAAGGCTAATGTATCAGGTGCCCGATTCCGAATATTCGACAGGGGTCTGATCGATTTCGGACAGCGTCAGCTCCCCTATCTCTATCCGGTTAATGAACTGCTCCGCCGTCAAGACCCATCCGTACGACTCCGCTATCTGGCCGAGGGACGCCTCGTGGTACTTCCGCTCCCGCGAAGCGACGCAGTCGCTAAGGAGTATGACGTCGTAGCCCTTGTTGAAAGCGTCCCTTACGGAGCTCTCGACGCAGATATACGTGTCTATTCCCGTGAATATTATGGTGTTCGCCCCGAACGACCTCAGCCACAGCTCGAACTCCGTATCCTGGAAAACGGAGTCGCGCCTCTTCTCGACGATATAATCGTCGTCCGTCGGGTAGATCTCGTCTATGACGTCGGCGTCCCATGTGTCCCTTATGCACAGATGCATGCTGCCGAGCTTCTCCTGCCTGCTTTCCGGGAGTATCCTGTGCACCCTGTCCAAAAGATCCAGGCCCGAAGCCTCCCTTATCGCCTTCGCATAGTACACCGGGACGCCCTTTATGCGCATGAAATTTATCATCTTCCCGAGCGTCGGAATTATGGCCCTGTAGGGGGCGATGTTGAATCCGAACTTGTCGAACGAACCGCCCACGCCGCAGAACCCGTTCTGCATGTCTACCACCAACAGGACTGCCTTGATTTCCATGCCGGCAAACCTCCCCTTGCCGCCGGGCGGCAAGTGTTTGGATTAATTACTCCCGGCCCCCACGATAGCCCCCGGCGCGCTCTCCTCGCTGAGCTCCCTCAGATAAGCCGCCGTCTCGGGCGTTCCGTAATGGTTCCCGAGATAACGGTAGCTGCTGCCGAAATCCACGAGCTCGACGTCGGCTACGGCTACGTCCTTTCCCTTGTAGTGCTTCGAAGCCAGGGCCTGTATCATGTCGTGCACCCCCGTCCCTTCCTGGGCCGGAGACTTCTCCCTGTATGCAAACTCCCTCGGTATACCCTTCCTCATCGACAGCTCCCTGTGGACGCGCTTTCCGTAAACATCGTCCCCGCCCGTTAACTTCAGATGCGGGGCTATCCTCATGGCGGTCCTCATGACCTCGCGGTCGAGGAACGGAGCCCTTAGCTCTATGGAATGCGCCATGGCCATCCTGTCTTCCCTTTCGAGCGTGTCCTCGTACAGCTTGTCTATATCCTCCCAGAGCTTCTGGTGAAGATAAAGGTGCCCGTGCTCCCTGACGACGTCCCTGTACCAGGAATATCCGGCGAAGAGCTCGTCGGCCGCCTGCCCGCTGAACATCACCTTGTGGCCGTCCCTCGCACAGTTTCGTGCGGCTATGTACATCGGTATCGCCACCTCCACCTGCAGAAGCCCGTTAAGCTCGATCGACTTTATGACCTCCGGCAGACACGAGCTTATCGAGGCGTCCGTCAGGTACTCGACGTTGATCTCGAGCCCGAGCTCGCGCGCCGCCTTTACGGCCATATCCACGTCCCCGCTCCCCTCGGCCCCGACTGTGTAGCAGGTGACCCTGAGCCCCTTCTGCTGAAGCGCCCTTGCCACGAGCACGCTGTCTATGCCCCCCGAAAACAGCACCCCGACCCTGTCGAGCCCGCGCACCCTCTTTTCCACGGCGCGGTCGAATGCTTCCCCGTAGGCGCATATGGCCTCTTCCATGTCGTTTATCTCTATAGGCGGCCTTTCGACCTCATAACCACCGTGGACCGAAACCCCGTCGCCGTTCACCAGGACCAGCTTTCCGGGAAGAACCCTCTTGATTTCGTCGTTGCTCCGCGCGTGTAGAAGGGCCTTTCTTTCCGAGGCGAAATAAAACGGCAGCCCGTCCGTGTAGTAAAGGGGCTTCTTCCCTATCGGGTCCCTCGCCAGCACGAGCGAATCGCCGTCGGTCACCGCCAGCGCATACATGCCGTCCAGAACGGGCATGGCCTGCTTTACGGCGCCTAGCAGATCGCCGTCGTAATACTCTTCCAGAACCCTGAGAACGACCTCGCTGTCGCTCCCCGTTCCGAAATCGTCGACCAGGAGCTTCCGGAGCTCCCTGTGGTTGTATATCTCGCCGTTGTGGACGAGCGTGAGCCTTTCGCCCGCTATGGGCTGTACGCCGTCTCTCCCGCCCACGATTTCGAGCCGTGACTGGGCGAGGCATATGCTCCCGCTCGATCTCTTTAATTTGAGGCCCGAAATCTTTTCCGCCGAAGACACTTCGCCGTCGAGGTATACACCCACCTGGTCCGGCCCCCTGTGCCTTATTTTGGACAACATATCAAGGCCTTCCGAGAGCGGGACGTCCTCCCCCTCGTCCATGAATCCGCATAATCCGCACATAGTGTTATTCCTCCTTGGATGAAATGCACAACGATTAACATGCCGACCGGCAAGGAAAAGCTTGGGTTCGGGAAAAATCGAAAAGTGGCGCTGCCGGAAGACGGCAATCGGTGCTTAATTCAGTTTTCGGATTGTAATTCTTCTAATGCTTGTCTAGATAGATTACCTTACAAACCGCCTGATATCAAGCCGTTTTCGATTTCAAGCGTATATATATTATTTATGCGCTATCTGTTATATTATATATTATGCAGGTGTATCGCGCCGGTCCGATCCGGCCATTTGAGACTCGGCGCGAAAGGCAATATAATCTATGATGAATGAAAACTGTTATCGGCGTGATAGGGGCTTCCGAAGCGGCTTCGGGCGAGCGCGAAACGGCGCTTGAAGTCGGCAGGCAAATCGCCGGTAAAGGGGCCGTCCTCTTATGCGGAGGCTCCGGGGGAGTGATGGAGGCCGCCTGCATGGGGGCCCGCTCTAAAGGGGGACTGACGGTAGGCATCATACCGGGGGTGTCCAAATCGGACGCCAACAGGTACGTGGACATACCGATAGTTACAGGAATGGGGCACGGAAGGAACGTCATCGTCGCAAGCTCGTGCGACGCGGTGATTGCGATAGGCGGAGGGTTCGGCACGCTGTCCGAAATAGCCTTCGCCCTCAGATTGAAAATACCGGTCGTAGGGATAAGAACCTGGGATGTATCGTCTGAGATTAAAAAAGCAACCGGCCCCGACGAGGCAGTGGATATGGCTGTTGAGCTCGCTCGTGCTCGTACTGACGGCGGCCTGCGGTAGCAAGAAGACTTTTGCCCCGCCGCCTCACACCGAGGTAGTGCCCAGGGTCAGCGAGGAAGACATAGCCAAATGTCTCAGAGAACCCGTCACGCTCAGGGCGGGGAACGGGTACCACGTGCTCGAAGCGGGCGAGACGCTCTACAGGGTCTCCAGGATCTACGATACCACAGTCGACGAGCTCATAGAGATAAACAACATACAGGACTACACCGACATCCCGACGGGCACCCGCCTCAGGGTCCCCGGCGTCACCCAGCCTTCGAGCTTCATCCGGCCCCTTCCCGGCGGCATCTCGTCCGGGTACGGTAAAAGGGGCCGGAGGTTCCACTGGGGCATAGACATCCCGGCCCCGGGCGGGACGCCCATAAGGGCCCCTGCGGACGGGCTCGTGCTAGTGAGCACGAACGGCATGAGGGGATTTACGGGCTACGGCAGGGTGGTCGTCATAGAGCACGGAAACGGAATAAGCACATTATACGCGCACAATAAATCGAACGAAGTCAAAGCGGGCTCGTGCATCAGGGCCGGGGAGGTGCTGGGGAGGGTCGGCGCCACTGGGAACGCCACGGGGAATCATCTCCACTTCGAGATAAGAAAGAACGGAAAGCCCGTAAACCCGCTCGATTACCTTCCCTAGATTACAAGGAGAAAGCTGAATGGTAGAGCTTAGAGAATATATAAGGGATATACCCGGATTCCCGCGTGAGGGAATAATATTCCACGACATCACACCGCTCCTTCAGAACGCAAAGGCGTTCTGCGGGGCAATAAGCCGTATGGCGGAGCTGCTCGGGGACAAGGAGATAGACTTCCTCGTCGGCATAGAATCGAGGGGGTTCATATTCGCCTCGGCGCTCGCGCTCAAGCTCGGGACGGGGCTCGTCATCGTAAGAAAGCCGGGTAAGCTCCCCTACGTCACGATAAACGCATCATACGACCTCGAATACGGCTCGGACTCCCTCGAGGTTCACAGGGACGCGATACACGACGGCAGCAGGGTCGTCCTCATAGACGACCTCCTCGCGACGGGAGGCACGGCCAGGGCTGCGGGCGATCTCGTCCGCCAGCTCGGCGGAGAGATCGCGGGCTACTGCTTTCTCGTCGAGCTCACGGGGCTCGGCGGCAAGGCGAAGCTCGCGCCCGGCCCCGTATGGTCCGTGCTCGAATACGACCTATGAAAAAGATAGGCATTATCCTGAACCCCTCGGCCAAGATAAACAGCAGGAAAACCGCGGGCGTCCTCAAGAGCCTCGGCGACACGTTCGGCGACAAGGCCGTTCTCCGCACGACGAAAAACAAGGGGGAGCTCCCCGGCGCCGTAAAGAAGCTCAGGAAGGAAAAGATAGAAATCCTCCTCATAAGCGGCGGCGACGGCACCATCTGCAACGTGCTTACGGAATACGTAAACCAGCACGGCGAAGACGGGCTCCCGATAGTAGTCCCCCTCATGGGCGGGACCATCAACATGATAGGCTCCGACGCCGGGCTAAGGAACAGCCAGCTCTCGATCGCGAGGAAGATCAACGATTATATAGACAAGGGAAAGCCCCTCCCCTTCACCGAGCGGAGCCTCGTCCGCGTCACCGACGCGAGCCGCGAAAGCCCCGCCTACGGGTTTACGTGGATAGACGGCCTCCTCTACAACTTCCTCCTCGAATACTACGGCCAGGGCGCCGGGATCCAGGTGGCCTCCGTGATGACTATGAAGATGCTCGTGGCGCTCATATCCAACGCCGACAGCAGCACATTCAAAAACATCGATTCCGCCGTGCACATGGACGGCGTAAGGCTTCCCCACGAGGGCCACGTCCTCCTGATAGCCTCGGGGCTGAGGAAGCTCGTCTTCGGCTTCGACATCTTCGCCGAAAAGTCCGAGCCCGGCGTCACGTTCAACGCCGTCTACATAAGAGAGGAGTACCTCAGGAAGAACAGGCACACGCTGCCCCTCGGGCTCTACAGGAGCCTCAAGTCCGACCCGGCCGGCAACTTCGTAAACAGGGCGCTCTCGTCCTTAAGGGTCGAAAGGAACATGGGCTACATAATCGACGGCGAGATATTCAAACACGAAGAGCCTGTCGATGTCACGATGGAGCCCGGCCCCGGAATCAGGATAATATCCTTCCATGGCGAGAAGAAGCTCCCGCCCGAAAACAGGATAGAAATCCCCTACGGAAAAATCGAATGAACACGATAAGAGTCAACCTGAAAAAAGAAGAAGACAAATCCTACGACATAGTCATAAAGGAAGGGGCGCTCGGCGGCGTTCCGCGCGACCTCGGGGAAGCCGGTCTCGCACACAGGCTCGCGATAGTGACGGATTCCAACGTCGCCCCCATCTACGGAGAAAAGCTCCTGTCCGCGTGCGAGGCCGAGGGGCTTGCCCCCCTTCTGATTACATTCCCCGCCGGCGAGAGGCATAAGAGCAGGGAAACGAAGGCCCTCATCGAAGACCGCATGCTCGAAGCCGGGTTCGGCAGGGACTCGGCCGTGATCGCGCTCGGGGGCGGGGTCGTCGGCGACGTCGCCGGGTACGTGGCCGCTACCTACAGCCGCGGCGTCCCGTACGTCCAGATTCCGACCACGCTCGTCGCGTGCGTGGACAGCTCGGTCGGCGGGAAGACGGGCGTCGACACCCCTCACGGGAAGAACCTCATCGGTGCGTTTCACCAGCCCTGGCGCGTATACGCCGACGTCGAGACGCTCATGACCCTCGACGTGAAGGAAATAAGAGAAGGCCTCGCCGAGGTCATAAAATACGGCGTCATTGCCGACCCGGCGCTCTTTTCGTACCTGGAAGACAATATCGGCAAGATCCTCGAATACGACCGCGCCGCCCTGGAGCACGTCGTCGTCAGGGGGTGCGAGATTAAAGCCGGGGTCGTCGAGAAGGACGAGCGGGAATCCAATCTCCGGAAGATTTTAAACTTCGGCCACACGATAGGCCACGCCGTCGAGAACCTCTCGGGCTACGCCGTCACCCACGGCCAGGCCGTGGCCATAGGCATGGTCGCCGAGGGCAAGATAGCAGTCGGCATGGGGCTCTTCGGTGAAGCCGGGCTCGAAAGGCTCGTCCGGCTCATCGAAAAGGCGGGCCTCCCGACGGAGGTCCCGGCCGGCATGGACGCCGGAGAGATAGCGGGGGCGATGAAGCTCGACAAAAAATCCCGGGGCGGGAAGATAGAAATGGTCCTCCCCGAGTCCCTGGGCCGCATGGCCGAGCCCGGCGGAAGCTACGGCATAAGGATAGACGAAGCGCTCATACCGGCCGCGATAAAGTAAAATACCGGCATCGATACCGTAAGGACCCCGCAATTGAAAAAGCTCCGCGATATTAACCCGATACTCGACGTATCGCTCCATACGATCCCGCTCGACCTCGAAAGCGTATTCGGCAACGCAGGCGAACGCGCCCTCGAAATAGGCTTCGGCGACGGGGACTTCCTCATAGAATGCGCCCTCGCCGATCCCGGCGCGAACTTCCTCGGCGTGGAGGTAAAAAAGAGGCGCTTCAACACGGCGGTAAAAAGCGCCGCGAGAAGGAAGGCCGCCAACGTAAAATTCCTCCACATGGAGGCCGTCATCGCGGCAAGGGAGCTCTTCCCGCCCGATTCCTTTTCGGCCGTCTACATCAACTTCCCTGACCCCTGGCCAAAGGACAGGCACGAAAAACACAGGATAGTCAACCCCTGGTTCCTGACGCTCCTTTCCGGGATCATGAAAAAAGGCGGCGTCCTCGAGCTCGCGAGCGACCACAGGGAATACGTCGCCAACGCCCTCGAGACCCTCGGCGCCATGGAGTGCTTCTCCCCGGTTTTCGGCGAGCCCGGATACGTTAACGAGATTCCCGGAAGGCCGCTGACCGGCTACGAGAGGGAATTCAGGGAAGAGGGAAGAGAGATTTATTATGCGAAGTTTACAAACCTCAAATGATTCGCGATATTTATTCCCGCAACCGGGTGGGAAAATACCCGCGTGGTAAAATACAGAAGAACCGAATTAAAGGAGGAACACTAATATGAGAACCGGAGCGATGATAGCCAGCCTAATATTTTCAGGACTGTTTCTTACCGGCTGCGACGGCGGAGAGCCGGGATACCTCTTCCACCTTATATTCGTGGTCGCCCCTGTAATCGGCATCGGAATACTGCTACTGAAACGTGCGGACGGCACGAACGATTCCCTCTACATCCTCGAGGGCCAGGTAAAAAGGCTTTCGGCCAGGCTCGACGCTATAGAAGAAAAAATGACGGAGCTCCTCGAAAAGGACACCAAGGGCAAGACCAAAAAGTAGTTATTACGGGGGGGTGTGGGGTCGGCTTCAGTCGTTACTGTTTTCCGGGTTCTCGAGGGCCTCTACCTGGTATTCGATAGGGACCTGGCCCAGGTCGTTAGTAGCGTGGAGGACGCCGTTTTCGTCCGTCCACGTAAAGAGGCCCCCCCTGACGCCGGGGACAGAAAGATCGTCTCCTTCGGGACCGGCCATCTCGCTCGGAGCGGAAGGCCCCGCTTCCGCGCCTTCTTCCGCTCCGGATTCCTTTTCGGCGGCGGCCTCTTCTTCGGCCTTCTTCCGGGCGGCTTTTTCCCTCTCTTCCCTGCTCTTCCGGAGCGCCTCGTTTACCTCTATGTTACTGCTTGGCTGCGTCGTAGTCCCCAGGGTCCCCTCCCCCTTCCTGTAGTCGATCCCCGTAGTCTTTTGCATAGTCGAAAGGTCGTACGGGTTCAGATCGTCCCTCGGGGTCACAATATACTGCGGGAAGTCCGGGGGCGTCGGTGCCCCGGGCGCGGGAGCAGGTGCCGGAGCCGTCTGGGATATAGACTCGGCGGGCAGGGCGAGAAAGCTCACAAAGAACGCCGCCGCAAAAACGGCAGCTATGGACATTTTACGCCTCATCATCGCTATAATATACACCCTCGAAGCTCATTTCACAACAGTATACCGAACAATTATTTAAACGTATATCGGGTATAGCAGTTAAAACTTAAACTCGATTCTAGCACCATGCAGGGCCGGACTTAAAGCGGCTTATTCGGTTTATTC
The DNA here is from genome assembly GCA_035325995.1 of Thermodesulfobacteriota bacterium. Taxonomy (NCBI): domain Bacteria; kingdom Pseudomonadati; phylum Thermodesulfobacteriota; species Thermodesulfobacteriota bacterium. Next base: position 317,347 of record DAOKYU010000001.1, on the reverse strand, counting down.
AGGCTATTCGGCAACACTCAGAAGGTAAAACGCACATATAACAAGGGAATGTGTGATCTTCCCCGTTCTGACGAGCCCGGGCACGTCCGAAAGCGGGGCCGTATAGGCGACTATATCTTCCGTCGTGTCGAAATGGGGCTCCTCGATTTTCTTCGCCGACCGCGCGAGGAAGGTCGCGCACCTGTTGTTCTGTATGGCGGGGTTCGGAACGACGGCTCCGAGCTCGACCCACTCGTCCGAGGCGTACCCGGTCTCTTCGAGGAGCTCCCTTCTGGCGGCTTCGAGCGGCGTCTCGCCGGGGTCTATCATACCGCCCGGTATCTCTATGGTCTCGGAACGTATTCCGTGCCTGTACTGCCTTATGAGCACGACGTCCCGGTCGCCCTCTCCCGTGAGCGCGACTATATTAACCCAGTCCGGGGCCTCGATGACGAAAAAGTCGTGCCGCTCGCCGGTGACGGGCGATACGGCTGCGTCCTTCCGTGTCGAAAATACCCTGTTCGACGTGATACGCTCCGATTTTACGAGATCCCATTTCTTTACCATGAGCCTTCCGAGTGGATGAGTCACAGCCTCCTGGCGGCTGCACGTAAATTCTTACGTCAGTCCCTGATTTCGACCTTCGCCAGCTTCTTCTGCGTTTCCTCTTCGTACCATACGTGGACGAAATCCCTGATCGAGAATTCGTCCTCCCTGTCTATCCTGCCCAAAACGCGCTTTTTAAGGAGGTTTTTAGCTGTGCGGAAGGCGTCTCCCGAAATGGCGGCGAACGACGATGCCGCGCTTGCGACAGCCGCCTCGAATTCCTCCGCCGTCGGCGCTTCGTCGACGAGCCCTATGGCCAGGGCCTCTTCGGCCGAGAACATCTTCCCGGAATAAAGGACCTGCTGGGCGCTCCTCGCGCCGATGGCGAACCTCAGCATCTCGGCTATGCTCGTGAAAATAGTCACTCCCAGCGTAAGTTCGTTCAGTGCTATCTTGGGCTTGCCCGAAACCATTATCCTCCGGTCGCATGCGAGCGCGAGTACGCACCCTCCGGCTACCGCGTGGCCGTTCAGCGCGCCGATCACCGGCTTCGGAAAGCCGAAGACATACTTCACCAGCTCCGAGAACGCCGTTACGAACATCCTGAACGAATCCTTCGGGTAATCCATGAATCCCGGTATGTCGAAGCCGAAGGAAAAGAAGCTCCCGCTTCCCGTAAGTATCACGGCCCGCACGGAGCCGTCCGTTTCGGCTTCCCTGAAGGCGCCGTGAAGCTCGGCCACCATATCCTCGTTTATGGCGTTCACCTTCGGCCTTTTTAAAGTTATCGTCGCCACGCCGTCATTCACGGCTAAACCGACATATCTCATACGCTCCTCCTTCTGAAATAGCTCTCCGCACGGATTATCCCGCGGCCGCCTCCCGGCCGCAATATTATCACTATACAAAGCCCTCTTAGCTGTTAATATTATCACAGTTGTAAATCTCGTACAGAATTGGGAGGTTCTGAAATGAGAACTGTTTACGTTGTGCTCTTGACCGTTCTGTGCCTTTCTCTCGGCGCGGCGGTGAGCAGTGCAGAAACAAAGGGTGATGCAGCTAAGGGTAAGACGACTTTCGAGAATACGTGCGCGGCATGCCACGGGCCCGGGGGCAAGGGCGACGGTCCCGCCGCGGCGGCGCTCGACCCGAAGCCGAAAAACCTGACCGACGCCGAGCTTCTGTCCAAGCAAACCGACGACTTTATATACAAGGTCATCAGCGAGGGCGGCGCTTCCGTAGGTCTTTCCCCGATGATGGCCCCCTGGGGAGGGGTGCTCTCCGAGCAGGATATATGGAACGTCGTGGCATTCATAAGGCAGGATCTCTGCAAGTGCCAGTATAAGAAATAAATCCTCGAAGCGGGGCGGTAACAGCGTTCGCCGCCCCTTTCGACCATAAAAGACATATAATTAGAAGAAACGCCGGATCGAGACGAGGGAAAGGATGACGAAGATAAAAATGCTCAGGTTAATTCTTCTCGGGCTTTTCACAGCGCTCCCCATGGGCTGCGCGAGCGTCGAGCCGGGGACAATAAACGATCCCGGTCAGGCCGTGGGCGCCCCGACCGAGCCTTCCGAAATCAGCGAGGGCATGGAAGAGGGCGACGATTACCCGGAAGAGTACGAATGAAAATACCGGCGGAATAGGCCGGGCAAGGTTGTTTATCGAGTTTCTGCACTATTTCCTTTGACCTGTATTCCAGGGATGTTACAATCTTCCTGATTTTCAGATATACGCCGGAGAGGTGACCGAGTGGCCGAAGGTGCACGCCTGGAAAGTGTGTAGGGGGTTAACGCTCCCTCGTGGGTTCAAATCCCACCCTCTCCGCCATATATATTCGGCGCAGTAACCCCAAGGAAATCAGACGCACGGATGTCAGCCGAGCCCCCGGAGAATAATTATCCATAATCGGGTATTTTTATTGTGAGCGTCCCGACAGGGGGATGCCTTTTTAACGGACAAAAGATTCACCAGTTAGTCAGGCCCGTACGTCAGGGGCTTGTGAACCCCGCCAGGCCCGGAAGGGAGCAACGGTAACGAATCCCCCTGAGCGTTGCGGATACCTGGCTAACTGGTTTTTTCACGGTGACAGATGTCCTACCTCGTCCTCGCAAGAAAATGGCGGCCCGGAACGTTCGACGATATCACGGGTCAGGAATACATAACCCGCAGCCTGAAGAACGCTGTTTCGACGGGGAAGACCGCCCACGCGCTTTTATTCTCGGGGCCGCGAGGCGTCGGCAAGACGTCCAGCGCGAGGATCCTGGCAAAAGCCCTTAACTGCAAGCACGGCCCTACCCCCGATCCCTGCTCCGAATGCTCGTTCTGCATCGAGATAGCCGAGGGCAAATCGCTCGACGTCATCGAAATAGACGCCGCTTCACACACCGGCGTAAACGACGTCAGGGAAATAATAGAGAACATCAAGTACCTGCCGACATCGGGCAAGTACAAGATTTATATAGTCGACGAGGCCCACATGCTCTCGCAGTCGGCCTTCAACGCACTCTTGAAAACGCTCGAAGAGCCTCCCCCGCACGTCGTCTTCATTCTCGCGACGACCGAGGTCCACAAGGTCCCGGTAACGATTCTCTCCCGCTGCCAGCGTCACGACTTCAGGAAAGTCCCCGTCGAGCAGATAAGGGCGAGGCTCACGACGATAACGACGGCCGAGGGAATAGAGGTCGGCGAAGAGACGCTCTACACCGTCGCCCGCGAGGCCGACGGCAGCATGAGAGACGCCCTCAGCCTCATGGACCAGCTCCTGGCGACGTTCGGCAGCACGATAGCCCACGACGACGCGCTCCGCATTCTCGGGGTCCTCGACAGGAATATACTCAAATCGGTGCTCAGGGCCGTAATCGGGAAGGACCCGAAGGCCGCCATAGAGGCGCTTAACCTCGCCATGGAAAAAGGCATCGAGCCCAAGCGCTTCGCCGAGGATTTACTGAGGGGCCTCAGGCACGCCCTCCTCATAAAGGCCTGCGGCAGGGACGCCGTGGCCGAGCTCCCGGACGAGGAAAAGCGCGAGATCGAAGAGACGGCCTCGGGCGAAAGCGTCGAAACCCTGGAGGTCCTTCTCGGGCAAATGCTCGAAGGCGCCGAGGGCGTGCAGAGGTCTTTCTACCCGCAGACCGCGCTCGAATTCACGCTCATCAAGCTTGCGACGCTGGAAAGAACGATACCGATAGAGAGCATAATAAAGAGGCTCGAAGGCCTCTCGGCGGGCGCTTCTTCGGGCGGAGCGCGTCCCGGGCCCGCCCCTTATACGAGAGAGCCCGCCCCTGGGCGCGAGGCCCCTTCGAGGCCTGAGCCCGAGAGGCCCCCCGAAAAAAGGCCCGCCACGCCCTCCCCCCACGGGCGAGAGAGAGAAACTCCTCCGCAGCGCCCCACAGGAAAGACGGAACCCTCACAGGCCGGCCTCGACGGATTCATACAGTACGTTAAGTCAAGAAACAGCGTAATAGGAACTTACATAGGCAGGGCGAAGGAAGTTACCCTCGACGGAGGCGTTCTGACGCTCGCCTTCGAAAGCTCACTTCACGCCGATCGTTTGAGGAATAAGGACCGGTATGACTCTCTCCGGGAATATCTCGGCGAGTACTTCACCGAAGCGCCGAAAGTAGAGATAGTCGAGGTCGCTCACTCGGCCGAGCCCGCGAAAAAGAGCGCCAGGTCGTGCAGGGAAGAAAAGAAGAAAAAAATCCACGACGACCCCGTCATAAAGCAGGCGGAGCAGATTCTGGGGGGCAGGGTCGTAAGCGTAAAACCAAGGGAAAAGGAGTAGAGATATGAAATTCGGCGGCGGAAATATAAAGAACCTCATGAAGCAGGCCAGCAAGATGAAGGAGCAGATGGAAAAGCTCCAGGCCGAGGCGGGCGAAAAGACTGTCGAGGCGACATCGGGCGGCGGTATGGTCACGGTGGTGGCCAAGGCCAGGGGCGAGGTTATCTCCATAAAGATCGAGCCCGAAATAGTAAACGACAGCGACATCGAGATGCTCCAGGACCTCGTCACCGCGGCAGTGAACGAAGCCCTTAACCGCGGTCAGGACGTCATGAAGGAAGAGGTAGCCAGGCTCGCCGGCGGCCTCGGGCTTCCCCCGGGCCTCATATAAACACATGTCATCGACCGGTATTCCCGAATCCATAGCGAGGCTCATCGGCGAGCTCTCGAAGCTGCCCGGAATCGGCGAGAAAAACGCGACCAGGCTCGCGTTTCACATATTCAGATATCCGAGGGAGAACGCCGACAACCTCGTAAAGGCCATAATAGACACACGGACGAAGGTCGTCCTTTGTGATGAGTGTTTCAGCTTCTCTTCACAGTCGCCTTGCAGCATATGTACCGGTGTCGACAGGGACGCGGCCTCCCTGTGCGTCGTCGAGGAGCCCCTCGACATGATAGCCATCGAGCGGAGCGGCGAATTCAGGGGGCGCTACCACGTCCTTCACGGCCTCATATCCCCGATAGAAGGCATAGGCCCCGACGATCTCAAGATAAAGGAGCTCCTCGCGAGGCTCAAGGACGGCGGCGTAAAGGAGGCCCTACTCGCCACCAATCCCAGCGTCGAGGGCGAGGCCACCGCCCTCTACCTCGCAAGGCTCATAAAGCCGCTCGGCGTGGAGGTTACGCGTATAGCGCACGGCATCCCGATGGGCGGGGATATCGAGTATATAGACGAAATAACTTTAGGCAAGGCAATCAGGGATAGGCGGCATATGTAACATGTAAAGTATATATATTATATGTTCCATATCTTGCATATAATAGATATCGAATCCGGAGGAGGTTGGCATGCCGCGAATAGGCAAAGCGTTCAGGGAGCTGAAAAAGGGAGACAGGTTTTCCGAGAGAATCACGGTCACCGAAGCCCACGTCGTAAAGGCGGCCGGGCTCTTTAACGACTACAACGCCCTTCATACGAACGCGCTGGCGATGGAAAAGGCCCGTTTCGGGAAGAGGATAGTCCACGGCGCGCTCACGTTCAGCCTGGCTGTCGGTGTATACAGCAAATACTTCAACGATACCGACATTTCTACAGTCGAGGCCTCGATCAAATTCACCGCCCCCGTATTTATAGGCGACACCATCTCGATGGAATGGACGATCGACGAGCTCGAAGCCAAGCCCAAGCTGAATGGCGGGCTCGTGGCGATGTCGTGCGAAATCAAAAACCTCGAAGGGACGCTGCTGGCCGCCATGGAGGCGAAGATACTCGCCGCCAACGAGACTATCTTCCCGCTGGACGACTGATCCGCTCCCGGCTTTGACTTGGCCCGGACGATGTGCTACCTTCTGAATTAAACGGCTGAAGATTTTGCAAGGGAGGCTCCGATGCGTTTTCTCCATACCATGATAAGGGTCGGCGATCTCGACAAATCCATAAAATTTTACACCGAGGTCATGGGGCTCAGGCTCAACCGGAGGAAAGACTATCCGGATGGGAAATTCACCCTCGCCTTCCTCGGCACGGAAGACCAGCCCGAAATACTCGAGCTGACGCACAACTGGGACACCGCCGGCTACGACCTCGGCGCCGGCTACGGCCACGTCGCCTTCGGGGTCGAGGACATATACGCAGCGTGCGAGAAAATAGCCGCCGGCGGCGGCAAGGTCGTCCGCCCGCCCGGGCCGATGAAGCACGGCACCACGGTCATAGCCTTCATAGAAGACCCGGATTCTTACAAAATAGAGCTCATAGAAAGGAAATAACCCGGCCTCAGTCCCTGCCCCGGCGCTTCTTCCACTTGCTTTCCAGGTATTTTCTGAGGGCTGCCTCGCGCCCGATGTCCGTGGGCTCGTAGAACACGGCGTCCTTCAGCTCGTCCGGGAGGAAATTCTGCTCCACGAAATGGCCGGGCGCGTCGTGCGAATATTTGTAGTCCTTCCCGTACCCGATATCCTTCATCAGCTTCGTCGGGGCGTTCCGGAGGTGCATGGGTATCGCGACGCCGGGCCTTCTCCTCACCTCCGAAAACGCGCCTTGAATCGCCATGTACGAAGCGTTACTCTTCGGGCAGCTAGAAAGATACGTCGCCGCCTGCGCGAGTATCAGGCTCGCCTCCGGCATGCCCACGTAATCCACCGCCGTGAACGCCGCCGTCGCCAGCGTAAGCGCGTAAGGCTCGGCGTTCCCTACGTCCTCCGAGGCCAGCACAATGAGCCTCCTCGCTATGAACTTCGGGTCCTCCCCGGCTTCCAGCATGCGGGCCAGGTAATAAACGGCCGCGTCCGGGTCGCTCCCCCTGACGCTCTTTATGAACGCCGAGATGGTGTTATAGTGCTCGTCCCCCGCCCTGTCGTACCTGTAGTGATGGGTCTGATACGCCTCCCTCACGACGTCCCGCGTGATCTCGGCCCCTTCGTCCCCGAAGTCGCTTATGTCGTACGCGACCTCGAGCGTATTCAGCATGACGCGCGCGTCCCCGCCGCTCTGCGTGACGAGCTCCTCCCTCGCCTCCGGCGTTACCAGCGTCCCCTTTATTATCTCGTCCTCTTCGAGCGCCCGGTCGAGGAGCGTTTCGAGGTCCTCCCGCGTCAGTGCTTCGAGGACGTACACGCTCGAGCGCGAAAGGAGCGGCGATATCACCTCGAACGACGGGTTCTCCGTCGTCGCTCCTATAAGAACGAGCGTCCCGCTCTCGACGCTTTTCAGGAGGGCAGCCTGCTGCGACTTGTTGAAGCGGTGTATCTCGTCTATGAACAGCACCGTCCGCCTGCCGATACTGCGCGACTTCTCGGCGGCGTCTATGATCTCACGGAGGTCCTTGACGCCGGACGATATGGCGTTTATCTGGACGAAGTCGGCGTTTAGCCTCGTCGCCAAAAGACGCGCGAGCGTAGTCTTCCCCGAGCCCGGCGGGCCCCAGAGGATCATCGAGCGTATGCTGTGCCGCTCCAGCATCTTCCGTATGACCCCGCTCTCCCCGACGAGGTGCCTCTGCCCGGTGAACTCCTCGAAAGTCCCGGGGCGCATCCTCTCGGCGAGCGGCGAAGAGCCCGGAGGGGGCTTGAAGAGCGGCTGCTCCCCCTCCCCGCCCGTAAATTTTTTAGCCATAGAGAAAGGGTAGAGGGCGGGGGAAAAGAAATCAATAGCGAAGACGCCCCGAATTACTGTAAGATATACATACCGAGGAAAATCGGACGCGAAATGACGGACTCCGGCAGCAGAAAATACGACATCGGGCTCGAGAAAAATCCCGCTAACTACGAGCCGCTCTCGCCGCTCTCGTTCATCGAAAGGGCGGCCGCGGTCTTCCCCGGCCGCGTTTCGGTGGTTCACGGCGAGGCGCGTTATACGTGGCGCGAGACGTACGAAAGGTGCGTCAGGCTCGCCTCCGCGCTCTCGCGCATCGGGATAGGGAAAGGCGACACGGTGGCCTTCATGGCCCCCAATATCCCCGCGCACTACGAGGCGCACTTCGGCGTGCCTATGACCGGGGCGGTGCTTAACTCGCTCAACATCAGGCAGGACGCCGAGACCATAGCCTTCCTCCTCGGTCACGGGGAAGCGAAGGCGCTGATTACCGATACCGAGTTCGCCCCCGTCATAAGAAAGGCGCTCGCCATGCTCGGGAGAAGGCCCGTCGTCATAGACATCGACGATCCGTATGGCCCCGGCGGCGAAAGGCTCGGCGAAGCCGAATACGAGGACTTCCTCGAATCCGGCGACCCGTCGTTTCCGTGGCAAGGCCCCGGCGACGAGTGGGACGCCATATCGCTCAACTACACTTCCGGCACAACAGGCAACCCGAAGGGAGTCGTCTACCACCACAGGGGGGCCTACCTCAACGCCGTCGGGAACCTCGTCAACTGGGGGATGACCGGCAGGCCCGTATACCTTTGGACCCTCCCCATGTTCCACTGTAACGGCTGGTGCTTCACGTGGTCCCTCGCCGCCATAGCGGGCACGTCGGTCTGCATGAGGAAGATCGATTCCGCGCATATATTCGAGGGCATAAAGAAACACGGCGCGACCCACCTCTGCGGCGCCCCCGTAGTCATGAACATGATAATCAACGCCGCGAAGGAGCTGAAAGAGGGAATCGACCATCAGGTGAATTTCCTTACGGCCGCCGCCGCACCGCCCGCCGCCATTCTCGAACGGATAGAGAGAATGGGCTTCCGCGTAACGCACGTCTACGGTCTCACGGAAACCTACGGCCCCGCGGCCGTATGCGAGTGGCACGACGAATGGGACGCCCTTCCCCCGCATGAACGCTCCGCGATGAAAGCCCGCCAGGGTGTGCGCTACACACTCCAGGAAGGGCTCATGGTGGGCGACCCCGAAACGGTAGAGCCCCTCCCCTGGGACGGTGAGACCATCGGCGAGGTATTTTTCAGGGGCAACATCGTCATGAAGGGATACCTCAAGAACCCCGGCGCAACGGAAGACGCGTTCAGGGGCGGATGGTTCCACACGGGCGACCTCGGCGTCACGCATCCCGACGGATACATCGAAATAAAGGACCGCTCGAAGGACATAATAATCTCCGGCGGCGAGAATATCGCTACGCTCGAAGTGGAATCGGTCCTCTACCAGCACCCGGACATACTCGAAGCCGCCGTGGTCGCCAAACCCGACGAGGCTTGGGGCGAGACGCCCTGCGCCTTCGTCACGCTGAAATCCGGCGCCCCGGAAACGAGCGAGAAAGACATAATAAGCTTCTGCCGCGAGAGGCTCGCCCATTTCAAGTGCCCGAAGACGGTGATATTCATGGAGCTCCCGAAAACCTCCACGGGAAAGATTCAGAAATACATCCTTCGGGACATAGCGAAGAAGCTGCAGCACCGATAGAACGAAACGTCCCGCTATTTTTCAACGGTTATCTTAAAGATTTTTCCCGTAGGAAAGTCGAGAATATAAACGCTCCCGTCCGGCCCCTCTCCGAAGCTTCCCGGCTGAAGGTCGGTGTCGAGGAGCATCGTCCACTCCCAGCCCCCGCCGTCCTTTTTCCTGAGCCCCCATAGCTTCCCCGTGCAGAAGTCAGAGAAGAGATACGTGCCGGCGAGCGCGGGAAATTCCTTTCCCCTGTATACGTACCCGCCCGTAACCGAGCATCCGTCTTCCCTCCCGTATTCGAATACCGGGAACGTAATGCCGCCCGTATCGTGCCCTCGGGGCATCTCGAACTCGTGCGAGCCCTCCGTATAATCCCAGCCGTAGTTCTCCCCTCCCCCGCTCGCCCGCGGCTGAAAATTTATCTCCTCCCAGAGGTTCTGCCCGACGTCCCCGATGTACATGTCCCCTGTTTCTAGGTCGAACGAGAATCGCCACGGGTTCCTGAGTCCGTACGCCCAGATTTCAGGCCGCGCACCACCCCTGTCCTTAAACGGATTGTCGGCAGGTATGGCATAGGGCTTCTCGCCGTCCACGTCCAGGCGCAGTATCTTGCCAAGGAGCGCGTCCAGGTTCTGCGCGTTCCCCCACGGGTCGCCGGCCGAGCCGCCGTCGCCCATGCCTATGTACAGGTATCCGTCTGGGCCGAACCTCACCTGCCCGCCGTTGTGGTTCGAGGCTGGCTGCTCTATCCTGATCAGCACCCTCTCGCTCCCCGGATCGGCGCGGTCGGGATCGTCCGCAAGGCCGAATTCCGAAACTACCGTATCGCCGTCGAGGTCTGTATAGTTGACGAAGAACCTCCCGTTCTCCGGGAATTTCGGATGAAAGGCCAGTCCCAGGAGCCCCTGCTCGGTTCCCCTCGAACGGACCCTCGATACTATGTCGAGGAAGCTCCCCTCCCCGACCTTCCCGTCCCTGACAATCTTTATTCGGCCGGGCTTTTCGACGACGAATATGCGCCCCGAGCCGTCGCCGGCGTGCGTAAGGTCCACGGGAAGCTCGAGCCCGGACGTAAACTGCGTGAGCCCCACCTCGGCCCACTTGCTTCCGCGCGAGGCTGGGGCGCGCCCCTCCACCGCTCCGCCCTTAACGAGCGCGCTCGTTATGTAATGATAACCTTCGGACAGTGCCCCCCTGAAGTAAACGGCGAGGGCGAGCACAATAAGAAGCACGGGTATCAGCAGGCGCGGATTTTTCATGGCATGTTCCATCTTGGGAGATTTTCCTTTAGGGAGCAGTCGCTTTAAATTAGAAAGTATACCGATATCGAGGCAGAATCAGACTGGAAATGTATCGATACGGCTTTCCGGTTCCCGCGCTCGAAACGCCTTTCCATACCGAGGGAAGAGCCGTATCGGTTTTGTTTATAGCACCCTTTGGGGAGAGGGTGCGGTTTATCCGGGTCCACTTGAAAGAGAAGCCGCCGGGCCATATCATTACCACAAATCCGGCCGGCGTGGAGTGCGCCGGAGACGGCCGATCGATACCCATGAAAGATACGCTCAAAGAGCTCGAGCTGCTTATACGCTCCCGCTACAGCCTCATATTCCTCGAAGCCGACGAGGAAGAGCGCGCCGAAACCGTGCTCAGGCTGCTCGCGGCCCGGCTGGGGATTCCCTATTTCCTCTGGACGAGGACGAGGGGGCTCATGCGCGGGGACGTCGAATCGAAGGGCGCGGTATACGGCTCCGCCGACCCGGTCAAGGCGCTCATGCACGTCGAAGCGTCCGGGTTCCCGGCCCTCTACCATTTCGTCGGGCTCGACGGCTTTAAGGGCGACAGAACCACGTCCGAGCTTTTGAAATACGCCTCCGGGCGTTATCTCGGCAACAACGGGGCCGTCATAGTATCCGGCAATTCCCACGACATTCCGGAGAATCTTAGGAGCGCCTCCGCCGTGTTCAGGCTCCCCGCGCCCGGGAGAGAAGAGTACAGGGAGCTCCTCGGAAGGGTCACGCGCGACATGCTTTCGAGGATGAACGTTAAGATAAGCATCTCCGGGGAAGATACGAACAGGCTCCTCAACAATCTAACGGGACTCACGCTCACCGAGGCCGGGAAGATAATCACTAAGCTCATCGTCGAAGACGGGGAGCTCTCGCCCGCGGACGTTAGAAAGGCCGCCGAGGCGAAGAGGGTCATAGTCGAAAGGGAGGGCGTCCTCGAGTACTATCCCGCCGAGGAGAACATGTCCGACATCGCCGACCTCGCCGCGCTTAAATCGTGGCTGTCGAAGAGAAAGGAAATAGTCGCCAACCCCGAAAAGGCCCGCGAATTCGGCCTCACGTTCCCGAAGGGCATACTCCTCCTCGGCGTGCCCGGCTGCGGTAAGAGCCTCTGCGCCAGGGCCGTCGCGATGGAATGGGGCCTCCCGCTCTTGAGGATGGACCCGTCGAGCCTCTACAACAAATACATAGGCGAGAGCGAAAAGAATTTCAAACGCGCGATGAGGACGGCCGAAAAAATGTCCCCCGTCGTCCTCTGGATAGACGAGATAGAAAAGGCCTTTTCGTCGGACGGCGGGGCGGCCGACGGAGGGCTCTCGGCGAGGATATTCGGGACGTTCCTCTCCTGGCTCCAGGAAAGAAAGGGCGACGTGTTCATAGTGGCCACGGCGAACAACGTAAAGGCCCTCCCGCCCGAATTCATGAGAAAGGGGAGATTCGACGAGATATTCTTCGTGGACCTTCCGGACGCCGAAACGAGGAGGGCGATATTCTCGATACACCTCGAAAAGCGCGGGAAGAACCCCGACCTGTTCGACCTCGCGGAATTGTCGGACCTTGCCGGCGGATTCAGCGGCTCGGAGATAGAGCAGGTCATAGTCTCCGGGCTCTACAGCGCCTTTTCCGAAAGGAAAGAGCTCTCGACCGAAATACTCCTGAGCGAAATTTCAGCGACGCGGCCGCTCTCGGAAACCATGTCCGAGAAGATAGCGCTTCTCAGGGAATGGGCCCGGGACAGAACCGTATCCGCCCATTAACCACGGGGCCGCGCCCGGCTACTTCCCTTTAAGGGCGAAAGCGACCATCACCATCGACAGGCCGTTCATAAGGAATGCGATACCCACCAAAAGTCCGAGAATAAAAGTGCTCGTCTCGGGGAACCCGGCCCATACCATTATGCCGAGTATCACCGATGCCGCGCCGCTCACGAAAAGCCATATCCAGCTCGGAAGCGGCCTTAGCTGAAACGCGTGGATTATCTTGAAGAAGCCTTCGACGAGGAGGAACGCCGCCAAAAGCAGCGTCAGCGTGAGTACGCCCGCTATCGGATTCTTGAGGAGCAGAACGCCGACGATTATATAAAGTACGCCGCTCAGGAATATGAACAAAAACCTCTTCCAGTCCCCCGCAAGAAAAGACCCGCCCACGGAGATAATTCCGCCGACTATAAGCACGATCCCCAGCAGCAGCTCCAGAGCGAGAGTCGCCGCGCCCGGCATGCCGATGATAAAGAAACCCATTATTACGTAGATAATCCCGAGGGTCAGGAGCCAGCCCCAGGAGCCTTTAATATCCTGTGCAACAGACGTACCGTTCATATACATACCTCCGAACATAGATGACTGAAGCCAAGCCCGGTGCAACGGTTTTACAACTCCGCCGGATGCGGCTCATGCCAAAAGATAATCCCATATTCCGGCAATTACAATCTGCGGTAAAGACTTTCACACGGGGTTAACTTGAAAACATAAAAAGGAAATGTGTCCCGGAATACCGATCGTTATTCCGGCTCCGGCGACGGCCCCCAGACGCAGAATATCGATCTCACCTCCAGCATATCCTTCTGCTCGGCGAATACGAGTATCCTGTCTCCCGGCTCTATCACGGTAGACCCCCGCGGGACGAACGTCGTGTCGCCCCTTCGGATCAACATCAGGAGCGCGCTCTCGGGAAGCCCGAGCTCTATCACCTGTTTTCCGACGGCCGTCGACTCCGGCGGTATGGTGAGCTCCACCCTCTCCGTGTGCTCGTCGTAAGGGAACTCGAAGTCGGCGCTCCGCTCTCGCTTCTCCACCCCCGGAGCGTCCAGACCGAGCCACCTCGCGACCATTGTCAGCGTCTGCCCCTGGATTAAAACCGAAGTTACGACGATGAAAAACACTATATTGAACAGCATATGCGACTCCGGCACGCCCGCGATAAGCGGGAATGTCGCCAGGATAACCGGCACAGCCCCCCTCAGTCCGACCCACGATATGAATGTTTTCTCTCTCAGGCCGTATTTACTGGGAATAAGCGAAATGAAGGTTCCTACCGGCCTTGCCACGAACATCAGGAACAACGCGACGGCAAAACCCGACAAGGCCACGGGGAGAAGCTGCGATGGAAAAACGAGGAGCCCCAGCACGACGAACATTACTATCTGGAAGAGCCACGCTATACCATCCATGAACCGCATTATGCTTTTCTTGTTCACGAACTCGCTGCTCCCGACCATGAACCCGGCTATGTAGACGGCCAGTACGCCCGAGCCGCCGATAGATGCCGTCAGCCCGTATGCGAACACGACGAGCGCCATCATCAACACCGGGTAAAGCCCCTCGTAGCCGAGCCTTAAACGGTTGACTATGAAGATAATCACCTTCCCCATGATAAAGCCGAACAGCGCACCCAGCGACATCTGCTTTAACAGGAGAAAAACCATGCCCCAGACCGAAGTGGCCGGGTTCATGATGAGATGTATAAAACATATTGTCAGTATGATCGCCATCGGGTCGTTACTTGCGGACTCGAACTCGAGAAGGTCCTTCAGCCCGCCCTTCAGGCTGGAACCGTCGGAGCCCAGTATCGCAAAGACCGCAGCGGCGTCCGTCGATGAAACGATAGAGCCGAGAAGAAAAGCTATTAGTATCGGGAATCCCAGGAAATAGTGAGCGAACAGCCCGAGGAGCATGGCCGTGAGAAACACGCCCAGTGTGGAAAGTATCACCCCGTCCCAGAGCACCGGGGCTATCTGCTTCCAGCTCGAATGAAGCCCGCCCGAGAAGATAATGAACGCCAGGGCGAGCACACCCAGGAACTGCGCCGACCACGGGTCGTTGTAATAGATTCCCCCCGGCCCTTCCGATCCCGCCAGTATGCCGACCAGTATGAATATAAGCAGGGCTGGCACCCTCAGAAAAGCCGCCGCCTTGCTCGCGAAAATGCTGAGGAGGCAGAGAACCGAAGCACCGAGAAGGACATATTCTATTGTATAATTCAATGTAAAAACGCTCCCTGGTTACAGGATAATTCCGGAAGGCCGCAACGCGGCCCGGTCATGTGAACAAATCCGTACAGGACACGCGGTACGGACATGATAGTATAACGAAAGAAAACAGTGTATATAAACAAAATCCGTCGGGCAGACAGTACGAAGGCAATCCGGGCCGTCCACGGCTCCCCGGCTGCGTCGTCTATTCCTGGAGCTCCGGGTTCAATACCTCGGCGAACTCCCTGAATATCGCCGTCGGAACGTGCTCGCCGACCCCGAACCTGTTCGCGATGATTACGACCACGGCCCCGCTTCCGGGCTCGTACATCACGAGGTTCGTATAACCTATATACTCGCCCGTGTGCCCTATCCAGCCGCTTAGCTCGCCGATCCCCAGCCCGTATCTGTCATATTCCGGGCAGCTCCTCTTTTCCCTGTCCGGGTCATCGTCGTCGCATGGATCGTACACGATGGGCGAAAGGCTGCTTATACGCTCGGCCTGAAGCTCTTCGCTCAGAAGAGATCCGCTCCCGAGAGCCTCACCCCATTTTTTGAGGTCCCCGAGCCTCGATATCATTGCGCCCGAGCCCGCGGACGACGAGGGGTCGCAGAAGCTTATGTCCTCCGGCGGCTCGAACCCGTAGCCGTGTGCGAACGGAAGCGGCATGTCGGGCGTCGTCGGATACGACGTGCCCCCGAGGCCGAGCGGTGCGATTATCCTGTCGGTTATCTCCTCACCGAGAGAACGCCCGGTCACCTGCTCGACTATCATCCCCAGAATGACCGTATTGGTGTTGGAATAGTGCCAGCCCCCGCCCGGAGGGAAGTAGGGCACGTTCCTGTCGGCAACGTCTACGAGCTCCTGGTCCGTCCAGACGCGAAGGAAATCGCTTTCCACGAATTCCGTCACGAACTCGGCGTCCTCCGTATAATTGAAGATGCCGCTCCTCATGTTCGCGAGCTCGGCTATGGTGGCGCCGGGGTTCTCGACCCCGGGAAGGTAATCCCCTACCGGGTCGTCAAGGCCGATCAGCCCCTCTTCCGCGAGCTGAAGGATCACCGTAACGGTGAACGATTTCGTGACGCTCCCGATCCTCACGTGATCGTCCTTTCTTACGGGTGCGCCGGTCTCTATGTCCCCGACGCCGTCCTCGATGACGAGATTCCCCTTGCCCGGTATCCATACGCCCGCGATAATCCCCGGAATCCCGAACTCGTCTTTATAGCTGTGGACTATCTCCCTAAGCTCGGCTTCGAGCCCCGGGTCGAATTTGTTTCCGCCGTTTTTGTCGCACGACAGAACGAAAGCGAACGCAAACGCGGCGAGAGCTATACACGATAACCTTTTGTACATGAGCGGCCTCCTCTCCGGCAGTTGTATAATCGTCCCGGCGGGCTCCACGGAAAGGAGCCGGCCGTATCTCATCCTTAACGGTTAATTGAGGTCGTATATAATCTCTGATATCTCGCCCTCGTCGTCGAACACCTCGAGCGCTTCCGTAATGTCCTTAAGAGTGCCTATGTCGTTCACGTACAGCGCATATACGAGACGCCGCCCGCTCTTTGCGTCGATGTAGCCCGCGAAAACCTGCGCCTTGAAAAACGTTCCCAGGACCGTCGTCCCCGTTTTTGCGTACACCTTTCCGATCGCAGGCGCTATGGCGGGATTCGGAGGATCGACGCCTACAGTCGCGAGCGAGCCGTCGACGCCCAGTACCGGGAACGAAGCGAAGTAAGCCGGGAACACCTCCCTCCTGCTCATTTCCCTTAGCAGCTTCACCGTGGCGTCAGGTGCCGCCTGGCTGTCCGGGCTCCCGCTGCCGTTGGTCGGGAAATCGAACTCCGGGCCCTTTAAGCCGAAGTCGTCGATCAGGGTTTTTCTCTCGGCGGCAAGGGCAGTGTCGATGGTCCTTGCGCCCTGCGTAAGCCCGAAGAGCATCAGGCTCAGATTCGCGCCCAGGTTATGGCTCACTTTCAGAATCAGCCTCGTGTATTGCGAGTACGGGAGTGATACGAGCTCCGCGACTTTGGCGTCGCCCTTGTACGAGCCCGGCGGAGGAAGCAGCCCCCGATTGTTTTTGGCTACCGTATCGGCCGCGACTTCGACGCCCGCCCTTTCGAGCGCCTCTATAAGCACGATACGCGCGTATGTCGCCGGGTCCTGTATGCTGAAAGTCTGGACGAGCGTCGGTATACCCGGCAGGGACGGCTTGTAGCCGACCGGTATCTGCCCCGTCACCTTCCCCACGCAGCCCGGAAGGCCCACGCAATCCGGATTATCCATGGTCAGTCCGACAGTCATATCCTCGCCCTCGGCCGCGGTTACGACGTCAGATTCCACGACGAGCGCGGCGGACTTCGGCCTCCACTCGACTGTAGCCGGCTTGCCGGGCTCCGTCGGTATTATCGTAACGTCGACGAGATTGTCGTTGATAATCATAGGGGTGATGAGCACGTTTCCGTTGGGCACCCTGAAGAGGTCGAAGAGCCTGTCGTCCACTACCACATCCCCGTTCACCTTGGTAATGCCCGAAGCAGCCACCTGCGCCGCGAGCTCGTCTATCCCCTGGAGCGGATCGGGCTTTGTGAGTATCGCGCTTCCGAGCGAGTTGGCCTCCGTGTGGTCGAAGCTCGTGAAGGCGACTGTGCCCTCCGGCGTATTCCTCCCGCCCATCGTCAGGTCCCCGTTCGCGACGAGTATCAGGTCGCCCGAGAGAACCCCCTCGGAGCTCACGTCCCCCTTCCTGTAAACAGGGGTCCTGAACCTGTGGTCTGGGCCGAGCTCGTTAAGGGCCATGCCCACGGAAAACGTCTTTCTTACTGATCCCGTATAGGCCAGGAGCCCCGAATTGAGGTCGTATATATTCTCGCCGGATTCGAGATCGACAACCTTAAGGCTCCATGTCGCATCGGCGTAGAGCGGCTTCCGCATTACCTTTAGTATTTCATCCGGTACAGGTCCGGGCGTCGCTTTATTGTCGCCGCCGCCCGCCCCCGCGGAAAGAAAAGACACGGATATAATGACAAACGCCATGAATAAAACTGTCTTGTTTCTTTTCATGACCCCTCCTCCCTTTTCAATGCTAATCGAATACTGCTGCGTCGTCCGTAGGCGGGCGGCAATGCTTCTGACTTGTTCTGGCACAGGAGGAATCGAGGCCGGCCGCAAGGCTCCTGCCTTCAAGCCGTGGTTTTCTCATCCTCTCACATCCGGTTTGTTTTTCAATAGAAATCCTTCGGGGGCTTCGGCTCCCCACGCCGCCCCGGAGCCCGCCGCTCGGCCGCTCCCTGTTGGCGCGAACAAATGCTAATGAATTACATTATAACCTAACTTTTCACCAAATATTGAGAAGCGATTCTTACCCTGTCCGCGACGATAAACGGCGGGCACGAGAAGGCTTCCGTGCCCGGTTACTCGAACCCTATTATATCGTTCGTAAACGGAAGCTCTTCCTTCTTCATACTGCCGTTCCCCGTGATATCGACTTCGGCGGGATTGCCGGCCATGAGATTATCGTTGGTTTCCTCGAGACTGCCGCCTATAACCTTCCCCTGGTACGCCCACGAATCGAAGACGTAAGGCAGGCCGTTCGAGTTAAGCGGAGCAGGGCTGTCCATTACGTGGAAGTGAAGGTGCGGCCCGTCGGTATTCCCCGAGTTTCCGAGGTTTCCTATGTGCTGCCCCCTCTTCACGAAGTCCCCCTCCTTCACTGTTATGCTGCCGGGGATCATGTGCGCGTAAAAGGCGTACCGGCCGCCGCCTATATCCACGACGACGTGGTTACCGCCCGCGGTCACTATCGTAGCGTCCGTAGGGAGCTGGCCCGGCGGCTGGTCCGGAAGTCCGTCTAAAACCCCGACCACCCTGCCCTCCGCGGCGGAATGGATGTCGGCTCCGTAGTAATGCCAGTTGGCCAGGACCGACTGGTCGCCGGTATAGAGTCTCCCGTCCTCGTCGAGCCGGACGAAGTCTATCGCGTAGCGCTCCGAAAGCCTGAGCTTGCCGTCTATAGGATTTACGACGAACCGGTGGAGGCCTATCGTTTCGCAGCAGCCGTCCGCATCGAGCCAGCGGTCGCCCTTGAGCGGCGGGCTCAGAACGACAGCCCTGTCGGTACTCACCTCCGTATATCCGCCTGTCGCCGTAACAGTCCCTCTGTCCGGGAAGTCCGGGAGAGACATCGTTACCCTGTGGCCGAGAAAACGGGGGACCTCCTCCTCGTTTTCGAAAGTGACGGTCATGTACATTACGCCGAACTGTCCCGGGCCGAGCATGTCCGAGTAATTAGCCGTGCCGAATGTGATCGGCACGTCGAAATTCCTGAGCTTGTACGTTATGTCCGTCCCGTCGAAGGCGGTATTCTTTACCGTGGATATAACCCTGTCGTCGTTTTCCGGATCGACGACCTCGACGGAATCTATCCTGACCGTCGTCGCCGAGCCCGTCACGTTCGCGAATTTTATCTCGTAAGCCAGGTGTACGAGGCCGTCGGACCCTGTCACCGGATACACCGGCGTCGCCACGACCGACCACTCGATCCCGGTCAGCGTCCCGGGGTTGTCCACCCTCGTTACAGGATTGTCCGGCGCCGCCCCGCCCGACCCGCCGTCGCACCCCCCGGCCACGAACAGCGCCGATACCGACAACAATAATATTGCAGATACTGCAAGCAGAATCTTCATTCTCCACCCCCGGGATTCGTTCACATGAATTATAGCCCGTTTCGGTCCCGGGGAGTAGCTCTTGTGCGGAGAAGCCGCGAGCCGCCGGCGGCCCCTCAGCGCGCCGTGCCCTTGATTCCCGATAGAGAAGCGAGGTATCGGCACATCCGCCTTGCCGCGAGAAACGAGAGAGACGACACGCAGATTATCACGACGGCCGCTCTCAGGGACGACGCGGCCGATACGGAAATTCCGATCCCCGTCGCCAACGCAACGTAGGCCGCGATGCACACCGGGCACTTGGGCAGGAGCACCAGCACTGCGCCCGGTACTACCCATCCGGCCGTGTCCCGGAGCCGCCGAAAAAACGACCGCGGGCGCACGCCGGCGCGCGTGGTCTGTTTCGGAACCGCCTCGCCGTCAGGGCTCCTCGATCCTGCTCCGCAGCAACGACGGCCGCTCACGGGCGCCGCCGTCCTTGCCCGGCCCGGATACCGCGCTCGACCTGGGCGTTCCACTCCCGGGACGGCCGGGCGTCGCCATATTCGTCGTGCCGGTTCCACCACTCGTACGGCGGGGTCTGAGGGTAGCCCTCGGGCGAGTCCCCCCACTCCTCCTGGCGCCCGAGCGCAGTCATATCGAGGTAGCTCCAGGTGCTCCCGAGCGCCTCGTCGCCCCGCTTGTCGATGAAGTAGGTACGGAACACGCGGTTGCCGTCGCGAATAAACGCGTTCGTGCCGTGCCACTCGTCCACGCCGAAGTCTTTGTCGAAGTCGTCCGTGATGGTGTACCACAGGATATGCCAATCCATTCGCGCCTTCAAACGCTCGATGTCCGCCTGCGGCGCGCGCGAGGCGAACGCGAGCGTGGTGTCGCGGGCGTTCAGATGGGCAAGGTGGCCGACTTGGTCGGCTACCATGGAGCAGCCGATGCAGGCATGCTCGGGCCAGCCGGACACGCCGGGCTCGAAGAAGGCACGATAGATGATCAGTTGACGGCGGCCTTCGAACATGTCGAGCAAACTCGCCTTGCCTTTCGGCCCGTCGAACTCGTACGCCTTCCCGACGGCTACCCACGGCATCCGCCGGCGCTCGGCTGCCAGCGCGTCACGCGCGCGGGTCAGCTCCTTCTCCTTTTTCAGTAGCTCCTCCCGGGCCTCCAGCCATTCCGCCGGGGAAACGATTTCATGCTTCAGCGTTTGGTTTTTCATTGTTTATTACCTCAGGATTACTATGATTTATTTTGTTAATGACCTCTTGCACCACGGATGTGCAAATGCTATGCCATGCGTTGGTGCCGGGAATATCCGGAATATATTGTGTGATTTCGAGGAGCCGTCGGTATCGATAGGGCTCGGGGTCGATGTACGTCCGGGAGAGATGTACCGTGGAGCACAATCCGCATTATATGGAAATACACAGATGCTCGCGGTCAGTTCATTAATACCGCTCATCGTGTAAACAATCTCCCAAGGTTGCCAAGGCAAACGGTCCAGCCCCTCCTGTGGGGCTCCCTCTCGGAAACCGTGAGCAGCTCGTGCATTATCGTCACCTCCGTCCCGCCGGGCACCGGGCGAAAGCTGACGGTAACGACCGTATCCTTCGCGAAGTTCGAGTTCCACGTAAAAACGAGCTTCTCGTGCGGCACGATCTCCCTGTACTCGCCCGTATGCATGTATTCCGTCCCGTCCACCGAGCGCATGTTGATACTGAACCCGCCCCCTGCTTCGAGCGTGTTCGATACCTCCGCCGTCCCCTCATCCATCCCGTAAAACCATTCGTTCATGATCTCGGGCTTCGTAAACGCCTCGAACACCCGCTCCGGGTCGGCTTTTATAACCCTTTTGACGACTACCGCTGCTTCACTCACCGGCGTCACCTCCTGTCTTCCGATTTTCAAAGTATTTTTCGAGAGAATCCATGCGCGCCTCCCAGAACCGCCTGAATTCGTCCAGCATGTCCGAGACCGATTCGAGGGGCCCGTAGCTCACCCTGCAGAGCCGCTCCCGGCCCGATTTCCGCTTTACGACGAGCCCCGACTTCACAAGCACCTGTATGTGCTTGGACACGGCCTGGAGAGACATTTCATATTTCTCCGCCAGCTCGTTCACCGTGAGGTCCTCTTTCGCGAGCTGAAGGACGATATTTCTCCTCGTGGAGTTAGACAGCGCGTGAAGGACGTTATCCAGATTCGCGTTCTTATATTCAACCATACAGTTGAGTATAGAATACTGCCCGGCATTTGTCAACCACTTAGTTGATTATTATTTTATAACAGCCCGGCTCTCGATTTACGCCCCTTCAAGAACGCGCCGGTTGGTGTATAATTCATTCGTAATAAAGCCGGCTGTCCATACGATGATTTTCCCACGATTTACTACACTTTCGTTGCTTGTGATACTGGCGGGGACGCTCGCGTATACGTCCGTGACGGACGGGGCCCGCGCCGCATCTTCCGCCTCGGCGTCTGCAACGCAATCCATAGGCACCTACACAGCCGGGTGCATGAGGAACTCCGCGGCCATCCCGATGGAAGGCGAAGGCTTTCAGGTCATAAGGCCCGGGCGGGGCAGATACTTCGCGAACCCCGAGACCATAGAATTCATCGTGGACCTCGGGAAGCGCGTGAACGAGTACGTAAACGGAATCATCCTCGTAGGCGACGTCGCCCGGCAAACGGGCGGCCCCATGCTCGACGAGCACAGCAGCCACCAGACGGGCCTCGACGCCGACATCCTCTACTGGCAGCACCCCATAGCCCTTCAAAGGAGCCTCACCGTCCGCGAGCGGGAGAGCATTTTCCCCCAGTCCGTCCTTAACGATCAGCGAACGGGGGTTGACGATTCCAAATGGGACGACAGAATAGGCAGGATAGTGAAGGCGGCCGCTTCCTACGCCGACGTAGACAGGATATTCGTGAATCCGTTCATAAAGAGAAAGCTCTGCTCCGAATACCCCGGCGAGTCGTGGCTCGCGAAGCTCCGCCCGTGGTACGGGCACGACGGCCATTTCCACGTTCGGCTCAAATGCCCCGAGGGCAACGGCTCGTGCGTGCCGCAGGATCCGGTAAACACACACGACACCGGGTGCGGTAGCGACCTCGCCTCGTGGTTCACGGCCGGCGGGAAAATCAAGCCGAAGAAGAGCTCGGGCCAAACCGTGAGGCCGAAGCTTCCCGAAGAATGTATCGCTATACTGGACGGCGGCGCATGAAACCGGCGGTCGGACGAGGCCGGTGTAGTAATAGTCCTTCCTAAACTTCTATCTCGAACGTGCTTCCCAGCTCCGGAATCACGACGTCCCTCATCCCCTCCCTTTCGAGGGCGGACTTGAACTTCTCCTGCCTGTCATACTCCCCGTGGACGAGGAACACCTTCTTCAGCTTCTCCCTGTCGAGCCCCGAAAGATAGCCCAGCATCTCGTCTTCGTCGCCGTGGGCGCTGAAGGAATCCATGATCTCGACGTGCGCCCTGAGCGTCCTTTCCTTCCCGAATATCCAGAGCTTCTTCTCTCGCCGCCTTATCTTGTCGCCGAGCGTATACGGGGCGCAGAAACCTACGATGAGAATCGTGTGGCGCTCGTGCTCTACGGTGTTCACCAAATGGTGGAGCACCCTTCCCCCCGTGAGCATGCCCGATCCGCTTATGATGACGGCCGGCCCCGTCAGGCTGTTGAGCCGCTTCGACTCCTCCGTGGTACGGATATATTTCAGCTTGTTGAAACCGAAGGGATCGGGGTCGTTCAGCACATACTCCGCTATGCCCTCGTCGAAGCACTCCGGATGGAGCCTGAAGACCTCCGTCGCGTTGATGGCCATCGGGCTGTCCACGAAGACGGGTATCTCGGGCAGGCGTCCCTCGTTCTCGAGCTTGTCGAGTGTGTAGACGATCTCCTGGGTCCTCCCCACGCTGAACGCCGGGATGACAAGCTTCCCCCTTTTTTCGATGCAGTCGTTGATTATGCGGAGAAGCTCGTCCTCGTCCTGCGGGAGCTGGCTGTGCTTCACTCCGCCGTACGTGCTCTCGGTAATCAGGTAGTCGAGGTCCTCCATGGGCACGGGGTCCTTCAATATGGGCCTCTTCGGCCTCCCAATGTCCCCGCTGAACCCGATTTTTACGGGCGGCTTTCCGTTCCGGTCTATTCTTAGCGTAACGCTGGCGCTCCCGAATATGTGGCCGCAGTCCCTAAGCTGCACGGATACGCCCTTTCTTATCTCGTGCCACACGTCATAGCTTACTCCGACAAAGCTCTGGAGCGATTCGAACACGTCCTTGTCGGTGTAAAGCGGCTCTACCGCCGGACCCTTGATCTTGCGCCGTCCCCTCTCCCTTTTCCTGTTCTTCTTTTTTATATAGCTCGCGTCCTTTTCCTGTATCTTGGCGCTGTCCAGCAGCATCACGGCCGAAAGGTCCCTGGTCGCGCTCGTCGTCAGTATCTCCCCCCTGTATCCGTCCCTGACGAGCCTGGGTATGCGGCCGCTGTGGTCTATGTGCGCGTGCGACAGCACCATCGAGTCTATGTCCGCGGGATCGAAGAGCCACGTACGGTTAAAGTCGACCAGCTCGTCGTCCCGCCCCTGGTAAAGCCCGCAGTCGAGAAGTATCTTGAACCCGTCGTCCAGCGTCAGCAGGTGGCAGCTTCCCGTCACCGTCCTCGCCGCTCCGCAAAACTTTATATTCATTCCGCTCCTCCGGAGGGGTATTTCTCCTTACCCCCGGGCGAGAAAGTCCCCCATCCGACGTACTCGGCGCAGAACCTGCACACGAGATAAGCCAGCACTATGCCCGCCGCGTTGGCGGCGGCATCGGCGGCGTCCATGGACCTGCCCGGGACGAATTCCTGAACCAGCTCCAGCACGACCCCGAGAACGACGGAAGAGAAAAGAAGGTAGAGTTTCCTCTTCATGGTCGTGACAGCCGTCCACGCGAGGACGCCCATGACGAAATACGCCGCCAGGTGCGCAATCTTGTCATTGTACGCCACGACGCTTGTGCCTGCTTCCGGGACCAGGCTCGCGGCGATTACGAAAACCACATAGGCGATGAAAATGAGCTGGAGCATGTTTAATCGTTGGATTTCGGTTGCTTGGAACTTAATTATACACTAATATGGCCCTGTCCTCCCCTGACAAAAAAGACCGCGGCCAGAGCCGGACGGAAAAAGAACGTTTCATGTAAATTCTTACAGACAAGATGTTTTGCCGGAATGTCTGCGATCTTTCATTAATTCAAGCTTCTCGCAATACAATCACCTTTAGCTAATTGCCGGAAAGCTGAAAATACGCATTAGACTCCCCGTGCCGGGCCCGTTTCACTTTACAAATCGGCGTGATAACAGCCGGTTACGACTTTTCATCCGGCACTACCGTCTTGAAACCGTTACGTGAAATAATCTTAAAGTGATACTCAAATTATGACGTCCAACTTCCCGAATCTTGAATCAAACCTGAGAGGCTTGGCGCAAAAATACTCCTCCCGTTCGCCAACATACCCCCGCAGAGCCTTTCCATTTCCCACAGAATTCCGGTTAGGGCCGCGCAAGGCTTAAACGGCATTCTTAAAAAAAGCTTCATAGTGACGGCGATGACGATGTGTCGGTATTGGAGTTTTGAATTAAAAGGGCTCCTCGAATTCACGGGCGTTTTTTGAAAGGAGATGACGCGAGGCTCTTTAACCCCGACACCAGCTCCGAGCCCGAAAGGCTGCAGTACCCGGTTTTTATAAACACGTCCGCGAGCGCCCGAAACGGAACGGAACGGCTCCCGCACATGTAAACAGGCCGCCACGCTGGATTGAACTTGTCCTTGAACCTGAAGAGGCTTTTGTAATTGTAAGCGAACCTCAGGAAATGCCCGGAGCCGAAAAGAAACCTCTCCTTGAGTGACTGCATGCCGGCAGCCTCCACCGTGAGCCCCGGCGGACGTACGAAAGGCACCTCCCCCAGGCTGAGCTCCCTGTAACCATCCCCGCCGAGCGCGCGTATGACGTATACGAAAAGCGACTCCATAACGCCGACGGGAGACCGCGCCGACCTCAGCATCGCCTCGACGTGCGCCGAGTCGGGCCCCGTCCTCGAAACGGTCACGGCCCCGAGCCACCCGCCGTCCTCGTCCGCGTGAACGAAGCACCTCATGTCCTCGTCGTATCCCGTCCGGAAGAGATATTTAAGGAACGGCTTTCCGCCGTATGGAGTGCGCGTCCGGAGCGCTTCGAGCCTTTTCATATTCTCCTGCGAATAGGCGATTTCCTTCACTCTCCCCGGCTTGAGGCCGCGCCGCGAAAGCTCGCCGAGGGACGCCCCGGGCCTCCAGCCCCCGATGTCTATAACGGCTTCCGAGCCCGTAACGACCGCCTCGCACCCGCTCCGCCCGAGGAAATCAGCTATCTCGGGAGAGCACCCCCTTATGAGGAACCCGCTCCCGAACCTCGACAAGAGCTCGCCGTATATCTCCTCGAACGAGCTTTCGAGCGGCACGCCTCCCGTGTAGATCCAGTCCACGTGCGAGAGCGGGAGTGAAACGCTCCTCAGAATCATCGAGGTCTTCCGGCTTCTATACCAGCTTAGAGGAATCGAGCTAATCATTTATCGTCTTCAGATATATAACTAAATTACACCAGTCTCCGGCAGCCGCAACCACGGCCCCGGTCTTCAAAATGCAGTATTATTAAAATTACGTCCATGCTATATAATTTTTCTAGGCGTTCCGGCTCCTGATAAAAATATTCGAGCGGCGGCGCCCGGAGGATATCGAAATGAAAAAGTTTCCGACCTTTATGCTGATTGTTCCCGCAGTGCTCATGGCATCCGTGTCGTGTACGGCCGAGGATAAATCCCCCGATTCGGGCAAGACATTCGACAACCCGTTCACCTACTGCGAGTCGGCGGGGACTGTAGACTCCCCCGGCGCGGATTACACGGGCCCCGAGGTTCCCGAGTCGATAGCCAGGGGCCTTAAGAAGGCGTTCGGCTCCCCCGAATCCACACCGCTCGACATTTTCATGAAGGGGACTTACTGGAGATGCATGGACGGTAAGGTCTATGCGTGCAACGTCGGGGCCAACCTCCCCTGCGAATCGAAGGCCGACGTAAGCAAGGAGCCGACGGAAGGTATGAACGAATACTGTAAGGAAAATGCAAACTCCGACTTTATCCCCATGTACGTAACGGGCCATTCGACCGTCTACGACTGGAAGTGCGACGGCACGACCCCCGTCGCCGGAAAGCAGCTCTCCGAGGTAGACGCGCAGGGGTACCAGAAAAACATCTGGTACGAGATAACCCGGCCCTGATGCGGCGGCTTTCGAGGGGGCGTACCGGTGCCCCGGGTTTCCGGCGTCAGCGCTTCCCGCAGGATATGAATACCCCGCTCACGGTTTTCTCGGAGACCCCGAAGACGGCGGCTCCCTTCGACGGCTACGCCGTTATTCATATCCTCCGGATTCCGGGTAAAGTCTCACCTCGAGAAAATTGTAATATACTTTTACCGGCCGCCGGGATTCGTTCATAAAGAAAATCCCGCCGGTTTTGTATTCCGCACCCGGAGCACTTCTGACGTGAAAGAAAACACGGCGAAGAACCGCCGCACAGCCAGGCTGCCCCTCGCCTGGAAACCGAGGCATCGCGGCGACCTTATGAGGCTCGGCTCGGAGCACGACGGCGGATACGTCGTCACCGAGACGGCCCTCCGCGGCACGGGCGTCCTCGTCGGGCTCGGCGTCGGGCATAACTGGGCGTTCGAGGAGGAATTTCACAGAATGTCGGGCTGTGCGGTGCATTGCTACGACCACACCGTCAGCCTCCGGAAATTTCTGGAATCGGCATACCTTCATACGAAGGATTACGTGAGGGGACGCACACCGCTCGACAAGGAAGTGATAACGCTCCCGTTCAGGTTCGGGAAATTCTTCTCCGGCCGGAGAAGGCACTATGCCGAAAAAGTGGGGACAGGCAACGGCGACTCGGATGTCGGAAAGATATTTTCGAGGGTTCCGGAAGGCGAAGCGGTGTTTATAAAGATGGACATCGAGGGCTGGGAATACAGCGCCGTCTCCGGCATCCTGGAATATTCCCCCCGCATAACCGGCCTCGTCGTCGAGTTTCACCACGTAAGCTCGCTCGGCGGCGCCGCGGAATCCGGCATAAGGGAGCTTGGCAGATGCTTCGACGCCGTGCACGTCCACGTCAACAACCACGACGACCTCGGCGAAGACGGCTTGCCGACGACGATTGAGGTAACGTTCGAGAACAAATCCCTCCGCGAAGGCCCTTCCGTCGAATCGGGCCGCGATTATCCAGTCGAGGGCCTCGATTCCCCGAACAATCCATCCCTGCCTGATTATCTTATCGAATTTTATTAGACGGCCCGGGGACAAGCCGGCAAGACGCGCCCGGTCATCCGGACAATGGCTGCGACACCCTCTTCCTCATGACGACGCGGTTCCGCCCCCCTTCCCTCCTGTACGCTATCTCGTCCATGTAGGTCTGAATGAGGTGTATGCCCAGCCCGCCGATGTGGCGCTCCTCTATCGGCGACGAAAGGTCCGGCGGCTCGTAGTCTAGTGGATTGAACGGCTTCCCGTCGTCCTCGACCTCTATTTCCATGACGCCGTTCCCGCACTTCGCGCTTATCGCAATCGAGTGATCGAGGCCGTCCTCCCAGGCATACGATATTATATTCGTCACGAGCTCGTCCAGTGACAGCATCACGGCAAACGCGCAGCTCCGGGGGAGTTTCAACGATTCGCAGAACTCCCTAAGCCTTTCCCTGAGCCCGGTCAGTTCGCCGAAATCGTTCCTGAGCCGGATATTCAACTCGGAGGACATCGGTTAATTATATCTGATGGCGAGGAGCGTCATATCGTCCGCCTGCGGGACCCCTTGCGAAAAGGTTTCGACGTCCCCGAGAACGGCCTTGACGGCATCCTTTGGAAGTCCTGCGCCAATCCCGGACAATACCTTCGCGAGCCTCTTGTCGGTGTATAATTCGAGCCCCCTGTTCGCGGCTTCCGTCACCCCGTCGCTGTAAAGAAATATCGTGTCTCCGGGACCGAGCTTCATAGTCCCGACATTATAAAGTGAATCCCCTTCCAGGACCCCTAGCGCGATCCCGCCCGTAGCGGGCAGGGCTTCCACCCCGGCCCCCGCACGGACGAGAAACGGAAGCTTGTGGCCGCCGTTCGAATACGCGACCTCTCCCGTCCCGGCGTCCAGTATGCCGCAGAACGCGGTTATGAACATCGAAAATTCATTTTCCATGCAGAGTATTCTATTGGCCTCGGCAAGGCACCTGTCGGGCGCGTTGCCCTTCACGGCCTCTGCCTTTATCATGGTCCTCGTAACCGCCATGAACAGCGCCGCCGGAACGCCTTTCCCCGAGGCGTCGCCGATGGCGAAATAGAGTTTATCACCCTCCAGGATGCAGAAATCGTAGAAATCGCCCCCGACGTCCCGGGCCGCCTTGATGTCGCCGTATATGTCGAACTCGCTCTTTCCCGGAAAGGCCGGAAATGTCCTCGGTATCATCGAGAGCTGAATCCTCCGGGCGACGTCGAGCTCCTGCCTGATAGCGGCCAGCCGCTCCCT
Organism: Thermodesulfobacteriota bacterium; assembly: GCA_035325995.1. Classification (NCBI taxonomy): domain Bacteria; kingdom Pseudomonadati; phylum Thermodesulfobacteriota; species Thermodesulfobacteriota bacterium. The sequence continues at coordinate 288,531 of DAOKYU010000001.1, read as the reverse complement.
GTCCCTGACGGCCTGCTTCAGGGCAAGGGCCTCTTCCACGGTCTTCAGTATGGTCACGCCGAGGTCGTCCAGGTCGATGGGCTTCGTCAGGAAGTCGAACGCACCCAGATTGAGGGCGCGCCTGATGGTGCGCATGTCGCCGTACGCCGAGATTATCACCGATCTTATATTAGGGAAGTACTTCTTGAGGTCGGAAAGAAGCGTCAGCCCGTCGGCGCCGGGGAGCTGAACGTCCGTCACCACCACGTCCACGTCGCTTCTGCCAAGGGTTCTTAGGGCCGACGCGCCGTCGTCCGCAAAGACGAAAGCGAGCTCGTTCTCCCTTATCTCCCTTCTGAATTTCTGGCTGACGAGTAATTTAAGCCCGGGATCGCCGGCAACGACCAGAACTGTCGCCCGTGGCGCGCCGGTCTCTGGGCCATCGGTTTCGGGTACGCTGGTTTCCATGTCCGCCGCATCCCCGTCAGGCCAGTCCCCTGAGAGCTTCGCGGGCGCTTTCGAGGTCGTGCTCGATGGGCATCACCTTGTCGAACCCGGCCGTCCTGAGGACGTCCTCGACGTCCGGATGAGGGTTTAAAAGCACCATTTTCGCGCCGAACTTGTCGAGGGCCTTCGCGGCAGTGATAAGCATCCTGAGGCCGATGGACGCCATGTAATCGACGTCCGACATATCGACGACGGCGTCCTTCCTCCGCGTGACGGTTTGCCTCGTGAATTCGCAGTCGAGGTCGCCTATGGTATCGAGATCCACCCTCCCCCGCAGCTTTATGTGCGTGAGCTCGTCGTCGGCGTTTATGACGATCATGTCCATCTTTAAGCCTCCGGGCGGGGCGGGGTGGAACCCTGCCTGCCGCGCTCTCATGGTTATAAACCGAAAGCGGACGCCAGTCAAAAAAGTTAACCCCGGCTTAACACTACAGGCTTTAAATGGACTCCGCCCGTTGCCCGGACATTTCGGAGATGCTCGCCCCCTAAGAGAATCCCCCCCGGGGCCGTTATTCGGATTCCCGGGCGCAGACGACGCAGCGGTCGGTATACGGCAGGGCTTCGAGCCTGCCTATGGGTATGGGGTCGCCGCACATGACGCAGACGCCGTACTCGCCCCTGTCCACCATCGAAAGCGCGGCGTTGATCTGGTCGAGCTCGGTCCTTATGTTCTCGTCGAGGAACTCAACGACCTCTTCGCCCTCACGCTCCAGGGCCTGCTCGTCCCAGTCCCTGTCGTGGGTCTTTCTGAGAGAGGTTTCTATCCTCCCGAGCCTGTTTTCGAGCTCGATTTTCTTGGCCTTGAGATTTTCGATTATTTCAGTGTAAGCGTCCATGTCCAATACTCCGCAAGCGGGTATATCGCAAGCGTCAAACCCCCTTGAATTCTGATTCTAGAATAACAAATCGTCCCGGCAAAGTAAAATCTGCAAACCCGTATCCGCGTGCCGGGCCGTCACATCCAAAACACAATAAAAATCCCTCCGCCCGACGTCGGCGGTGTATAACTGCTTCTTCGATTGTTTCGTTTACCGTATCAGAAAACTTCCAGAATTGTCTTTCTGAAGAGCGGGTTGAGGTCGTCCATGGAGGTATCTCTTATCATCCAGCAGTCGATCTCGTCGCTGTCGCGGGTGAGCACAAGATTGTATCCGTTCTCCTTTCCCCACTTCATCTGCCGGGAAAGGCTCGTATACTGCTCCTGCTCCTTTTCACTCAGGTCGTCTACAGGCTTGTCGAGAGTGGTTTTCTTGATCTGCCCGAGGTAGATGCTGCGCGAGAACTTCGTTCCCGTATGGCTAAGATTTTCAGTGTTGATCATAAAAAATTCACCCCATGCCTTAAACGTTTATCACAAATAGCATAAGCACTAATTCCCGCTTTTCAAGGGCCGATCCGGCGATTTTGAATTTTTATCTCAAAATTCAGCCGGTTTTAAAGGGCAGGCTCGTAAAAAGCGCCGGAGACTCGCTTACGCCTGCATTAATAGATCATCTCCCGAGATATTGCTCCAGCCGCGCCGCGCACCTCTCCACCTCGCTGACGAACCCCTGGAGCGTCACCGGATACACCGTCTCCGGGCTTCCGGGCCGGTTCCCGTCCAGCTGCGGGTCGAGCGGGGAATATATATAGCCCAGGTGGCTTTCCTCGAAGTACGCCCCCGCGAGAGGGAGGCTCCTCCCGTTCGGCGAGACGAGGCTCATCTCGCTCCCGGGCTTCTGGTAACCGGTCCCGGGCGAGTAATCGAAAGAGATTCCTATCGACATGCCGCCCCCTGTGTGGACGCCGGCCTGTGTGTTGTAGTGATACCCGCTTTCAGAGCCTATGCAGTCGAAAACGAGCCCTCCGGCCCGCGGCTCGCTGCGCCCGCTAACGACCTTCCTGAACGCCTCCCTGAACCTCCTCTCCCCGGCCGTCATCCCGCGCGGTAAAGATCCCGTGACAGGCTCGCCGGTCTCCATCTCTTTTAAGACGCGCGACACCGCACGCTGACTCCCTATCCAGTACATGTCCAGGCCGTAATGGATCTCGCCCCCCGCTATCTTGTAAAGCTTGGGAATGGATATGTGCGAAGAGAGGATGAAGTCCACGCCCTCGCCCTCGTTCTTCGTGAACTCGGTGAGCGATTCCAGGACCTCCTCGAAGTACACCCTTTTCGCAAGGTCCTGCCTCATCTCGCGTATCTTTCCGACAGCCTTTTCGGCAGGGCCCGAATAGGAGACGGCAAGCTCTTTGTTGAGGACGACCGTCTTGAGCTGCCCGGGGATTACTTCGTCATCGATCGAGGCTGAATCGGAGATCATCGAATCCGAAAGGATACAAATACGACCTCCGAACTGCATTGCCATAACTAAAGACATAAAAACCCGCTAATATTGCGACTGAAAACTGCCTATGCCATGGTTCGGTCACGCGGAGCGGCTTTAACAGGGGCTTCCGCGTTTGCACGACTCGACGCAATTGCCGCTCGTGTTGGTCCTGCAGCACTGCGCTCCGGTCTCGGTGTTGAGGCAACAGCACTGGTCGGCGGAACAGGTATCGTTCCCGCAGCTCGACTGCGCGATCTCGATGACGGAGCCCGCCGTGAAATCGGAGAATGGGTAGATGTCCTGTCCGAGTTCGGATGTTATGTAGGAAAATTCCTGCGGCTGCTGCGATTCCGCCTGCTCACCGCCTGCAAAAAAGATTCCGACTGCTATCAGGATTGCGAGTAAAGCCATTAAGGAAAGCGTTCTCATGCGTCTCATCGTTTTGCCCCCCGCTGTATTTTAAAAGGATTAACCAAAACGGTTTCGTTTTCAAGCGCTATTTTGAGTTGGTAATTGATTGCACACACATAGCGTGCTTTTACCGGCGTGGCGGACGACGAGATACTGTCTCCGGCGGTGCGAACGGCGGGTGTAAGGGGCCTCGTGCCGAATAGTGTGAGAATGCCGCGTACAGCCGGGACGATACAAACATTCCATTAAGCGATCCGGGAGAATTTGACGTGGAGACCCACGTCAGCGATCGAAGCAGCCCGGCTGCTCCGCCCCGCACCCGGCGGCGCCTAGTTGTAAACCTGCACTTCGTTATAAAGGGCGTCGCGCTCGACGGGAATGAAGCCCGCGTTCTTTATCATGTTCACCATGAAGTCGCGCGTGTGCCCGAGCTCGGAAGGCGCGCCCGCGTCGTGGATTATCTTCTCTTTCATGATGGTGCCGTCCGCGTCCGAGCACCCGTAATGGAGCGCGACCTGCGCCATCTTCTCCCCGAGCGTGATCCAGTAGGACTTTATGTGCGGGAAGTTGTCGAGGTATAGCCTCGCAAGGGCGTGGACCTTAAGGTCGTAAGAAGCCGGGAAGAACTTCACCTGCTTCTTTAGCCCGGTGTTTTCGGGCTGGAAGAGCACGGGAATGAATGCGAAGAATCCCGGGGAATCGTCTTCTATGTTCCTCAGCCTGTCCAGGTGATCGACGACGTGAAACGGCTCTTCGATGTGGCCGTAAAGAATCGTCGCGTTCGTCGGAATACCCATGGCGTGGGCGAGCCTGTGTATCTCCTCCCACCGGGTGGCTATAGTCTTCGGCGCGCATATCTTCTTCCTGACGTCGGGGTGGAGTATCTCCGCGCCGCCGCCGGTGAGCGCGTCGACCCCGGCCTCCCTCAGGGTTTCGAGGACGTACTCGAGCCCCTTGCCCGTGATCTCGGTGAACCAGTCTATCTCCACCGCCGTGAACGCCTTCACGTGCGTCTTCGGGTAATTGTTCTTCACGAGTCTAATAATGTCGAGGTAATGATCGAAGTTCCAGTCGGGATGGAGCCCGCCTACTATGTGCACTTCCCTGATGTCGTCGTTAAGGAGGGAAAGAATCTGCTCGTGGCTCATCTCGTAGGCGCTGGCCGATTTCTTGGTCGTGCCGAACGCGCAGAACCTGCACGAAATGGCGCATATGTTCGACGGGTTTACGTGCCTGTTTACGACGAAGTAAACCTTGTCCCCCACCCTCTTCCGCTTGACGTAATCTGCAAGCATCCCGACAGTGTTGATGTCGAGGCTGTCCATCACGGTAAGCCCGTCGCCGAAGCTCAGGCGCTCCCCGTTCGCCACCTTTTCGATTATTGGGAGAAGGTTCTTGTCGAAACAGAGTTTTTCTACATCTTCCAGTATTCTTTCCATCTTTCGGTTACCGCCTCTTTAACGTCCTCTGACATTTCTATCACAGCAGGATACCAGTTTTTTATAGTCGCATCTATACCCATACGGCCGCCATAAACGACAGCCGGCCCCCTGAGCTCGGTCCTCTCGAACACGAGGTCCAGATACGGGTCGAACCGCGTGAAAATCCCCCATATAAGCTCAGTGTTATCGTGCACGTCGATGTCCGGGCTGACGGCGGCGATTATACGCACATCCTCGTACCCCGGCGTCTCGAAGAGCTTTTTTAACATCTCCTTGGGGCTCCTGTCAATCTTTACAGCTAAAATGCCGCCCTTTAGCAGCCTCCAGTCGAGGATCTCGGGATGCTTCGCCCTCGGATCGGGCGCCTTGTCCGGCAGCTTCCGGGGCTTCCTTCCGGGCGCCTTCCTTACGGCGTTTATGCCCATCTTGCTCCCGACGTTCAGCTTCCCGCTGGTAAAATCCAGCGTATCGAGCGGGGCCCAGGGGATTACGAGGACGTCCTCCTCCGGCTCGTAGTTAAGCCCTATCTCCGTAAGCACTGCGTCCCAGTCGCGCGGGTCCACGTCGCTCGAAACGGTGATCATCACCTTCGTCAAAAGGAGCTGCCCCGTCCCCCAAAGGGACAGCATCGCCTTTATGCCGTTTTTCGGATAGCGCTCGTCCACCGAAACGACCAGGAGATTATGGAACCCGGCCTCCGGATAGGCCCACATGTCCTTCACCTCCGGGTGGATGATGCGCGTAAGGGGCGAGAACATATCCCCCGCCGCCATGCCGAGGAAGACGTCCTCCTTCGGCGGCTTGCCTACGATAGTTGCAGGGTAGATCGCGTTCGCCCTGTGAGTGATCCTGTTAAGGTGAAAGACCGGGAACTCGGCCTCCATCGAATAGTGCCCGAAATGATCGCCGAACGGGCCCTCTACCCTTAGCTCGCTCTGCGGCACGACGCCCTCTATCACGAACTCCGCGTTCGCCGGCACGGTGAGCGACACGCTCTTCCCCTTCACCATCGGTATGGGCTTCCCGCGGAGATAGCTTGCGAACGCTATCTCGTCCATGCCCTCCGGGAGCGGCGCTATCGCGGTGAATATCATCTTCGGATCGCCGCCCAGCACGACAGCGACCTCGAGGTCCCGCCCGAGCTTTCCGGCCTCGTGGTAGTGCGCGGCCCCGCCCTTGTGCGGGTGCCAGTGCATCCCCGTAGTCTTCTCGTCGTAGACCTGCATCCTGTATATGCCGAGATTCCGCTTGTTCGTAACGGGGTCCTGCGTCAGGACGAGCCCGAGGGTTACGAACTTCCCGCCGTCGAGCGGCCAGCACTTTATAACCGGCAGCTTCCCGAGGTTTGGCTCCTCCTCTATCTCCTGCACCGCTCCGCTGCCAACGGACTTCGTCCTCATCGACAGCAGGCTGTACGCCTTCGGGAGTATAGAGAAGAACGACTTAAGCGACGGCGGGTTCACCTTGTGAAAGAGCTCCACCAATTCCTCCCCCACGTCCCTCGGCCTTCTACCGAGGGCGAGCTCGACGCGCTCCTCCGTGCCGAAGAGATTCATCGCCAGCGGGAACGAAGCCCCCCTCACATTTTCGAACAGGAGAGCCGGCCCCTTCTCCTTTATCACCCTGTCGGCGATTTCCGAAGCCTCGAGGTCCGAATCGACCTCGGCCCTGACGCGCTTCAGGTCGCCTATAGCGTCGAGGTAGCTTATAAACTCCTGGAGGTCGAGAAACTGTTTTTTAGCCATTTTAGACACCGATCCGTTACAGCCTGATTAATTATCGCGAAAAATCTGACTTGCCGGAGAGAAACGATACTGCGGAACGGATAAAATACCCGCGAAACTGCGCCCTAGTCGAGCTCCCCCTGCTTCCAGCCGTTGCCCGTCGGGACGCCTATGATGTTAAGCACCTTGTCCACGTACCCCTCGATTAGGCCGCTCACTGTCTCCGCCTTAAGATAATGCGGCGGGCTTATCGGCATTATGATCGCCCCCTCGCGCGACAGCTTGAGCGCGTTTTCGAGCGCTATGGAGCTGAGCGGCGTTTCCCTCAAGGCGATTACGAGCCGCCTCCTCTCCTTCAAGGCCACCTGCGCTATGCGGGTAATGAGCGAATCCCCTATGCCGTTCGCCATCTTGGCGAGCGTTGAAACCGAGCACGGTATGACCACCAGCGAATCGAAGTGGTTACTTCCGGACGAAAACGGGGCCGCGAGGTCCGAATCGCTGTATATGTCCTTCACCCAGGGGCGGAGCTCTTCTATCTTGAGCCCGAGCTCCTCGTTTAAAACGTGCCTCCCCCACTTGCTCGAAATAAGGAACTTGTCGTCGGGGCATCTCCTTAAAAATTCGACCCCGTATGCGACGCCGGATGCGCCGGTAATGCCTACGATTGTTCTCATAATCTAGGGTAAGTATATCCCGGCGAGGACGAAAAGAAAAACGGAAAACCCGACCAGGATGTTGATTTTAAAGAACGCGAGGTCTACGTTCGACGACTTCCTCTGCTCCAGGAAAAGAAGAATCCCGATAGCCGCTACCATGATTCCTGCGGCTATGGTCCTGAACATGAGGAAGTATAAAAAGGCTATCGAGAAGAACGCCGCCTGGTGGAGAAGCCCCGAAATATAAAGGGCCGTCCCCCTTCCGAAGCGCGCCACCATCGAATATATCCCCTGCTCCCTGTCGAATGCCTCGTCCATCGTCGCGTATATGACGTCGAACCCAGAAACCCAGAAAAAAGTAAACAGGGCGAGCAACACGCCCGGATAAATGCTGTGAAACGAGCAGGTTACGGCAATCCATCCCCCGAGAGGGGCCAGAGCCAGCCCGAGCCCCACGCCGAAGTGGCAAAGCCACGTAAAGCGCTTCATGAGCGGATATATAATGAAAACCACGAGCGGTACCGGCGACAGATAAAGGACGAGGTCGCATATCTTATAGGCCGCGGCGAAATAAAGGACGAGCCCCGCGGTCGTGACGACATACGCCTTCCCGAGGCTGAGCTTCCCCGACGGGAGCTCCCTCTCCTTCGTCCGGGGATTCAGGGCGTCTATCCTACGGTCGAGTATCCTGTTTATCGCCAGCGCCGCGGTCCGCGCGCCGGTCCCCGCGAGTATTATGAGCACCAGGAGCTTCAGGTCCGGAAGCCCTCCCCACGCGAGAAAAGCCCCGGCCAGGATCATCGGCAGCGAAAACAGCGTATGCTCGAATTTCACGAAATTGCTGTAATTTCTTATGCTCTTCATATTCTTACGCTATTCATATTAAGGGAACCGGCCCTCCGGTTCGGGCCTAGAGTCTACTTTACTTTTAAGGTTCCTTCTATACACTAAGGCGGTATTCCCGCAGGCAGAGAGAAATTATGCCGAATCCCGAGCTCGCCGAAAGAATAACCAACGACCTCCTCGAAGGAAATATGCAGGATATAAGGGACGTCCTGACGGATGTCCATCCGTCCGAAATAGCCGGGATACTGACGGTGTTCCCGCCCGAGGACTACCAGCGCATACTCGAAGCGCTCGACGCCGAAACGGCCTCCGAAGTCATCCTGGAGCTCGATCCCGAGCACAGGGAGGAGATACTCGGCGAGCTCGACGCCGAGAAGATAGCCGAGATAGTCGAAGAGATGGAATCCGACGACGCAGCCGACCTTATCGGCGAGCTCCCGGAGCAGACGGCCACCTCGGTTCTCTCGAAGATGGACCCCGAGGGCCTCCGGGACGTCGAGCCGCTCCTCAAATACCCCGAAGACTCCGCGGGCGGTATCATGCAGACCGAGCTCGTCAAGGTCGGCAACAATTTCACGGTCCGCGACGCCATAAACTGGATAAGGCTGATAGCCGACGAAATTCCGGACTTTTACCAGATTTTCGTTACGGACGAAAACGACAGGCTCCTCGGCGACATATCCCTCCAGACACTCATTCTGGCGACCCCGGGCTCCGGGGTAACGGACGTCATGGAGCCGCTCGAAGTTACGGTCACACCCTACATGGACCAGGAGGACGTTGCGAATATATTCCAGAAGTTCGACATACTGTCGGTCCCCGTCGTGGACGACGACGGCGTTCTTCTGGGCAGGATCACGGCCGACGACATCCTCGACGTCATAGCCGAAGAGGCCTCCGAGGACATAATGCAGATGGCCGGTGTCGGCGACACCCTTCACCCCATCTACACCCCTATGCGGACGCGCATAAAGCTGAGAATCCCCTGGCTCCTCATGACCCTCGTGGGCGAGCTCTTCATCGCGTTCATAATCGTCCACGCCTTCGAGCCGACGCTCCAGAAGGTGGCCATACTGGCCGCGTTCATGCCCGCGATCATGGCCACGGGGGGCAACGTGGGGCTCCAGACGACGACCATCGTGATCAGGAGCCTCGGGATGGGGACAATCAACATAAAGCAGATACTGAGGATTATTTTTCTGGAGGTAAGAGTCGGAATCACGCTCGGCGTTATATGCGGCGTGCTGGCGGCGGGCATAGGGGCGCTCATAAGCTACCACGAGCCCGAGGTTCTTAAAATCGCTATAGCGGTATTCACGGCGATGCTGTCGGCCACCATGGCCACGTCGTTCATAGGCGTCGCCGGGCCGCTCGTGCTTCACAAGCTCAATTTCGACCCGGCGGCGGCGTCCGGGCCGTTCCTCACGATGTTCAACGACATCTTCGGCTCGGTCTTCTACCTCTTCATAGCGATGCTGATTTTCCACTGACCGAAGCCGCTACCGGGGCGCCCCCGTGTCAGCGCACCTTGGAGACGCGGCGCGGCCCTACTTCGCAAGCTGCGTGCACGCTTCGAGCCCCTTCTGACTACAGAAGAACTGCGTACACGATACGACCATTTCGTAATTATAGGTCATGCCCTCTTTCCAGTCCGCCCTGCACTTTTCGACTATCTCCCTTTCGGGCGTGCCGTCCTCGAAAGACGAGACGAGCACCTCGGCCTTGTCCCTCGCTGCGGTCCTCTTTTCGACGCAGGACTCACGCTCGAAATCGGTCTGGTACCTGCCGCTGCACCAGGAATTGATCTCGTCCTCGGGAAGAGCCTCCTCTTTCAGCTCTTCCGGCGTGAGCGCGGCGGTGTCCATCGACTTCTCGCCCACGGCTTCAGACGCCGCTTCGCCGGGGCCCGGAGGCTGCAGGCCGACTTCTTCGGCTTCTTCGGCAGCCCGAACGGCTTCCTCGACGGCCGCCTGCTCCGCGGGACTCACCGCCCGGCCTGCGGGAGGAACGGCTTCTTCAGCCGCGGCCGGGGCCGGAGCGGCGGCCTCAGGGGACGGGACCGGTTCGGTTTTAGCCGCTTCAGGTTTTTCAGGTGCGGGCGGGGCCTTTGTCGCAACCGGCTCGGGTTCCACGACCGGGGCCGGGGGTACCGTGGGCGGCACCGGCTTTACGGGCTCGGGCGCTTTCACGGCCGGCGGGGCCGCCTCGGGCGCTTCGGCGACGGGAGCGGCCGGGGCTTCGGGTTCCGGCTGCAGGGCCTGTGGCCGAGCGCCCGTGTCCGCTGTCCCCGAAAGCTCCTCGAGAATTTCCTCCCTCGTCTTTTGCGCGGGAGCCGCCGCCCGGGTTCCCTCTTCTACGTACTGCTCCTCCATTTGGGCAGACTCTTCGGAAGGCGCGGTCTCGATAGCCGACTCCGAGAGTTTTTCGGGGGCCGTGCTTCCGGCGGCGGGCTGTGCGGCGGCAACCGCGCCGAGGTCCTCTATATCCTTATAAACCTCGTTTATCTTTGCCACGGACCTGTTCACGCCCGCCCCTGCACGGCTTACGAGCTCTCCCTTCGTACCGAAGTCTTCCTGGGTGCATGCGGCGCTATAGAGGTTAAGTGCGGTCTCGTAATCCGATATGGCCGAAGCCGAATCGGCCTGGACCGACTTGAACCTCGCGGGGGGCGTAATCGTCCCGAGCTGCTTCCCGAGAGAGCTCATTATAGCGAAATAACCCGAAAACTCGCCCGAGCATTTCTCGGGCGGCGCGGACTGAAGCGGGAGAACGTTCGCGCTCACCTGCGAGGCCACCTGTGAATATTCGTATAATATCGGCGTCACGTTCTTAAGATATATCTTTTCCTCCGCGCTGTAACCGTCGGCCGCGCGGGCGGGTGCGCCATATGCCTGCATAAAGATTACGGCGAGCAGCGCCGCCGACAGTATAGAAATAACCTGCCTCTCGAAGAGTATTTTTATTCCGTTCATAGTTCACTCCGGTCCGCCGTATTCCATCATCCCCCAATGATGAACCGACGCACCCAAAACCCGGTACCCGGCTTTATTATAAAATATCGGCCCCTTTTCCACCAGACCGGCGAAAGGATACATTCCCCAAGCCCTCGCGGAGAGGGCGTTCTTTGGTAATAATAACAGTATGATAAACGGGCAGGAGGCATATCTCCTGAGAAAAGCCCCCTACGGCGAAAGAGACTACGTCCTCACGCTTTTCACTAGGGACTCGGGGAAGATAAGCGGGTTTGCGAAGAACGCCCGGACGAGCGGGAAGCGCTTCGGCGGGAGGATAGAGCCGTTCGTCCTCTTCCGCGCGAGGTACAAGGAAAGAAGCGGCGGCCTCAGGTTTGTCGACGACGCCGAAACGGTCAGGGTCTTCCGCCGCCTGATGGAAGACGTCGGGCTCTTCCTCTGGGGCAGCCTCGCCCTCGAAATCGTGGACGTCCTCACGCCTAAAGACGCCCCCAACGAAGAGATGTTCGAGGCGCTTACGGGGCTCTTCACAGAGCTCGACGAGGGCAAAAGCGCTCTCCCGGCCATCCTGGAATTTCAGCTCCGGACGCTCGCCCTTTCGGGGTACGAGCCCAATCTCGAAACCTGCGCCGAGTGCGGGAACGACGCCGGCGACAGGGCTCATTTCAGCATAAGAAGGGGCGGTGTAGTCTGCACGGCGTGCGGCAGCCGGGCCGGGAACGGCGGCCTCGTATCGAGAGAATTTCTCCGCCGTAGGGATTTGATGGAGCTTCACCTTGAGAATGTTGTAAAATACGTAAAACTGTTTCTCAGATTCACCGAATACCACACAGAGAAAAGATTGAATTCGTCCAGGTTCATAGAGGAGCTGACAGTATGATAAAGATTCCCGGTTTCCTGGGGAGCGGTATATCCTGCGGAATCAAAAAAAGGGGCAAGAAGGACCTCGCCCTTTTATTCTCGGAAACCCCCGCGAAAGCGGCGGGAGTATTTACGACGAACGTCGTCAAGGCCCCGCCCGTCGTCCTCGGAATGGAGAGGATAAAGGGCGGATACTGTCAGGCCGTGCTGATAAACAGCGGCATCGCTAACGCGTTCACCGGCCCTGCGGGCATGAAGGCGGCGGTACTCACATCGCGCTACCTCGCCCGGGGTCTCGGCATCGCCGAAGACCTCGTCATACCGTCCTCTACGGGGCTCATCGGCGGCCCGCTCCCGACGGACAAGATCAAGAATGCCGTGCCCCAGCTCGTCTCCGGGCTAAGGGAGGACGGCATGCTCGACGCCGCCGAGGCCATCATGACGACGGACGCGTTCCCGAAATATGCGTCCGTGAATGTCATCATCGGCGGCGGCAAGGGCACGGTCGCCGTCATAGGCAAAGGCGCGGGGATGATAATGCCGAACATGGCGACGATGCTCGCCTACATCATGACGGACGTCAACGTAGGCAAAAGGGCGCTTTCCAGGCTACTCTTCGACTCGAACGGCAGCTCGTTCAACAAGATCATAGTAGACGGCGATACGTCCACGAACGACACGGTGCTCCTGCTCGCCAACGGCAAGCTCGGCAACAGGGCCGTAGACGGCGGCAAGGATTACAAGAAGCTCCTGGACGCAGTCACGGAAGCCGCATCCGAGGTCGCCCACATGATAGTCAAGGACGGCGAAGGGGCGACCAAGGTAGTGAAGATAATCGTCAAGGGCGCGAAGACGGAAAAGGACGCCGAGGCCGTCGCGCGGACTATCGGGACTTCGCTCCTCGTTAAGAGCGCACTCTTCGGCGAAGACCCGAACTGGGGGAGGATAGTCGCCGCGGCGGGACGCGCGGGCGTGGATTTCAACCCGGACAGGCTCGACCTCTTCTTCGCCGGGCACAAGGTCTTAAGCAACTCGAAGGCGGTCATGGACGAGGAAAAGGCCCTCGAAGTCATGAAGCTGCCGACCTTCTCCATAACCCTCGACCTTAAATCGGGCAAGAAAAGCTCCTTCGTCGTAACGAGCGACATCACGTTCGACTACCTCAAGATCAACGCACACTATAGGACTTGAAGAGCTCTGATTTTGGTAGAATAAATTTGGATAGCCCATACCGAAAGTATATATATCATATATAGCATATTATCATTTCTAACGATTCCGAGCGAGCGAGGAATCACCACATTTCTGTCATTCCTGTGCAGACAGGAACCTATTCAGTTAATCCTTTGTCTTATCTTATTCTTTTCTTCCCTCCTTAGGAAAAGGGGGGAGCAAGGGGGGATTTATCTTTTTCGAGTGAGCGAGAAATCACCCCGCTTCTGTCATTCCTGCGGAGGCAGGAACCCATTCAGTTTTCCGTCAGCAATACATCAAGCATCTTTTTTTGTCATCTCGAACTAATGTGAGAGATCTATCTATAATTAGTCATTGCGAGCGAAGCGAAGCAATCTCTCTTCTCTTCCCCTCTTAGAAAAAGGCTCGTCGCGGCAGAGGCCGAGCCGTCCTCGCCCCCAATGTCGGCACCGGACCACTATCGGGATGCCTTCAGTGTAGTTTTGGGATACTCCCCTTCGAACGCGGGTTACAACTGGACTTCACCTCCCCGCATCCACACCCACAATCTCCCCCAAAGACCTCATCCCTTCCCTCTCCATGAACTCCACGAGCCCCTTGTTAATCTTCCCCGCAACGGCAGTCCCCTCCCCCCTTATAGCCGTCACGATCTGCAGCGCCTTCGCCCCGGCCCTTATCTTTTCGAGCGCCGTCTCCGCGTCTTTCACGCCGCCGACGCCGATAATATCCAGCTTGTCCCCCGCCTGCCTGTATATGTAGGCGACCTTCTCCGTCGCCATGCGCCTGTAGTCCGGATCGTCCCCGCTGAGCCCGCCGGGCTGCGTCCTCCACCTCTCCCCGTACTTCGCCTTCATCTCCGGCACGTCCGCCGTGTTCGTCGCGATTATCCCCGTCACCCCGTGGTCTATCGCGACTTCGAGTATATCGTCTATCGCCTTCCAGCCGAGCTCCGGCGCGACCTTCACGAATAGCGGCTTCCGCCCGCCCTTCCCCTCCATGGCCGCTATCACTGCCTTGACGATGTTCGCCGTCCGCCCCTTCTCGTGGAGCTTTCTCAGGCCGGGGGTATTGGGCGAGCTCACGTTTATCGCGAAGTAATCGGCGTATCCGTAAAGCCTCTCCGCGACGACTGCGTGCGCGCGGGGCGAATCGTCGTGCGGGACGTCTTTGTTCATCCCGATGCTGATCCCCAGCTTAAACGGCGGGTTCTTGTAGCGGCTGAGATTCTTCGCGACGACGTCCATCCCCGGGCTGTTGAATCCGAGCCAGTTTATCGCCGTCCCCGGAGCGACCATGAACTGCCTCGGCTTCGGATTACCCGGCTGGCGGTACTCCAGCACCGAGCCCACCTCCACCGCCGCAAATCCGAGCTGCCATAGGGCCATCACGGCCCTCCCCGCCTTGTCCCATCCCGCGCCGACGATGAGCGGATTTTCTAGCTCGACCCCGCCGAGATTTACACGCAGCCTCTCGTCCGTAAAGCGTCTGCCGCCGTCGGCGAATAGTTCTACGAGCTTTAATGTTAGGGGGGTCAGTTCGGCGAGGTGAAGGGATTCCCTCGCCAGGTCGTGAAACGTTTCGGAATCTAGCCTGTCCAGCACAGGCCTTATTATCTCTTTATACATTGAACCTGAAGAGCATTATGTCCCCGTCCCTGACGACGTACTCCTTGCCCTCGGAGCGCATCTTGCCGGCTTCCTTTAGTGCAGCCTCCGAGCCCGCCGCGATGAAGTCGTCGTACGACGCCGTCTCGGCGCGAATGAACCCCCGCTCGAAGTCCGTATGTATGACGCCCGCCGCCTGCGGGGCCTTCCACCCCTTTCTTATCGTCCACGCCCTGACCTCCTTCGGCCCCTGCGTGAAATACGTGATTATTCCCAGCTTATCATATGCAATCCTGACGAGCCTGTCGAGCCCGGAATCCTCGAGCCCGAGCTCGTCCAGAAAGAGCTTCTTCTCGTCGTACGGCAGCTCGGCGATCTCGGCCTCTATCTTCGCCGAAAGGACTATAACCTCCGAGCCCTCCTTCTCCGCGTACTCCCTCACCTTCCCGACCTCTTCGTTCCCGGCGGCGTCCGGTATGTCGTCCTCGCTCACGTTGCAGACGTATATCATCGGGATGTCGGTAAGGAGATACATCTCCTTTACGACCTTCGCCGACTCCTCGTCCAGCGGGAAATTCCGGGCCTTGTTCCCGTTCTCGACGAACTCCTTAAGGCGCGTCACCACTTCGAGCGCATCCTTGATCTTCCTGTCCCCGCCCTTTGCCTGCGACTGGAGCTTCTCCTGCCGCTTTTCGAGGGTTTCGAGGTCCTTCAGCAACAGCTCGTCCTCTATGATATGTATGTCGCGCATCGCGTCCGGGAAGCCCTCGACGTGCACCACGTTATCGTTCTCGAAGCATCGGACCGTGTGGAGAATAAGGTCCACTTCCCTTATGCTGGCGAGAAAGGCGTTCCCCCTGCCCTTCCCCTCGGACGCGCCTTTGACCAGGCCCGCGATGTCTACCACTTCGAGGTATGTCGGCGTAAGCTTCTGCGGCTTCACAAGCTCGGCCAGCTTGTGGAGCCTGTCGTCCGCGACGGCCACGACGCCGACGTTGTCGTCTATCGTGGTGAACGGGAAATTCCCGACTTCCGCCCCTGCGCTCGTAAGGGCATTAAAAAGAGTAGACTTCCCCACGTTGGGAAGCCCTACCAGTCCGCATCTGAGTCCCATAATCCCTTTTTATACCTGTAATGTTGAATTTCTGTCTGCAAGAAAAGTCAGGAGATAACGTACCTCAATGGAAAAAGCAGTCAAGGAACGCACCCGGCGTGCAACGAGGCCCCCCGGGCACGGGGAAATTTGCAAGCGACCACTGTAAAAGTATAATACTTTTCCCGTGTAATTACATTCAACGCAGTCACGGGTTCGAACAAATCGCATTTAGAGACAGGCGGATGACGGGATTTAAAAAGATACTCCTGGTTTACAGCGGAAAGGAGAACGGCCGGGACGCCCTGGAGCGCGCCTTTTCCATAGCCAAACACAACAAATCTGGGCTGACGATCGTCTGGGTGGTAGAAAGAATACCCGAAAGAATGGATGATTTTCTGGAAATGGTTTCTGTCAAAGAGCTCGAAAAGGCCCTCGTCGACGAAAGGCTCTCCGAAATCAAAAACGCGATAAAAAAGTACGAAAGCCGTACGAAGATAAAGGCCGAGGTCAAAGTCCTCACCGGAAAGCCTCAGATAGAAATAATAAGAGAGGTGCTCAGGAACAAGCACGACCTCGTGATAAAAACCGCCGGGGGCAAGGGCAGGGCGAAGGATCCCCTCCTCGGAAGCGTCGATATCGGCCTGCTTCGGAAATGCCCCTCCCCGGTATGGATGCTGAAACCGTCAAGGTCCCGGAAATATTCCCGCATTCTCGCCGCCATCGACCCCGACCCGACGGACCAAAAAACCAACGAGCTGAACGGCTCCATTCTCGAGCTCGCCCTCTCGGTTTCGAAACACGAAAAAAGCGAGCTTCACATAGTCCACGCGTGGAGCCTCTTCGGCGAAAAAGCGCTCAGGGGGCCGCGTTTCGGAAAGAGCGAAGCACAGATAAAGAAGCTTCTCGGCGAAACGAGACGCGCCCACAAAGAATGTGTAGAAACGCTCCTGGCGAAAAACGGTCTGGACGAGTCGGAATACAAGCTCCATCTGCTTAAAGGCGATCCGTCCGTGCTAATTCCCAAATTCGCGGCAAGGGAAAAAATGGATCTCGTCGTCATGGGCACCGTCTGCAGAACGGGATTGCCCGGGTTTATAATAGGGAACACGGCCGAATCCGTCCTGAGCCAGGTGAAATGCTCGTTATTGACCGTAAAACCGGCCGGATTCGTCTCGCCCGTAAAGCTTTAGCATATCCGGACAAAACAAATAAACTCCCGGTCCTTCCGGGGCCATCTCCCCGCAAAGTACGCCCGTCGATCACGGGCAGTTTAACACTATGAACGATAAACCATCACAGACACGAATCTGGCACGCCATGGACCCGGGGGCGGTTATCGAAGCGCT
Source organism: Thermodesulfobacteriota bacterium (assembly GCA_035325995.1). NCBI lineage: Bacteria > Pseudomonadati > Thermodesulfobacteriota > Thermodesulfobacteriota bacterium. The sequence continues at coordinate 271,581 of DAOKYU010000001.1, read as the reverse complement.
CGACACACGGGAAAACGGGCTCAGCGATTCCGAAGCCGCCGGGCGGCTGGCTCGGTACGGGACCAACTCGCTTCCGCAAAAGCCCCCTGCCCCTTTCTGGAAAACCTTTATATACCAGTTCCGAAGCCCGCTCATGTACATACTGGTCTTCGCCGCCGTCATAGCCTTTGCCATAAAAGAGCCGACGGACGCGGGCTTCATAATCGTGGCGCTGCTCCTGAACGCCATAATCGGCGGCTACCAGGAATGGCGTGCGGAGCAGAGCGCAAAGGCGCTGCAAAAACTGCTGAAGATAAAAGCCACCGTAGAGAGAGACGGCGAAATAGTCGACATCGACGCCGAGAGCATAGTCCCCGGGGACATCGTCTGGCTCGAATCCGGGAACCGGGCCCCGGCTGACATAAGGCTCCTTACGACAAACGGGCTCGAGATAGACGAATCCCTGCTGACGGGCGAATCCCTCCCCGTTCTGAAGGACTGGTCATGGATCGGAAGACCGGGCACGCCGCTCGGCGACACGCTGAACATGGCCTACGCCGGATCGATAGTCACGAGGGGCCGCGCCAAGGGCGTGGTCGCGGCGACAGGGCAAGCGACCCAGGTCGGCCGGCTCGCTCTCGACGTGATGTCCGGGGGCCAGGGCGAGCCGCCCCTCATAGCGAGGATGAAGACGTTCACGCACATAATCGGGTTCGTGGCGCTCATATCCGCTGTCGCCATAGGCCTCCTCGGTCTCGCGCTCGGGAGATACGGCTTTAACGAAATGCTCCACTTCGTCGTGGCCCTCGCCGTCTCGGCCATACCCGAGGGCCTGCCCGTGGCGATGACGGTAGCCCTCGCCGTCGCCATGACCAGAATGGCCCGGAGAGGGGTTATCGTCCGCAGGCTGGTCGCGGTCGAGGGGCTCGGAAGCTGCACGTATATAGCGACCGATAAAACGGGAACCCTCACGCGAAACGAGCTCACGGTAAAAGAGGTGATCCTCCCCGGCGGCGAGGCATTCGAGGTGAGCGGGGTCGGCTTCGCCCCCGAAGGAGAGGTGCTCTCCGGCGGAAAGCCGGTCGCTCGCGGCGGCCGACCCTGGCTCGAGCGACTGGCGATAGCCGCTGTACTGTGCAACGAAGCCGACCTTCACCACAGGGACCACGGATGGGTGTGGCACGGGGACACGGTGGACGTATCGCTCCTCTCGTTCGGCCACAAGCTGGGCTACGAACGCGAGCCGCTCCTCGATTCCTGCCCGCAGGTGAACGAAATACCATTCGAGCCCGAGCGGCAGTTCTCGGCCTCCTATCACAAAACCGGCGGGCACTCGACGACGGTCTTCGTGAAGGGCGCCCCCGAAAGGGTTATCGAAATGTGCGGGATCGAAAAAGAGGAGGACAAGTCCGGTCTCCTCGCGATCGCCGAAGACATGGCCGGCAGGGGCTACCGCGTGCTCGCGCTGGCCGAGGGGGAGATAGCCGGCGAGGTGAGCCCCTCCGAGTTCCCTCCCGAGCCCTCCGGCCTCGGGCTGCTCGGGTTCGCGGGAATGATCGACCCGCTCAGGCACGGCGTGAAGGAGGCGGTAAACAGCTGCAGGCAGGCGGGCATAGAGGTATCGATGGTGACCGGGGACCACCCCGTAACGGCCCTCGCCATAGCGCGCGACCTCGGCATGGCCTCCGATTATTCCCAGGTCGTGACGGGCGCCGAGTTAATGTCGAAGTCGCCCGAAGAGATGGAGAAAATAGTCGAGCGCACGAACGTCTTCGCGAGGGTGAGCCCCAACCAGAAATACCAGATCGTCGAGGCGGTGCAGGGCGCCGGGCATTTCGTGGCCGTAACCGGCGACGGCGTGAACGACGCCCCCGCCCTCAGGACGGCCAACATAGGCATAGCCATGGGAAAGGAGGGCACCGACGTCGCGAGAGAGGTGTCCGAGCTCGTGATCAGCGACGACAACTTCGCGACGATCGTGGCCGGGGTCGAGGAGGGCCGTATTGCGTACGACAACGTCCGGAAGGTGATCTACCTCCTGATTTCGACGAACGCCGCCGAGCTCGTGCTCATTCTCCTGAGCATCATCGCGGGCCTTCCGCTCCCTCTCCTGCCCGTCCAGATACTATGGCTCAACCTGGTCACAAACGGCATACAGGACATAGCCCTTGCCTTCGAGCCGGGCGAGGGAGACTCGCTCCAGAAGAAGCCGAGGTCGCCCAGGGAGCGCATATTCAACAAGATAATGATCGAGCGGACGCTCGCGGCAACCCTTACCATGGGCATTCTGGGCTTCGGCTTTTTCTATGTTCTCATCCACAGCGGGTGGAACGAGGCCGCGGCCCGTAACGCGCTCCTCCTCCTGATGGTGCTATTCGAAAACGTCCACATAGGCAACTGCCGCTCGGAGACGAAATCCGCGCTCATACTCTCTCCCTTCCGGAGCCCGATCCTTCTGACCGGCGCCGTCGCGGCACTTCTGGTTCACGTGGCGGCGATGTACCTGCCGATCGGGCAGAGTATACTCGGGACGGAGCCCGTATCCCTTGAGATGTGGGGAGTAGTGGGCGCCCTTGCGCTCACGATCTTCATAACCATGGAGATTCACAAGCTGACGTGGTGGTTCAGGAACAGACCGGCCGGCCGTTAGACGTCGGGGTATGAATAGCCGGAATGGAAACCGTCCGACGCCGACAAAAGCGGTATCTATGCGGCCGTGACGCCGCGGAAGAAAATCCGGGGAAATCTAGGGAAACACCGCAAATCTCAACTGCCCGGCGGCGGTTTCAGGGCAGGGGCTCTCTTCTATATCGAACCATATGCTCCGGTGATTGCCGTCGCCGTCACCCGTCAGGAAGAACAGAATGTAGTGTATTTCCTCGTGCCTTAAGGCCATAAGAAAGGTAGTGTGATCGAGCCCGCTCTGAAACGCTATCTCGTCCCTCGACTGGCAGGCTACCAGGCTGTCGGGCGGTGCATCGCCGCACGTGAGATCGTTCCTTACCGTGATCTCGCTCACTATCGGCACCTCCGTGGCGTCGAGGTCCTGTATGTCGTCTCTCGACTTGCTCTCCGTCTCCATGCACTCCGCCTGGTCGATCCACACGGCCGTCTCCTCGTCCGTCAGCGCCCTCTCTTCGACGACCTCTCCGCCTATCGGGTCCGAGCCCGAATCCCCGATCTCCACACAGCCCGCGAAGAGCACCGGCACAATCAAAATAATCATACACAAATATTTCACGCTCCGACCTCCGGAAAAGGTTTGATAAAAACACGGCAGACGCCGTTTTACATCCCGGGCCAAAGATCGGGTCTGCACGGTGCCCGGCTGCTTCCCACGCCGCTCTCTCGAATATAACTTTACCCGGTATAAATGCCCGGGTGATAATAAAAAAAGCTTCCCTGAAAACATGCATCGGAACGCTTTTTCCCGCGGCCGCGGCAGGAGTGCGCCGGGCGTTCCGGGGCATTTTATAATCCCCATTGACGGGGGCTGCGGCCTGCAGCATAATCTCGGAAACGAGGGCCTTCCGGCGGACGGTTCGTCACGAAAACCAGGGGTAAAGGAGAAACAGATGAAGGGTAATATTGTGAATCCGCGACTTATATTTTCAGCCTTATCGTGCTTGGCACTGGCGGCCGCTTTAAGCGCCTTTCCCGCCCTTCCTGCATCCGCCGCCGACGCCGCGGGCGGAACGGCAAAGGGCAAGATACAGTACAAGGATAAAACGGTCGAGCTCAAATATGCCTACCTCATCACCGGGCCCGACATGTTCGACTCCGACCGGACCGAAACGACCGTAATCCTCTCGCCGGCCGACATCTCCGGCCAGATAGCGAAATGCGAATCGCAAAGCTGCGCGGGCGGGCTGACGGAAGGGATGACGCTTTCCACGGAGGACTTCGGCGGCACCGTGAGGGTCGTTTACTGGGTCGTCACCAACGACGGGCTCATGCAGTATTCGGGTAATACCGACACCTCCGCGCTGACCTTGACGACAGACGCGCCCGGGAAAAAGGCCGGCAAGATGTCGGTCGATGCCTCGGCCGCCGGGGGGCCGAAGATCGACGTCGAGTTCGACGCCCCCCTCACCAAGGCGTTTAAGGAATAGGGCCGGAAGGCGCGTGCGCGAGACGGCGCCCCTTCCCTTCGGCAGGCCGCGTAAGGCCGGAAATGCTTTCTCGTAAACGGAAAAACGGCTTACAGTAAATAAAAAAATAGCTTAGAAACTGCGTCACAATCATGTAATTTAGATTTATTAGCAAAACCTGTGCGCCCCCGACCGGGCGTCGGGAACAAGAAGGAGGAATGTCCATGCACCGCACAAATAGGGAGATTGCCGGAATTTTCACGCCGGCGCTTTTACTGCTGGCAGCGTCGATACTGTCGCTGGGGGTTCTCTTGTCCGAGCCCGCCCAAGCGGACACTTTCGACAACCGCGAGAAGATATACCTCAAAGACATAACGCCTATACTCTACGAGCTTTCCGAGGTAGGGAAGTCCGTAAGCGCTAACGCCGTCAGCCTCGTCCACGGAAGCCCCGACAGGTGCTCTTACGAGTTCGGGTACTACCAGGGCATAGTCGAGTCGCTGAAGACGAGGCTTACGACCATCCCGCCTCCGCCGAGAATGGGCGAGGTCCACGCGACGGCCCTTCAGGCCATCGGCGATTATTCGAACGGCCTCACTCAGTACGCGGCCGCGTGCGTCGAGACCGACAACAACATAAAGTCCGAATATGCCGAGAACGCCTGGCAGAACCTCGTTTCCGCCGACAACAAGATAAGGCAGGTTAACAGCCTCATAACGAGCCCCTCGGCTGCCGCCGCGGCTCCGGCGCCCAGGCCCGTCAAGGAAACGTCCGCCCAGAAAATACAGCGCATGTGCATCGCGAGCTGGCCGGCCGACCAGCGCATGCAGGAATACTGCATAAAGAACCAGACGGAATCCCTCGCCACGCTCAACCAGATGCTCCAGCAATACCCCGCGGGCTCGCCCGAAAGGAAGATCATTCAGAGCTGCAGCGCTGTGTGGAAGAAGGGCGAGATCTACGATTACCGCATGACCGTATTCTGCGTGAACAATCAGCTCGGCACGAATTGAGGTATCCTGTTTACAGGAGAGTGCCATGATCGAAATAATCCCCTTCGATGAAGGGAATATAATAGGCTTCCGCGTCACGGGAAAGCTCGAGGATAACGAGTTCGACGAGATCGTCGGGATCATGGAGGAGAGGCTGAAATTCCATAAAAAGCTCAGGGTCTATGCCGAGATGGAAGAATTCAAGGGGATGTCCGTCAACCCCTTCATGAAGGACATCCACTACGGCCTCAAGTACTGGCGGGAGTTCGACAAGGAAGCCGTCGTCTCGGACAAGGGCTGGCTCAGCACGTGGGTCCGGATCGCCGGGAGCATAGTCCCCGGCGTCGAGGTCCGTCACTTTACCTTCGAAGAGAAGGAAGAGGCGAAGGAGTGGATAAGGGAATAAGCACCGTCCTCACTCCCACTCCCCCAACGCCGCGAGATTTCCGCGAGATTTCAATGAACGAGCACGATGTCCTCTACAGGGCCGCCCGGCCAGGCGAGGAGACGGCCGTCTCCAACCTCGTCGCACGGTCTTTCAACGAATTCATCGCCCCTGATTTTTCCGAGGAAGGCATAGACGAGTTCTTTAAATACGCGAACCCCCGATCCCTTAAGAAGCGCTCGGAAGACTCCCACTTCGTCCTCGTCGCCGAAGCCGGCGGCGAAATAGCCGGTATGATAGAGATCCGGGAAATGAAGCACATCTCCATGCTCTTCGTCGACAAGTCCCGCCATAGAAAGGGCATCGGGAAGGGGCTCTTCCGGCTCGCCCTCGACCGCATAAAGTCGGAAGAATCCCCTCCCGAAAGTGTGACGGTCCACTCCTCACGCTTCGCCGTCCCGTTCTACGAAAATCTGGGGTTCGTCAGGACCTCCGAAGAAAAGATCATATACGGCGTCATACACATACCTATGGCGCTCGCGCTGCCCGAGGGTAAAATATTACGTCGTGAAGACTTCGCCCGGCAGGAAATCGACGATAGACGAGATAAGAGCCCGGTTTGACGCCGACGTCGAGAGGTTCTCGAACCTCGAAACAGGCCAGCAGGCCGTCCTGGACGCCCCGCTCATGCTGGAGCTCATATCGCAGGCAGCGGCGCGAATAAACCCCGGTGCCGTAAACCTCCTCGACATAGGCTCGGGCGCTGGCAACAACACCATCGCGATCCTCCGGCTCCTGCCCGGCCTCGACTGCGACCTCGTCGACCTCAGTCTTCCCATGCTCCGCCGCGCCCGCGAGAGGCTGGCCCGGGAGAACGTGGGAGAGGTCAGGGTATTCCACGGGGATTTCAGGGACGCCGACCTTCCCTCCTCACATTACGATATTACGGTGGCGGCCGCCGTGCTTCATCACCTCAGGGACGACGCCGACTGGGAGAGCTGCTTCCGCAAAATTTACGGCCTCATGAAACCGGGCGGCGTGTTCCTCGTAAGCGACATGGTATGGAGCGGAAGCCCCGCCCTTCACGCCATCGAATACGAACGCTACGGGGCCTATCTCGAAAGCCTGGGCGGAGCCGACTACAGAGAGAAAGTCTTCGCCTACATAGACAGGGAAGACACCCCGAGGAGCGTTTCCTATCAGCTCGAACTCATGAAGGAGTGCGGTTTTAAGGAAACGGACGTCCTTCACAAGAACGCATGCTTCGCCGCCTACGCCGGGATTAAATAACCGCGCGGGGCGGCCTCGTGCCCGAGGACTTTCGAAGGAGGCTTGCATGGCGGATGAAAACCTTTTCAGCCGGAGAGAATTCGTCGGGATAGCGGGCCTGGGCCTGCTGTCGGCTGCGGCCGGCGCCTGCGCCCCCAAAGTCACGAAGCCGCCCGTCCGGCCCTACCGGTACTTCCCCCTGGTAAAGGTGTCCGAGCGCAGGGTCCTCCGGCAGGCCGTCGGCCTAAGGCCCTACAGGCCCTCGGGGTTCGTCCTCCGCCGCGAGCGTCTCGGCCCAAAGGACGTCGTCCACAACTACGGCCACGGAGGCGGAGGCCTCACCCTCTCCTGGGGCACCTCCCACATAGCCGTGAAGGAAGCCGCCCCCCTCGGACACAGAACGTGCGCCGTCCTCGGGTGCGGGGCCGTGGGGCTCGCCACGGCGAGGCTGATGCAGATGGAGGGATACGGGGTCACCATATACGCGAAAGACCTCCCCCCTCACACGACGTCCAACGTCGCCGCCGGCCAATGGTCGCCGTTCACGGTATTCGACAAGGACATGATAACGCCCGGCTTTTACCGGCAGTTCATCCGCGCGTCCATCCTTTCCTTCGGTTATTTCAGGAAGATGATAGGCAGCCGCTACGGCGTCGGGGTCGCCGACAACTTTTATTTCGGCGACTACCCAGTCACGCTTCCTGACGTGATTTACGACCTTCCCGAGATCTACGGCAAGCCCAGGATACTCGTCCCGGGCGAGTACCCGTTCGACGAGCCCTCGTGCGCAACCGTAAAAACGATGCTCATCGACACCCCCACGTACCTCGACGCCGTGATGGCTGATTTCAGGGCCGGCGGCGGGAGGATCGTGGTCAGGGAATTCAGGGATATCACGGAGCTCATGTCGCTCGAAGAGCCCCTCATAATGAACTGCACCGGCCTCGGATCGTATTTCCTCTTCAACGACCGCGAGCTCGAGCCCGTAAAGGGACAGCTCACCGTCCTCGAGCCCCAGCCCGAGATCGACTACATCACCCTGATGAGGCGGGAAGGCCTCTACATGATGCCCCGCTCGGACGGCATAATGCTCGGCGGCTCCCACCAGTACGGCGACTGGAGCCTCTCGCCCGACCCTGTCGTAACCGGGCACATATTCACGGGCCAGTCGAGATTCTGGAAAGACCTGCCGGCCGTATGATGCGGCATGACGTTGATGTAAAATATAGCCATGACGGACTTCACGCAGGTTCTCCTCGGGACGATAATCGCGCTCCTGCCGATAGTTAACCCCTTCTCCGTCGCCATCACGTTCATATCGCTCTCTAAGGACATGGACGACTCGAAGAGGAATCGCGAAGCCCTCCTCGCCTCGGTTTACATGACGATAATCCTCGTCATATTCCTCGTCGCCGGCGTCCTCATAATGAAGTTCTTCGGCATATCCCTCCCCGGCATCAGGATAGCGGGCGGTATCATCATACTCAGCATCGGGTTCAAGATGCTTAACCCCGAATACAAAGACCTGAGGGCGATAAACGCCGAGAGCAAAACCGGCAGCGCCGACGACATAGCCTTCAGCCCCCTGGCCGTCCCCATGCTGAGCGGGCCCGGGGCCATCGCCGTAACGATAGGCATGGCGGCCACGGCGGGCTCGCGGCTCGACTACGCCGCCGAGTCCCTCGGCATACTGGCAGTCGCCGCCGTCACGTATATATGCCTCAGGGTTGCGGGCAGCGTGAAGAACCTCCTCGGCGAATACGGCGTCAACGTCCTCACGCGCATACTCGGGTTCATACTCATATGCGTCGGTGTCCAGTTCATAGTCGTCGGAATCTACGACTTCATGCTCAATGAAGAGTTCTCGCGGCCCGTCCTCCGGATGATAAAAGAGGTGTGGAATGAGTGAGGGCGGGAATCCCGTCGGCCTCCGGCCCGGCATCGCCCCTCCTGCCTGCCCGGTCCCGCCGGACGTCACGATAAGGCGCTACAGGCCCGAAGACGCCGAGGCCATATCCGATCTATACAGAAAGTCCGTCACCGAAATAGGCATAGAGCGCTACTCCCGGGCCGAGGTCGAAGCATGGGCGTCCTACGCCGACGAGGTCGAGGAGCTCCGTCACAGGCTCGCCGAGGGCCTCACTCTGATAGCCGAATGCGGCGGCCGTATGGCGGCGTTCGGGCAGCTAAAGCCCGCAAACCGCATAGAATTCCTCTACACGCTCAGGGAATTTTCGAGGATGGGCATAGCCACCCTGATTTACAGGCGCCTCGAGGAGGCGGCGATCGCCTCCGGCTCCGGGGTCCTCCACACCGACGCGAGCAGGATATCGAGGCCCCTTTTCGAGAAGATGGGCTTCACACTGGTCGAGGCCGTGGTCGAGGAGCGAAAAGACGTTAAAATCGAATGCTTCTTTATGAAAAAAGAGCTCCCGCGATGAATCCCCCCGTCGCCGGCTGCGCCCCGGCGCGTCCACGAAAATGACAATTTCCGGCATCGCCGCCCGGACGGGTTGATTATGCCGCCGTTCATTCTATAATACATAGGCTTAAAAGAGGAGACAGACCATGAATAAATCAGACCAGAACTTGGGCGCGTTCCTTTTCGTGTCCGCCATAGTTATTTTCTTTATACTTGCCATTTATCTCTGGCTCAGCTGAGCCCCATTCCCGCTCGGGGCCGTAATATCCACACCGCACTAAAACCGGATAATGGGCGACGGGGGCGTGTAATCCTGCATGCCCCACTTCCCCGTTCTGTCCAAATTTCTGACAATGGACATATCGTACGACTCCGGACACCCGGTATTCACTTAACTGCCCTCTGGCACGGTTATTGCACCTGATTTCGGCGTAGAGTTGAGATCGAGGCGATGACAGATACATCCGCAGTTAAAGAACGGAACGGGGAGGAACCGGCCGAACGCAGGGGCTGCGCCCATTGCGGCGATCCCGCCGACGCCGGGACGGCCGTCGAAGCGGGCGGTCTTCGCTTCTGCTGCACGGGGTGCCGGGCCGTTTACGAGATACTGAACACCCTCGGCCTCGACGATTACTATAAAATCCGCGCCGCCCAGAACATACCGGGGTCCGCCCCGGCTCAAGACCCCGGCTCCGCCGAGGATTACTCCTACCTCGACCAAAAGAGCTTCATCGACATCTATACGACGGAAGAAAGCCCCCTCACCATGAACTTCTACGTCGAGGGCATAGAGTGCGCGGCCTGCCTCTGGCTCATCGAGAAGATTCCCTCGTGCGCCGAAGGGGTCGAGTCCGTCTCGCTCAACATGTCCGACAATACGGCGTCCGTAACGTTCACGCAGGACAAAAAATTCTCTTCTTTCCCCGACGCCGTAAAGAGGTTCGGCTACAGAGCCCACCCCGTAAAGCCGGGCGAGGACACGGACGAGCTCAGGAAAAAGGAGAACAGGCGCTCCCTCATAAGGCTCGCCGTCGCCGCCGTGTGCGCGGGCAATATCATGCTCCTCTCGGCGGCGATCTATTCCGGCGCGGGCGGCGTTTTCGAGGAATATTTCACGCTGGTCAGCTTCATGCTTTCGATACCCGTAGTAACGTACTGCGCCCTCCCCTTTTACAGGAGCGTCGCCGGGGCGTTAAGATCAAGGCGCGTCACGGTGGACATACCGGTAGTCTTCGTCATACTGGCGGGCTTCGGGCTCAGCGCGCACAACCTCTTCGTCGGGAGCAGCGCCGTCTACTTCGATTCGATAACGGCCTTCGTCTTTCTACTCCTGGGCAGCAGATACTTCCTGAAATCCGTAAGGGGCCGCCTGTCCGAAAGGGAGCAGCCCGGCAAAACCTTCTTCTCGCTGAACCGGGTCCTCGTCTGGGACAACAAGGCGCGGCAATTCTTCTACGAACCCCTCGAAAGCCTCGAGCCAGGGAGCAGGATAAAGCTCTCCCGGGGCGAGCGCATCCCGGCCGACGGCGAGCTCGTCTCGCGCACCGCCGAAATAAACCTCGCCGTGCTCACGGGCGAGAACATCCCCCGGACGATAGAAAAGGGAGACCCCGTCTTCGCGGGCTCCATACTCGAATCGGACGAGGCGGTGCTAAAGGTTTCGAGCACCGGCAAATCGACACGCATCGGCAAGATACTCGACGACGTCGAGCGCAGCTACGCCGGCAAAATCAGCCTCTCCGGGGGCGGCGACAGGTACGCGGCCGTTTTCACCCTCGCCGTGGGCGTGATTTCCATAACCGCATTCTTCGCCATTTCGCACCTCTACGGAACGCAGCAAGGCATAGAAAGGGTAATGGCATTCATACTCATAGCCTGCCCGTGCGCGTTCGTCTTCGTTCTCCCGCTCTTTCACAGCATATCGCTCAAGTCGGCGGCGGGCAGGGGAATCCTGATCCGCGCCCCCGGGATATTCGACAAGCTCCCCGGGATTCAAAACATATTTTTCGACAAAACCGGCACTCTCACGAACGGCGTCTTCAGGATACTCAAGTGGGATACCGAGTCCCTCGACGACCGCGACCTCGGCGCGATACTGGCCATAGAAAAAAAGTCCGACCACCCTATCGCGAGGGCCATAGTAAGCCGGCTTTCGGGAATGGATCTCCCAGTCCCCGAAGTCAGTGGCTTCGAGCACCTCTATACCAGGGGCGTTTCCGCAGAAGCGTGGGGCAGCGTCTACACCGTCACCTCGGGCGACATCTCCGCCCCCGCCGCGAATGAAATCAACGAGCTGATAACGTCGACTATCATAGTGCGCAAAGACGGCGAGCCGATATCCGAAATCATGCTCGGCGATTCCCTCAAGGAAGACGCGAAATTCGCCGTCCGCGGGCTCGCCGGGGCCGGCTTCGGCGTCTTCATCGTATCGGGGGACAAGGGAGAGAACGTAAAGCAGGTGGCCGAAAGGATCGACGTCCCCCTGGAGAACGTCTTCTCCGGCGAAACCCCCGAAGGCAAGTCCGAAATAATCGCACGGCACGGCCGCTCCATGATGATAGGCGACGGGCTCAACGACGCCCCCGCCCTCGCATCCGCCGACGTCGGCGTCGCGATCCAAGGCAGCGTCGGCGAAAGCATGAAGGTATCCGACGCCTACATTCTCAACAACGACCTTTTTACCATTCTCGATCTTATCGGCCTCGCCGCCGCCGCCAGGGCCACTGCGAAACGAAACATCGCGCTCTCGATCTCATACAACTCTATCGCGGGTGCATTCGCTCTGGCAGGGTACATCACCCCCCTGGCGGCGGCTGTTTTAATGCCGGCGGTGTCGCTGCTTCTTCTCGGCTCGGCGCTCGCGGGCACATCCGCCCGAGCCGGGGATAAAAGGAGGGCAGCGGCTTGAACATAATTTTTCTTACGCTCGGAGTTTCAATAACGATAGCGGTAATTTTCCTTGCGGCATTCGTATGGGCGACGGGAAAGGGGCAGTACGACGACCTCGAGACCCCGAGCCACAGGATGCTTCTTGACGACTACGAATCCGAAGACTCACACCGGAAACCAAAGGAGGACACCGATAAATGAGCTCTGTAACGGCGGGGAACGCCGCCATGACCGAGAAGATATTTTACGACGACGTCATAGTCAGGAAATTCCTCACGGCCACTATATTCTGGGGAGCGGCCGCCTTCATAGTGGGCCTCCTGGCCGCGCTCCAGCTCGCCTACTGGCCGGCCAACATGGACCTTTCCTGGCTGACGTTCGGCAGGATACGCCCCCTTCACACGAACGCGGCGATATTCGCGTTCGGGGGCAACATCATATTCGCCGGCATGTACCACTCGACCCAACGGCTGCTTAAAACGCGTATGTATTCCGACGCCCTCAGCAACATCCACTTCTGGGGCTGGCAGCTCATAATAGTGGGCGCGCTCATCACGCTCCCCTTGGGATATTCGCACGGAAAGGAATACGCCGAGCTCGAATGGCCGCTCGACGTCGCCATAGCCGTCGTCTGGGTCATCTTCGCCGTAAACTACTTCGGCACGATAGCGATAAGGCGCGTGAAGCACCTCTACGTCGCGATATGGTTCTACATCGCGACGATCATAACGGTCGCCGTCCTTCACATCGTGAACTCGATAGAGATACCGGTAGCTTTTCTGAAGAGCTACCCCGTATACGCCGGCGCGCAGGACGCGCTGGTCCAGTGGTGGTACGGCCACAACGCCGTCGCGTTCTTCCTCACGACACCGTTCCTCGGGCTCATGTACTACTACGTGCCCAAGGCAGCCAACAGGCCGATATACAGCTACAAGCTCTCGATAATTCACTTCTGGTCCCTCGTCTTCATATACATATGGGCCGGCCCGCACCACCTCTTGAACACCTCCCTTCCCGACTGGGCGCAGACGCTCGGCATGATATTCAGTCTCATGCTCTGGGCGCCGAGCTGGGGCGGCATGATAAACGGCCTCCTCACGCTGAGAGGCGCCTGGGACAAGGTCAGGACGGACCCGATCCTGAAATTCCTGGCCGTCGCCGTCACGTTCTACGGTATGTCCACGTTCGAGGGCCCGCTCCTGTCCATTAAATCCGTGAGCTCGCTCGCGCACTACACCGACTGGATCATCGGCCACGTGCACGGCGGGACTCTCGGCTGGAACGGCTTTTTGACTTTCGGCGTCATCTACTACCTCGTGCCCAAGCTCTGGCACAGGGACATGTACAGCGTCCGCCTCATGAACTGGCATTTCTGGATAGGCCTCCTCGGCATCCTGCTCTACTACATTTCGATGTGGGCGAGCGGCATCACCCAGGGGCTCATGTGGATGGCCATAGGCGAAAACGGGCAGCTCGTTTACCCCGACTTCGTCGAGACGGTGATGCGCATAGTGCCCCTCTACTACGTCAGGTTCATAGGCGGGGCCCTTTACCTTACGGGCTTCCTCCTCCTCATCTATAACGTATTGATGACGGTCAAGACCGCGCCGAAGACCGACAAGGCGGCCGCGGCGGCGACAGTCGATACGATGGACCCGAGCGAGATGGGCAAGGGGCACAGGAAGCTCGAAGCCATGAGCGCCATATTCACGGTGCTCATGTTCATAGCCATAGCCGTGGGATCGGTAATCGAGATAATACCCACGCTCTCCATGTACAAATACCTCCCGGCCGCGGAGAAGACCGAGCCCTACACGCCGCTCGAGCTCGCGGGAAGGGACATTTACGTAAGGGAAGGCTGCTACGTGTGCCATTCCCAGATGATAAGGAAGCTTCCCTTCGACGTCCTCAGGTACGGCGACAGCTCGACGCTCGGCGAATCGATGTACGACAGGCCGTTCCAGTGGGGCTCCAAGCGGACGGGGCCCGACCTCGCCCGCGTCGGCGGTAAGTACCCCGACATGTGGCACCTCCGGCACATGATCGACCCGAGGGCCATCACACCGAAATCCATCATGCCGGCCTACCCGTGGCTCGCGTCAAGCAAGCTCGACTACACGATTCTCAGGAAGAAATTCAGCGTCATGAGAATGCTCGGGGTCCCCTACACGGACGACGAGGTAGCCAACGCCGACATCAACGCCGAGAAGCAGGCCGCCGTCATCTACGAAGGCCTTCTGGAGCAGGACGATTCCCTCAAGTCCATAAAAGACACCGAGATGATAGCGCTCATAGCCTATCTCCAGAGCCTCGGCAAAAAAAGTCCCGAGGGGGTGGCATCATCAAACAGATAGCCCTTTCATACTTTCAGGACATATGGATGACGGTCGTCGGCCTGATCATTTTCGTTTCGGTCTTCGCGGCGATCGTATACCGCGCCATGACGACACCCGAGAAAGAAATAGAGGAGATGGAGATGCTGCCCCTCGAAGAGGACAGCATGCTCCGGAAGGAGGACCATAAATGACGGAGAAGGATAAACTCATAAAGGACCACGATTACGACGGCATACACGAGCTCGACAATCCCCTGCCCCGCTGGTGGCTCCTGACGTTTTACATAACGATCGTGTTCGCGGTCATATACTTCGCCTACTACCAGATACTCGGCGGGCCGGATTCCGACCAGCGGCTGGCCGCCGAGATGGGCCGCATCAGGGCCGAGCAGGCGAAGGTCACCGAAGCCGCAAAGGAAGAAATGGCGACCAGGGACTATGCCGCGCTCGCGACCAATCAGGAAGTCCTCGACAAGGGCAAGGCCGAATTCATGCTGAAGTGCATGGCCTGCCACGGGGACAAGGGGCAGGGTCTCATCGGCCCCAACTTCACCGACGACTACTGGATCCACGGGGACGGCACGGTGCCCGCGATCCTCAAGGTCATGAACGACGGCGTTCCCGACAAGGGCATGCCGCCGTGGAAGGGGCTCATACCCCCCGACCTCCAGGAGGACGTCGCCGTGTACATATACAGTCTCCACGGATCGAACCCGCCCGGGGCCAAGGCTCCCCAGGGAGAGAAGGTAGAACGCGGCGGAGATAAAGAAGAGCACGAAGGAGACGAGGAAGGACACGAATGAAGGTAGTAGACCAGAGAAACCTCCCCCAGGAACGCCCGGCGTCGATGGACGAGACGGGAAAGAGGGTCTTCATATTCCCGGCGCAGGTCGAGGGCGTATGGAGGCGGAGAAGGACCATAACGGAAATCTTTCTCGTCATTTTTTTCCTCGTCCTCCCATGGATCAAGATCGGCGGCCACCAGGCGCTCCTTCTGGATATAGCCGAGAGGAGATTCTCCGTATTCGGCCTCACTTTCTGGGCCCACGACGCGCCTCTCGTATTCTTCATACTCGCGTTCCTCACGATCGGGCTCGCGTTCGTCACCGCGGTATGGGGAAGGGTATGGTGCGGCTGGGCGTGCCCCCAGACGGTCTTCATCGACGGGGTCTTCAGGCGTCTCGAATACCTCATAATCGGGAGCCACATCCAGCAGCGTAACCTCGCCAGGGCCCCGTGGGACTTAAAGAAGTTCTTCAAGCTCGGCCTTCTCTGGACGCTCTTTCTCGTTGCGAGCCTTATAATCGCCCACAGCTTCCTCGCCTATTTCGTAGGGGCCGAAAAGCTCGTCGACATGACTCAGCACAACCCGCACGAGAACTGGACGATCTTCGTCGCCATGGCGTTCATAACGGCCGTGCTGCTGTTCGACTTCGGCTGGTTCAGGGAGCAGTTCTGCATAATCATGTGCCCCTACGGCAAATTCCAGTCGACGCTCATGGACGACGACTCCATAACCGTGACATACGACTCCGTGCGCGGCGAGCCGAGGAAAGGGATGGTCAAGCCGGGCGAGAGGGAGGGCGACTGTATAAACTGCTACAAGTGCGTCGCCGTCTGCCCGACGGGTATAGACATAAGGAACGGGCAGCAGCTCGAATGCATAGGATGCACGGCCTGCATCGACGCCTGCGACGAGGTCATGGACAAGATAGAAAAACCCCGCGGCCTCATAAGATACGCAGCCGGCAACGCGCTCAAAGGTATAAAGACCCGCCTCCTGAGGCCGCGCGTCGCCATCTATTCCGTCCTCCTCGTGGCGGTCGTATCGGCGCTCGTATTCTCGGTTTCGAGACGGCAGGACCTGGCCGTTACGGTCCTGAGGGGCAAGGACACACCGTTTCAGGTGATACAGAATCCGGACGGCTCCGAGCAAGTGATAAACCACTTCAAGATGAGCGTAAAGAACCAGACCTTCAACGACGTCACGATAAAGACGGCGCTTCCCGAAGAGCTCAAGGCGAAGGGAGCCGAGCTCGTCACGCAGAGCGACACCATAAACCTCGGGCCGGGCGAGAACCTCACTGTCCACTTCTTCGTCAAGTTCCCCAGGGGCCTCATTGGTAAAGGCGGCACAGGCGCCGCGCCTCTTGAGCTCATCGACCCGGCGAGCGGCGAGGTCAAGGCGAGAGAGGAGCTCCACCTCGTCGGGCCGGGCGCAATCTAGCAGGTGTATAGTGAAAAGCGAGCCAATCTTGCTGCATCCGAGAACGGTAGTCATCGCCGGAGGCCGCGCGAATTTCGCGGCCCCCGCGGCGCACGGCAACAGGCGGGACGGCAACCTGTCTCATGCCCCGGTCATTCGAGCGAGAAGAGCTTCATCTTCCTGTAAAGCGTGTCCCTCGAAATCCCGAGCATCTCCGCGGCCTTCGACTTGTTCCCGCCCGATTCCCTGAGAGCCTGCTCCAGTGCGAACTTCTCCAGCTTGTCGAGCGAGAGGAGCTGGTGCTCAGACGTCCTGGGCTGGCTCCAGAGGAGATGGTTCTTGAGCTCCTTTTCGGATATGAGGGTCTTTGCAGGGGGGATTACGGCGACGATACTCTCTATTAGATTTTCGAGCTCCCTTATATTGCCGGGGAAATCGTAGGAATAAAGGGCCGAATACGCGTCCTCCGAAAACCCGCCTACGCTCTTCCCGTATTTCCTGTTGAACCTCTTTAAGAAGTAATCCAGCAAAAGCGGGATATCCGTCTTCCGCTCCCTGAGTGGCGGAAGCTCTATCACGATGACGGCCAGCCTGAAGAAGAGGTCCTCCCTTAAATACTTCGTCTTCAAATCTTCTATAGAGTGATTGCTTGCCGCAATAACCCTCACGTCGAGCGGTATCTCGTTCGTATAGCCTATGGGCCTCACCTTATATTCCTCCAAGACCCTCAGCATCCTCACCTGGAGGTCCTTCGGCATCTCCCCGATCTCGTCGAGGAATATCGTCCCCTTGTCCGCCGCCAGAAAAAGCCCCTCGTGGTCCCTCACGGCCCCCGTAAAGGCCCCTTTCCGATACCCGAAGAGCTCGGATTCGAGCAGCTCCTTCGGAATCGCCCCGCAGTTGACGGCGATAAACGGCCTCTCCGCCCTCTGGCTCTTGATATGTATGGCCTTCGCCATGAGCTCCTTTCCCGTCCCGGTCTCGCCCACGATGAATACGGGCGCATTGCTGCCAGCGGCGGCCGACGCCTTCTCGAAGACGAGCCTCATTGCCCTCGAGCTGCTGACTATGCTGTCGAAGCCGTACTTGTCCGAAAGAAGCTCCTTCAGGTTATCCACCCTGTCTTCGAGCTCGCGCGTTTTCCTTAGCGCGTCTATCTTGTTCAGGAGAACGTCCTTGTCGAACGGCTTGGTGATGAAATCCTTCGCCCCGAGCTTTATGGCCTCGACGACGTTCTGCACCGTCCCCTGCCCCGTCACCATAATCACCGGGAGCTCCGGCATGAGCTCCCTCAGCTTTTCGAGGAGCGTATAACCGTCCATGAGCGGCATGACGAGGTCCACGAGGGCGAGGTCGATGTCCGGGGCCTCGTGCACCTTTTCGAGCGCTTCCTTCCCGGAATAAGACGGGATCGCCTCGTATCCGCTCCGTTCGAGAAGCTCCCTCAATATGTCGACGAATTCCGCGTCGTCGTCTACGAGCAACACCTTGAATCTGTTTTTGTCCACTATAACTCCTTCTCCCCGTGTATGGGCAGTTTAATAAGCAGCGTGGTCCCCTTCCCTTCCTTGCTTTTGATCGAAACCTCTCCGCCGTGGTCGGTTATGACGCGCTTCGCAACGGAAAGCCCGAGGCCGGTTCCGACGCCGGTCGGCTTCGTGGTGAAAAACGGGTCGAAGACAAACGGTATAACCTCCCTCGGTATGCCGGTGCCCGTATCCTCTATACGCACCACGGCGAATCCCGGGACTTCTTCCCCGTTCGCCGTAATAGTGAGCTTCCCGCCCCCGGGCATGGCGTCGACGGCGTTCATCACGGCATCGCTGAAAACGAGATGGAGGAGATTCGGATCAGACAGAATCACGAGACCGGGGTCCGTATCCGTTTCAGCCGTTATACCGTGCTTTCGTAAAAGCGGCCGCACCATATCGAGCGATTCGGTCAGAATCTCCGAGAGGTTCTCGGGGGCCTTTTCGCTCCGGGGGTTGCTGACGAACCGTAAAAGCCTCTGTATCACCTTCTGGCCGTAGAGTATCTGCCTTTCTATCGAATCCAGCTTCTCACCGATTTCTCCGCACTCGGGAATCTCCTTCATGTCGTCTTTCAGCATCTGAACACGGAGCAGCATCGACGCGAGCGGGGTGCCCATGTGATGGGCGAACCCCTCGGCCATCCTGCCGACTATCTGCGCCTTTTCGAGCTCGACGATTTTGTTCCTCATAGCGATCCTGGCGGATATGTCCCTGACGGTTTCGATGAACCTCCCCCCGCCCTGCTCCATGTATACGAGGCTTATGCTCACGGGCACGCGCCCCCCGCTCTTTTTCAACATCTCCGTTTCGTGGTCCACTATAGCGGCGCCTTCCCTGACACGCTCGAGAAGATTAGCAAAACGCTGTCTTCTCTCCGGGGTTATAATTTCCCAGATTTCATTTATCTGGCCGCCATCGCCCGCAAAGAGCTCGAGACCGGCCCTGTTCGTCGTCTCCACCCTTCCCGACGAATCGAACACCAGCACCGCGTCGGACGTATTATCCAACACCCGGCGGAACTTCTCGTCCCCTTCCCTTACCAGCTTCTCGACAAGCTTCCTGTCGGTAATGTCCACGATGGTGCTGAGAACGACCATTCCCGTTTTCGTCTGCACGGGATTGAGCCCGATCTCGACGGGGAACTCCGTCCCGTCTTTCCGGCAGGCGAAAAGCTCCCTCCCCCTGCCCATCGGACGGGTGCTCGGAGATGCCTGGTACGAATACCTGAACTCGGTGTGTATCCTCCTGAAGCGCTCGGGAACGAGCACTTCTATGGTCTCGCCGACCAGCTCCCCGGGCTCGTACCCGAACATCTTGTTTACGAGGGAATTTACGAACAGTATCTTTCCCCTGTGGTTCGTCATAACGATGCCGCTCGGCACCGATTCCACTATCAGGCTGTAATTCTTCTCCAGGAGCTCTTCGTCGGTCCCCGTGCCCCCGTCCGCCGGCTGCGCCTTCCCCTCCTGCCCCGCGATCGCGGATACAGGCTCCTTTTTCACCTTTTTTACGCTTGCGCTCATTGTCGAAGCTGCCCCGGAGGTATTTCTATACGGATACGATAACCGAATTTACAGGATAGCACCGCACGATTCCGCTTACAATCTCCCGTAGACGGGGCGGGAAGCGGGGTGCGGTTAGATATAGGTATAGTACTCGAATCTCCTCTCCCACGTCTGAAGATCGTAGGATGCAACGACAAGGTCCTTCTGATCGCTGGTGTCCTCGTCGACCACGTAATAGTTGAGGACGGATTCGGGCTCGAACCCGTAATGGTTGAGGATTTTTATGAAGCTCGTATTATCGTGAAGGTATCTTACGATTATTTTCTGAAATTGCCTTTTCAGGCCCTCGTAAAGGAGGATGTTGAACATAAGCGAGCCGAGGCCCTTGCCTCGGAATTCGGGGTCCACCACGAGCTTCACCTCGGCCGCGTGGGGCCAAAACAGCCCCTCGGTGTTGAGTGTGCCCTTGGCAATTACCTCGCCGTCCCTGATTGCGACCAGGTCTTCGACCTTCCTGTAGCTCTGACTGAGAAACCAGTTTTCGAGAGGCTCGCGCCTGGTGACGTCGTCCTTGTACATGAGCAGGTCCGATTTCGGTATCCTGGAAAAGAGTCTCCTTACGGCGTCTGCGTCCTCTTCCCGGATCCGCCTCACAACGACGGTCGTCTTATCCCTTAGAACCAGTTCTTTTGGATACCCTTTCATTCCTCCTGTTAGCTTGCAAGAGTCGTACCAGTTGGGCGGCATAATACAAAATCGAGTAATCTGCGGAAGTTCAGCGCTAAAGCCCGCGCCGAGCATGAAGATTTATATATGGAACAAGCGATACCTGCAGATGAAGCGGACTGCCGGAAAGCAGAGCGGCAGGCTATTTCCGTACTGCCGACGCCCGCTCAATGTCTTAATTTAAGACACACGACAGATACACACGGGGCACGCCACTATTTTGCTTCGTGGTTATTCCCGGCAGTCGGCCGAGACGATTCCCCGGCATTCCTCCTTGCCGCCCCCGCACCCTTAAGATACTCGATGACCTCTTCGCTGTTCTCGCCGGCCCATTCCCACTCGAAGATTTCTATTTCATTCAGGCTCGTGAGATCGTCTCCGAAGAGAAAAACCGCACGGTATCCGTCCGTCCACCATGGCTGCTTCATGAAATTCCA
This sequence comes from Thermodesulfobacteriota bacterium, assembly GCA_035325995.1. NCBI lineage: Bacteria > Pseudomonadati > Thermodesulfobacteriota > Thermodesulfobacteriota bacterium. The sequence goes on along the minus strand of DAOKYU010000001.1, from coordinate 250,813 downwards.
GTGCGGGTCGTCGGGTGTGGACGGCCTTATCCCCTTTACGTAACCGAACTTCTTCACACCGCCCGAAAAGAGAAGATCCTGCTCCAGATAGGTCCTGGCCTCGTCGAGGTCGGGGTCTATGGCGTGTGCCGATAACCACGGAGTCCTGAACGTCATGTAAGACCCTACATCCCTGCTCACGGAGCCTGCCCATACGTCCATGCCCCTGTATCTTACGGGCATGAGCCAGAGCCTGAGATGGTTCCGCTCGTGTATGCTCGAGCGCGCCTTCTGGAGCCCTATGTCCTGTGCGCGCTTGAATACATATACGCTGCTCATGGGGGAAGTCCTGTACCTCGCACCGCTGAAATACGCCTTGAACGCTTTCCAGCCGGAGCCGGCGGTTATCGGCTCCGTAACGTCCCAGCCGCGCCTTATGAACGACGCCACTATATCGTCCGTATCACCGACGACGAAGAAATTGATCGCGTCGTTTTCGCCCGTGCCGTCCTTTCTTGTCGCGCAACATGGAAAGCTTTCGAGAGCTTGTCTCAGCTCCTCTTCCGTCTCGTAGTTCACGTACTCGTTTTTCTTATAAATTTTATCCCAGTCCACGCGTTGGTAATCCAGCTTGATACCGGGAATTTCGAAATAGAACATGAAATTGTGGTAGCGGTTTTCGCCGTAAACACTGACGTTCACATATTTAACGCCCGGATCCCACTCGGCGTAAAAGAAGCCTGTAATCTCTCCGCCGGGAGGTATTTCTCTGCTCGAGCTCTGATAGTTGAAATACTCCGTGATTTCCTCATTCGCAGGATTCGCGAAACCGTGATTCGTATAGGCCGCCTCGTTAGGCGAGAAATATTCGGGGTCCATGGCTACATAAACCAGGGTAACCGGCTTGTCGGTATCGTTCCTGACCTCGATCCACACCGGCTGAATCCCTTTTCCTCCGAGGTCGAACCCGAAAATCTGCTCGTTCTCCTGATCGCTTGGCACTGCCGCGGTAACCGTAATGCCGTCCTCGGACTGCGTCTCGCCCCTTGTAATAAAAGGAACTTCCCTAAGCGGATCGCCGGAAGGCGAATACACCTTGCAGCCCTTGGCCGCCGGGGCGCCGAAAACCGACTCGTCGTCCGGCTGAGTGCCGCAGTATGGCGAGCACCCGGCGATTATCGCAGGCAGCGAAAGGGTGAGAATGGCAAGAAATATCTTCACTGCTCTCATCGCGCTCAATACTCCGCGTCCTCCCATGGTAGTATCACCATTTCGTCGAGCTGAACCGGCTCGTCTGTGAAGAAGAGCACCGCCCTCTTCCCGTCGGACCACCACGGGAGACCCGAAAGATTAGTGTGGGGATCGTCTTCGGTCGCAGGAGGAATACCCTTTATGAATCCTAGCTCGTAGACGTTGCCGGAAAGCACCATATCCTCCACTATATAGTCCCGCGTCTCGTCGATGTTTGGATCTATCTCCTGGGCGACGAACCAGTATTTTCTAACTCTCAAATCGGAACCTATGTCGCGGCTTACCGCGCCGGCCCATACGGTCATCCCCTTGTAGCGTATGGGGGTGAGCCACACCCTGAGGGTGTTACGCTGGCGGTACGTTGAGCCCGTTTTCGCTCGCGACTTCTGGAGGCTGAAGTCCTGCCTCCGTCCGTATGTATAGAGGCTCGACATCGGGAAAGTCCTGTATCTGGCCGTCGAGAACACCTTGTTCAAATCCATGCTGAATTTCTTTTTCTCGACCTCCGCAACGTCCCACCTTCGCTTGATAGTAGCCGCCGTTATGTCGCTCGGCTTCCCGACAAAAATAACGTTTATCGGATCGCCCTGTCCCGTACCGTCCTCACTCGCGGTGCAGCACGGGAGCGCGGCGAGCGCTTCCCGGAGCTCTTCCTCCGTCTCCACGTGTATAATCTCCTCGTCCGTGTAGAGAGACGAAAAATCCACGTGCTCGTTATCCGGAGTTACCCCGGGCACCTCGAAGTAGAAAAAGAAATTTTCCGTATTCTCCACCTCGTAAAGCGTAACGTTGACGAATTTCACGCCGGGGTCGAGGTTCGTGTACACGAATCCCTTACGCCTGTGGCCGGGCAGTATGAATTCCAGCTCGATAGCGTTCTCGTCGAACACGGCGTCCATTTTCTTGTTCGCCGAGCGGCCGAACCTGAAATGGTTCATCCACGAAACCTCGTTCGGCGAGAAATAGCCGGGGTCGAGGGCTACGGGCATGAACATGTACGGCACGCTCGATTTGTTTTCAATATCTATCCATACGGGCTGCACGCCTTTGGCGGCGAGGTCGACGCCGAATATTTCCTCGCTCTCGTCACGGCTCAATACCGCCGTCGTTACGGTAAGACCGTCCCGGCTCTTCGTCTGCGCCCTTTCGAGGAAAGTCGATTCCCCGAGCGGCTGGGGGTCGTATGACGCGGCGCACCCGGAAAGAACGAGCAGCGTTATGAATATTAAGGCAGCACGGAAAGTACTCAGCATGATCGAAGATTAACTCACAACGGCGATATAGCGCCGACTCGCCGCGATGCAGACAAATCTGCAAGGTTCCGGCTAGCCACGATATCCCGCTGTGTTTATTTGCCAGTAATTTTATTACTTCGAGCGGGATTATTCAATACGATCTGGATACAGTGATTTCACCCCTTTACGGAACACGCAATGGGTTTAGTTGCCGCTTCCCGAAAGTTCGTTTAGAAGTTTTTCGACCGCAGGATCATCGGGCGAGAGTTTGTGAAGTTTTTCGGCATACCTTCTTGCCGCTCCGAGGTCGCCGGAGTTGGCGTTGAATAAAGTAAGGGCGTAGAGTGTTTCCCGGTCATTCGGATTGCGCGAATTGGCCTCTTCGAGAACCGTCAGCGCATCGTCCGGCTTGCCGGTTTCGTTGAGCGCCACCGCATAAACATAGCTGTAGCGGGCGTTCTCCGGGTTAAGCCTTACGGCTTCTGAGAGGGCATTCATCGCCTCGGGCACATTCTTCCGTCTGATTAGAAGAAGCCCGAGCGCATGGTAGGCGTCGGCATTCTCAGGCGAAATATCGATCGCTTTCCTGAGGAGCCCCTCCCCCTCTGCGTCGCGGCCCTCCATCCTGTAAAGGTCGGCAAGGTTAACATAAGCAGGTGCAAATGACGGAGAAAGCCTCATGGCGGTTTTATAGGATTCCTCTGCTTCGGCGAATTGTCCGAGCTCCGTATAGGCAAGCCCGAGATTTATGTGCGACTCCGGCCGGTCGGCACTAACCATCTGCGATTTTACGAATTCACTAAAACCGTCGCTCAGCGTCCGAACCTGTGCGGGAGTCATATTTCCCTTGGGGACCCCGGCAAGAACTGATGCAGCCTTGATCCTCACGCCGAGTACGGGATCCTTGAGTAAGGGAAGCGCCAGCGCTAGCCTCGTTTCGGGCGGCGCGTGATAAAGCGCATCGAGTGCAGCCCCGCGCATCAGCGAGTCGCCGCTTTTTAGGCCTTCTCCAATGACGCCGAGCGACGAAGGGCTCAGGTACCCCCCTAGATTCTTGAGCGCGGTCGCCCTTGCAATCGAAGGCGCGCTTTCGTTCCCGGCGAGATCCCCCAGGAGCCCTTCCGCTCCAGCTTCGCCGGTCCGGCCGGCATGAAGAGCCTCTGCATAATCCTGATGACCCGTGTCGCTGCTTCCTTTCCATCCCGATATCTCCGACGCGGCCCATTCCGGAGAGCGGTCCGCGTGGCACTTGCCGCACGCGTTGGGAACACCGATCTTAACGGTGAGGTCGGGCCTCGGCATCCTGATACTATGATCGCGGCGGCCGTCGATCTGCATGTACATCGTTTCGGACATGTGGCATGCGGCGCAGTTTGCGCCCGCAGAGCCCATCTCGTGATTGTGATGCATCGGCGTGTCGTACTTTGCCGCCGAATGACACCCCCCGCATAACGCATTCCCCTCAGCCCTCAGCTCGAGGCTGTGAGGATTATGACAGTCGCTGCAGGTTACCCCCTCGTGATACATCTTGCTCTGAACAAACGAGCCGTACTCGTAATCCTCAGCCTGTATCTGCCCGTCCGGATAGTAGACCCCTTCGTCCAATAGTGAAGGCATGTAGCTGTCGAGAAAGCTCTCACCGTGGAAATAATCTTCAGCTATCGCACTTCTCCTCGAATGACACTGCGCGCAGACGTCCACCTCCTTATGCCCGCCGATCGGACGGCTCCTGATGGCGTTCCCCGATATAGCATCGATATTCCAGACTACCCCTTTTCTTTCGCCGAGATTAACGACGAGCCCGTTGCCGGGAGCCTCGCCGGAGTTTTTTGACTCGGCCCATTTCACGTGCTCCGACCCCGGGCCATGACACGCTTCACAGGAAACATCTATTTCGGACCAGGATGTTTTATAGGTATTCGTTTCGAGGTCGTAATTCTTCCTGAGGTCGGTAGAGTGGCACTCGGCGCACATGTGGTTCCAGTTCTGGTCTATCCCGGTCCAGTGAAGCGTATCGGTATGAACGATCTCCCGATCCGGGTAGAGATGAAACCAGCGCTGGCCGCCGTCGCCCGCGGGCCTGCTGTCCCACGCAATGCCGAGGGTCTGGAGCCGCCCGCCGGGGAATTCGACGAGATATTGCTGCAGCGGATACACGCCAAACGTGTACTTTATTTCGTACTCGTCGGGCTTACCGTCGGGCCCGTCCGTCTCGACCATGAACTTGTCGTCCTGCATGTAAAACCGGGTCTTCCGGCCGTAGTAATCGAATTCCGCCCCGCCGAAATCCCCGAGAACGGTCCCACCCTCCGCCTCCTGCATGGCAAGGTCGTGGTGTGAGCCGAGCCATTGGTCGTACTCGCTTTGATGACACCGTGCGCAAACCTTGCCGCCGGTAAACTGCGGCTCGGGAGCCGGGCTCTTCGTATATACAGACGAAGTTGCGGGATGTTTTACCTCATCGGCCCCAAAATAAGACGGGCCCTTTACCGCCAGAAATCCGGCGACAAGAACGACAACCAGCACCAGGCCGATAGCCAGTTTCGAATTTCTCAACAGGAGCTGTCACTCTCGATAAAGTTAATTCCCTTGTACCCGCAACTCTTCAGGCAAGAGACATTTATGATGGTTCAATTCCTCCCCACCGTCAAGCAGGCCGAACGGGGACGCTCACTATTAGAATCATGGTCGATTTATAATCCTATGATTCACTTCTCGTATGAACGACACAAAAGCTAGAACTGGAACGCGACGCCTACCTGCGGGCCATGGATCCACGCGTCCCATACGAAGCGGTTGTCGCCGCTCCCGTTCTCGTATTTATCGTAGAGGGCCCTGTAGCCGATTATAGGAGTTATCCGGTACCATGGGAGCTCATAACCGATATATCCGGCGATATTCCACGATATGTCCGACGAAAAGCCGAGACCGAACCCGCCTACATCGCTCCTCAGCTGGATAAAAAATTTGTTTATGGCAAGATTCGCGCGCCCGCCGGCTATGAAATCGAACCAGCTCTGGCTGTCGCTTACGTTAGGGTTCACGCCGAAAGGTCCCTTTATGTCGAGCTCGTTCTTGAGATACCAGTAGCGTCCTCCGCCTATCAGGTCGAACGTCAGGGAAGTGTTTGTTTTGCTTTTATAACTCCCGGCTCCACCCCCCGGCTGCCACGTTCCCAGCCTGTAGAACCCACCGAATTCACCGAGGAAGAATTTCGTTACGAATTTCGCGCTCAGGGTATTATCGAACCTGAGATCGACGTTATCCTTCATCGCTATTTTCGCGTAGCTCGTGTCTATGAAAAACCCGTACCTGTCCTTCCATGTCTCGATATGAACCTCGGCCGCGAAGTCGAGGTTGTCCCATATATCGCCGAAGGAAACATCCAGATTCGCAGTCCTGCCCTTGATCGTGGTTTTCCCGTTTATTCCCATCAGCCAGAGATAGGGGATAATCGCGAACTGCCACTTGTCCGAAGGCGCTTCGATGAATGTTGAACCGGTCGTGGTTTTATCCGCTTGTGCGTAGAACTGTTTGTTCCCTGCGGCGGAGCCGTCCGCCGCGACGAGGAGAATCCCCTCGGCGGTATCGTTATTCATGTCATCTTCCAAAGCAACGTCGAATGACGGCAGAAGCACAGAATCGCCTTTGGTCGATTGACCGTCCGTCCGCTCGTGCGTGCACAGAGCGCCGCATTGGCTATATACATCACCGGCTCCCGAAATCAGAAACAAAACAGCGGCGCCGGCAATAACGAGGCCCCGACTATAGAGATTTAATTTCGACATATATCCCCTTAAGATATTCCGCGAATCATGGAGCGCGTAAGATTTTCATACCGTTTCGGCCGTGCATTCTCGAATAGCCCCTTCGTTTACCCGGCAAGACACACAGCCGAAACGGCAGCAATTCTCTTTATATGACTTGTCAACGCCTGACTGACTACTGATGCGCAGGCTCCGCACCATCGCGCGCCTCGGCCTCCGCTTTTTCGAGCTTCTTGATATCTTCGGGCGAAAGCTTCGGGCGATCGATCCTGATCGTCAGCTTGTCGAGCCCGGCCGTCAGCGGGAACGGCGGCTGATAATCCTCGTCGTTCACGCCTGTGAGCGTGTCGGAGCCGATATCGAAGCTCTCGTCCCACTGCAGTATCATCGGCAGCGTGTGCTCCATTTTGATCGTCTGCACTTCCTTGCCGTCCACCTTCAGCGTGCCTGTGCCGGACTGGCCGACGCCGCTGAAGCTGTTGTACGCAAGCGTGCCGCTGCCGGTGCCGTCATACCTGAAATCGAACTCCAGCGTGTGCTTGCCCGGCGCGAGAGCTTCCTGGCTTTCCCACTTTATCCGCTTCAGGTCGAGAAGGTTCCACAGGAACACCGGCTTGCCTTTGAGGAGGTAGAAGCCGTATCCGGCGAATCGTCCGCCCGAGGTCAGAATCATCCCCTCGGCGCCGTCCTCGGGCACGTCGATATCGGCGGTGATGGTGTACGAGGTGTTCAGGAGAAACGGCGAGTCGCCCTGCGGCAACCCCGTCATAGGCCGCGTGTAAACGAACTCCGTTCGCCCGGCGGTGATGTTCGGACGCGGCGCGACGATTCGGGCCGCCACAGACGCATCCAGCGGGAAGACCTGATATTTCTTCGCTTCCTCGACGAACATCTTCTGCATCTCCTCGACCTTGTCCGGATGCTCCGCAGCTATGTCGTTGGCCTGGTTGAAATCCCCGGTCAGATCGTAGAGCTGGAACACCTGGTTATTCAGAGGATCGGGATTCGCCGGGCCGAAAGCCTGCCACGGCGCGCGGTTAACCTTGGTGCTAAGGAGCCAGCCGTCGTGGTAAAGCGCCCACTGGCCCATCATTTCGAAGTACTGCGTACGGTGCCTCGACGGCGCCTTTGCGTTCTTCACGTCGAATGTATAGAGGAAGCTCGTGCCCTCGATCGGCGCCTGCCTGACCCCATCCAGCACCTTGGGCGTCTGGATTCCGGCCGCTTCGAGTATAGTCGGCATAACGTCGATCACGTGAATGAACTGTTCGCGGAGCGCCCCCTTGTCCTTGATGCGCGCCGGCCACGACACCACCATGTTCTGGTTGACGCCGCCGAGTCTGGACGCATTCTGCTTGAACCAGTCGAACGGCGTGTCGAACGCCCACGACCAGCCGGCGGACATGTGATTGTAGGTCTTTTCAGTGCCCCACGCGTCATAAAATTTCATCTGTACGTCGACCGGCACGGTGACGCCGTTAAAGAACGCGACTTCGTTCGGCGTGCCGAGCGGCCCTCCCTCGGCGCTGGTGCCGTTATCGCCGTTTATGTAGATGATGAGCGTGTTGTCGAGCCGCCCGAGCTCTTCGAAGGCCTGTATCACGCGCCCTATCTCGTGGTCGTTATAGGCGGCGAATGCGGCAAAGACTTCGACCTGGCGAATGAAGAGCTTCTTTTCCTCCGGGCTGAGCTCGTCCCAGGGCTTAAGGATTTCCTTCGGCCAGGGCGTGAGCTTCGCATCCTGGGGGATCACGCCGAGCCGCTTCTGGTTCTCGAAGATGCGCTCCCGGAGCTTCTCGTACCCGTCGTCGAAAAGATGCATCTCGTGGATCTTGTCTATCCACTCCCGTGTCGGGTGGTGAGGCGCGTGTGTGGCGCCCGGGGCGTACTTTATGAAGAGAGGCTTCGAGGGGTCGGTCTGGTGCATGCGCGTCATCCAGTCGATGGCGTCATCGGCCATTGCCGTGACGAGGTTCCACGACCCTTCCTGTCCCTTGAAAGGATAAATTTGCGTCGTGTTTCGGAATAGATTCGGCTCCCACTGGTTGGCGTCCCCGCCGACAAAGCCGTAGAAGTATTCGAAGCCCATTCCGGTAGGCCACTGGTCGAACGGCCCCACCTGGCTGGCCGCGAAGGCCGGCGTGTTGTGGTCCTTGCCGAACCACGACGTGGCGTAACCGTTGTCGAGCAGGACGCGCCCAATCGTGGCCTTGTCCGGTTCTATGATGCTGTTATAGCCGGGGAATCCGGTGGACTGCTCGGATATAACGCCGAATCCCGCCGAGTGGTGATTGCGCCCGGTGATGAGCGCGGCGCGCGTCGGCGAGCACAGTGCTGTAGAGAAGACACGGTTATAACGGAGGCCTTCACTTGCGACCCCGTCCATCGTAGGCGTTGGAATGACTCCGCCGAATGTGCTCGGCACGCCGAATCCGGCGTCGTCGGTTATTATCAAGAGAACATTCGGCGCACCCTCGGGCGGTGTGATTCGCGGCGCCCACCACGGGGTCGACTGCAGCGCGTCGTCCTTGATAACCCCGCCGAACGGAAGCTCGGGGGCCGGCAATACCTTACCGCCGATCGTCATCGTAGCATCGGGCGAGCCAAGAGTGCCGGTTACCTCATCGGCCGCCGCCCGAAGAGATGCCGCCAGAATCAAGACACATAAAACACATAAAAAAGTAATTACTGCAAACCCTGCAATCCTCGATTGAATTTTCATTATATCCTCCGGATTGTTGATTCTCTGACTTTTGCAATAACAAAAAATCAAGACATAGAGCAGTTATTGCCACCCCGCACCTAGACCACGCTCTAATAACAAAGAACCACAGTTTTTCAATGCTCTCCTTATAATTCTTTGTTTAATCTGTCATTTTCAGCCCTGTGCCGCCGCATCGGCACCTAACTCAAAAACGACTAATTCACTTTTTCCACCGCCGGCGGCGTCCAGGTTCCGTTAAGGATCGATGGATCCCCGGGCTTCGGCCAGTACATGCGCAGCATCGCTATGAAATCGCCTTTCGGAGCGGGCAGCCAGTTCGATTCCTTGTCGGGGCCGGGCGACTCGTTCTGGAAGTACAGCGTCACCGATACAATTACGAGAACGGCCAGGAACAAAATCGATGTAGCATTCGACATATTTCCTCACTCACTTAACAAGCTCGATCTCAGTCGGCCTCCACTTCTTTGTAAAGAAGGGTTCGAGCGGGCTGTAGAGACGCAGAATCACGAACCAATCCTTGCCGGGCATGGTCTGGATCCAGTTGCCGGGCTTGACCCCCTCGGGCTGTTCAGAACTGAAGTAGATCGTCGTCGAGCCGTCCTTGCTTGGCTCGGCGGCAGGTGACGGATAGCTCTGACTGCCGGCGCGCGGATATTTCTGCGGCGTCTGCAGCATCGAGCGGGTCTGGCTGTCGTATACCGTGAGCGACCAGAATTTGGCCGCGGGAATGTCCTTCGGCAGTGTTACCTTGTACGTCTTGGCGCCGTCGAAGGGATTCTTCCCCCCGTCCAGGAATGTCATGAGATATTGGGAGCCGACGTCCGGGATCCGCATGATCATACCCGGGGAGTCCAGGGTATAGGCATAGTAAAACGCCGTCCGCGAATCGAGCGTGCGTGCGCCGGTCGGCGGGAATGGCTTGAACATGCCGTCTTCGAAGAGCGGCGGCGGCGTTTCGAAGAAGGCACCGCCTTGCCACAGCATGGTGCCCCACTGCGAGTTGGGATAGTAGGCCCAATCGGGATGCACCTCGCTGAAACGCCAGTTGAGCACCCGTCCGAAAGCATTCCCCACCGCGGCTGCGTCGGTGAGAATCTTCTTCATCCGTTCATCAGGCTTGAACTCCTTGCCTTTCACGATGCCGATGGCGGCCATTTGCCCCGCGAGCTCCACATCATAGCTGTCAGCCGGCTCCTGCTGGACGTTGGCGTTGATCATCTCGAAGAACGAGTAATCGTTGGGAGGAATCGTGTTAAAGGCTTTCCCGCTCGCCTCGACGAACTTCGTCTCCGGGACAGGCGGATTGGCCGCAAGCTCGACCTCGCCTTCAAGCGCCGTGGCTATGCTCGTGCCATAGCCGCCAGGTGTGTACGGATAGATCTTGAGGTTCTTCTTGATGTTATCGACGGTCGGCTTGGGATCGTTATCAGTAAGGAATGCGCGAACAGCATACAGAGCCCGGTTCGTGCTCGACCGCGCGATGTAAAAGCCGCCTTCAGGGAGCGGCCCGTCGTAGCCTGGCGGCACGAGCAGGTATTTTCCACCGCGGCCTCGATCGGGGCCGGGAAAACCGACGTCGATAATCCACGAAAACCACATGTCGTTGATGGTGCCAAGCCCCAGCGGTGGCTGTTCGACCACCATCGGCCCTTTCGTCAGGTCGACGAATGCAATGTAATAGACCGTGTCGGCGTTGCCCGTCAGGAACAGCGAGTTCGAATCCAGCAGTTCGGAAAAGACAACGACCATGTTGTCTTGCGCACCGATGCTGAGGAAGCCTTCCCGGATCGCGTAAGCAGATGCGCCCCGGAAGCTGTTGTTGAACACGTTCAAGGCGCGGGTAAAGTCCACGGTGTCGTAGACCTTCTGCGCGGTTTCCGCGCTCGGCGCGCCGTCCTTGAACTCGAGCGTACCGATCCTTGTCTCGACCGTGTCGGGCGTCGTAATCGACTCTGGGATTCCCGGAGTCGTCTGTCCCGAAGCTATCCGGGGCAGCACAAGCACGACGCAGGCCACGGTGGTCAGAAGGACTGAAGATATCTTCATTGTCTCTTCCTCCTCGTTTATTATATTCGATACACTCTAATCATTTCCATTTCTTTCCTGCTATTTTTCATTCCATTTCGGTTTTAATAACTAAACCAACCTTATCAAACAACTATTGCGCACGACTAATAACCGGCGGCCACCAGGTGCCATCCAGAACGGAAGGCGGATTCTCCTTCGGCCAGTATAAACGGAACATGGGAATGAATGGCCCATCCGGAGCTGGCAGCCAGTTCGATTCCTTGTTGGGGCCGGGGTTATCCTTCTGGAGATACAGACTGATTTTTTCACGTCATACCTCCATTCCGTTTTTCCGAAATACGATTACGCACAACTCTTCGACCAGGATTTTTGCATTCTTCAATATGTATTCAAATCGCTGTCGAGCCAGTACTTCGACGCGCTGAAATTCGCCCGGAGCGCGATCCCGGATTCCGTGATCTGATAAACCAGGACAGCCGAATCCAGGGGAACTTCTCCCGATGCCGCCGCGCCGCTGCCCTGGTACTTTGCCGCTGCCTGTCCCTGCGCTCCGAAATTCCAGCCTTCGGTTACGAAATTGCTGTAAACGCCTTCATCGTTGAAGATTATTACCTCGCGGAAGTCGGTGAGCGCGACGCCGAGCCCTGCGCTCGCCTCGCCCATTCTCATGTACGTTTTGAATCCGTCCGAGTTGTCGGTGACCACTCCATACCCGTTTCCCGTGCCGAAATACAGGAGCTGTGTGTTTATATCGCTGAATACCGCGTAGCCTACCGCCCTTTCGACCAACTGCCCGGCCTCGGGATTATTCGCGTAAAGCTCCTCCAGTGTTTCATTCGCCATGTTGAGGACATATTCCCTCTTTTGCTCCGGTGTATCTCCCTGTGGCCGGGCGCATCCCGCAAGCAAAAATAAACATGAAAGTAATACGAGAAATACTGATCTGCTATTCATAAAGCCTCCGTTTTTATCACTGTTTCGGGTTAGGGACAATCCTGTATATAACGCTCCCGCCGCTGTAGTAGGGCTGATAATACGCCCCGCCAAAGGAATAATAGGTGACGCCGTTCACCGTTTCCGAGACGGCGCCGTTCGGAAGCGTGTTGACAGTCGCACCTATGGGTGGTGAAATGACCTGGTAGCCTTGACTTACCTGCGAGTAATAAGCGCCACCGCAGTTGTAATAAGCCGTTTCGCCGGAATATATAGCAGTGCAGCTCGATGGGAGTGTAGTTATAACGGCACCCATAGGCGGAGGGACGACTACGTATTGCGAGCCCTGGGGCATGTAATACACGCCGCCCGAATAATAAAAGGGATTCCCCTGTACGTAAACGGTAGTCGAGCTCGGGGGCACGCTTGCAATCGCCGCCCCGACGGCTACGCCCGCCGCGGCCCCGAGAGCAAGACCCGAATAATATCCCGACCATCCGTGGTAATAATCACCGCCGTACCAGTAATTGTTCCAGTGGTCGTTATAATAGTTATGATTGTAGGTGTTGTTCCAGGTATTCTGCCTGTCCTGCTGGTTTTGTCCGCTCCAGTCCTGCCTGCTCTGCTGGTTTTGACTGCTCCAATCCTGCCTCTGCTGCTGGTTCTCACCCGTCGTGCTCTGTATGCTGCTCTGTCTCTGCTGCTGACGCTGGCTCATCGAGCCATCGCCCGACTGAAAGCTCTGCCTGTTGGCCGAGAAATTCCCGGACCTGTCGGCATTTTCCATGCTCCCGTTCCAGTTGCCCGCGCCGCCGAAGCTGTGGTCGGATGCGTTTATACTCCCGAACCCCCTGCTGCGGAAGAAGCCCTCGCGGAAGCGCGGTCCCGAGTAGCCCCCGCCCCCGAACCCCCCGCCGCTGAATCCTCCCCCCCCGCCCCCTCGAAAACCTCCGCCGCCGAACCTCGCTAGCGCAGGGTCCGCAAACAGCACCGACGAGGTACATGCCAACAGCAGAACGATCAAAAAAGTAACGGCTGTTTTAAGATGATTCCTGTACGAAGAGCGTTCCAACATCAGCGTCCTCCTTTTATACTGACGTTTTTCAAAATCACCATATCTATCTCTTTGGCGCCCTCGGGAATTTTGGGCTCGAAAAACGAATCGGCTAACGATTTATTAAATTTCCAATCCGAAAATACCGCCGTATACTGCGGAGACTCGGGGACCGTTTTATAAGTAATTACAACCTTTCTGACCAGCGGCTTATCCCCCGCCTCTATCCATATCTGCCAGTCTATATACTTCTCGACGAAAGCCAGATGGTAGCATTCCGTTCCATTTACGTCCCCCGGGCCGACATAAAAACCGGATAGCACGTTTTCCATGAGCGTTTTGTATGGATCGCTGTAGAGGAAATCGCTGAGAGCCGGGGTATAGCCGTACTTGTTGATGATTTCCTGAAGCGTGCCGTCTATAGTCGGCTCGGCCTTCACGGTCGAGTATAAATTTTTGGTCAGGTCCAATAAGGTAAAGCTCTTCCCGTCGTACCAGAACTCCCTGGATTCGACGTCGCTCTGGTATTTGGTAAACACCTTGTCCGGTCTTTTTACATCCATATCCTGAGCGGCCGCAAATTGTATCTTTTGCCCGGATGGAAGAATATCGTCGTATAAAATCTCGGCATGGAAGCTGAATTGCTTCGAGTTCTTGATCACGTCACCCATTTTTTGAAGGAGCTCCCTGACCTTGGGATCGATTACAGGAGAAGAAGGCGAGCCCGGGGCCCCTGGAGAATCCTGCGAAAAGGCCGTCGGCGCAGTTAGAAGAAATGCCAGGACAAAATAGAAAACTGCTGCTTTTTTAAGATTCAAGATAGCCCCCCATACTGTCTTAATGTCGAAATTGCACTACAATATCTCTTAATGTTATTCCAATCAGGATCAGGTATCGCGGTCTTCAAACATCGGTAATACCCACAGAAAGATATATATTTCTCCTTATTGCCGGACACCTGTGAATTCGATTATACTTTCGTGATAACTTACCGTCTATCCGAATATTGCAATTAACAAAATGCAAACAATGGGGATGCGCCGGTGCCTGATGCAGGTTGTCTGAACAGAATCGAAACCGCTGAGCTCGAAGAATTGGCTCTGCATATAAAACATGCCGACATCGAGCTTATTCAGATCCGTCCTACACAATCATCGTCGAGTCTGATAAGACTTTCCCTCGACAACATCAACCTCCAGATCGGGAGCTACGGATCGGGTTGTATATCAAACGCCACCAGCGACAGGGAAAGATACGGACTGCTCTACAAGATCGACAGGGAAACTCCGACAAAATGTAACGGACACCAGCTGGATAACAGGAAATTCCTCGTATACGGGAACAATACGGAGCACTTCGCATTTAACGAAGGGCCCTGCACGTGGTCTTATATAACGATAAGCCCTTCTTACTTTGAAGAATGCATCCTCGACCCTATCAAAGGAAAGCTGAAAACGAGTACCGGCGCAGCGTCATGCCTTACCTGCGGGAACCTGCTATCGATCGATAGTTTTCGCGCCACGGTCAGGGAGATTGCGAGGCTCGCGGAAGGAAATGCCCCATTATTCGAGAACCGCGACATTAGAAAAGGTATCGAGCACTCGGTGCTGGAAATCCAGCTTGCCGTTCTCAGTCGAACGCTCGACGCGCCCGCTGCCCGTAACAAAAGAGGCTCAATATCTCACGAGTTTATTATCAAGCGCTCTATCGATTTCCTTAAAGCCAATTCCTATGAGCCTCTGCACCTGCTCGATCTCTGCTCCGCGCTCGGCGTAAAAATGCGGACACTATACTACGCCTTTCAGGAATTCTACGGCATAAGCCCGATCAAATATCTTCGCCTGGTGAGATATGCGGGGGTCCGGAGAGATCTGATAAATGCGGACCCTAAAAGAACTACCGTGACCGAAATAGCCGTAAGATGGCATTTCTGGCACTTCGGCAGATTCTCGGTGGAATACAAGAGCCTTTACGACGAGTCACCTTCCGCAACCCTGAGCAAAGCCGGTCCCCGATGAAGAACCGGCTCATCCATCTGGATATCAGCTATAATCAGCCAGATATGGCTTTATGCACGAACCTTTTTCCTAATCCTCGTCGGCTGGAGGCACGGCGGCTTCGAGCTTAATGGTTACGCCCGATACGCCGGCGCTAAGATCGACCCCTTCCATCGTGGAATGGAGCTTCAGGAGAACGCCGTTTTCGTTTTTCAATACGACTCCGCCGGCTCCGCCGCCGAGCGCGATGCCGTAATCTCCCGCGACGTACGTACCGGGAAACTGGCCGAGGTTGGAGAGATTATAAACCTCTCCGGCGGCCGATATTTTTGCAACGCCGACTCCCCCAACCTTTATCCCGCTCGTCTTGAAGATGTACTCCGAGCCCTGGTAGTTAAGGATACCGCTTCCCTCGCTGCCGCCTATAATCAGCCCGAACTGCGTCTCGTCTATCGATATCGTCCCCGAGGGAACGTTATCCGCAAGGGCCGAACCTGCATAAGCGAGACAAACAACTACCGCTAAAATCAAAGCCTTCGAAATTTTCATTTCGCCTCTCCTTCGCATATATTTAATCTGCCCCGGATTACCTCCCCGAAAAATATTACATTAATCCGGAGAGAAATAATATCTACCCGATCCCTGCAAGTGTGGGCCAAAATTCCGGCAAGGCGAACGCGGTCACTGCCCGCGGGTGTCGCATAGGGCGGAAGACCAATACGGGACGCCGAGTATAAATACGGAACGCCGAATCGGTATTACTGAACCCTGCTCCAGACGATGGTCTTGGAGACGATCCCCGCTTTTACCTTCATCGTGAACGAGGCGTTGTCGGTCATCTTGATTTCGACATCGTAATCTTTTTTCTTTTTGACCGAGTACACCTGGCCTTTCCAAATTCCTTTCTCGCTGTCATACACGAGGTCTTTGAAAATTTTCGTGGATACTCCGTCAGGATGCTGCGCATCTTCGACAATAGCGCCTTCGTAATAGCCGCCTTTATTCTCTATCTGCACTACCGCGCCCTCGTCCGGGTCCTTCCATTTCCCGACTAAACTGTCCGAAGTTATGTCCTGTGCCGATGCCGTTGCCGGCCCTCCGATCAATACGAACGCCAGGATCAATGCCGCCGCCGAAAAACCGAATAGTATTTTCATAGTCATCTCCATGTTACTTCCTCTCTACGCTCCGAATATTATATTCATCATATTATATTCAGCCGAAAATCCGCTCTCTTCACAAATCGCAGCGGACATCCAGGGGCGACTCGTCGTGTACGCTCCACTCGGCGCAGCTACCGTCCTCGTTAACCTCGTCACAGGAACAGAAGCAGCTGTTGAGCCTCGGCACGTCGCCGTCCAATAGAAGACAGGATAAGATGGCCGGGGTCCCTGCAGCCGATCCGACCGGAACATTTTCCTGAATCCCTATAAAGCCTGCGGGATTCGACGTTTCGCACTGTGCATTCGTCAATCGGGCCGCATCGCACTTGAGGCACGCGTTCGGATCGCAACCGCCGGCGGCGCTGTCGTACGGGCCGCCCATCTGGTGGCCTTCCGGGCTGGCGTCCGACCCCTCGCAGCTCGTGGTTATCGGGCACGAGCATACAAGCTCTTTCTTGCCGAGCTTATCGAGACCGGGGAAATTCCTGCCCTTGGTGCTCACGAAGCAGAGCCCGCCGTCGCACTGCGCGTACGAACCGGACGCGGCCGCAACGCCGCCGTATTTACCCTTGTTGAGCTCTCCCGGGCATGTATACAGGGCGTAGTCGCCTTCAGGAAACACGCTTCTCTTCGGAACGCTGTATGTGCTGACCCTGTAGCCGTTCCCCCTGCCGTCCTGGTTTACCGTGCATACGTTCTCCCCGTCGCCGAAGTCGAAAGGAAGGCTAATGCTGTCTCCTTTCAAGAGATCGCATCCACAGTAGGCAACCTGGTTAAAGGTGATACAAGTGGCATTTGCGCAGAGCGCGTATTGCTGATTTTTCAGAATCAGAAATTCCTCCGCCGGCTCGCACTTATCCGGATTTGCCGCCAACGCCGCCCCGCTAGCGAGAGCAGTAATTAGCAAGCTCGCAAAAATAAAGAAAATTTCTTTACGCTCATCACTCGACACGCTCCTCAACAGATGTTCTCCGAAACCGTTAAAAAATTCATTTGTCCGTAAATATATGTCTTTTCCAGGAATTATGTGCTTTTAATTTCACGTTCGCGGCGCGGCGGCGGATCGGCAAAAAATATTTTGATTTGGATCGATGTGGCATTAAATTTAGCGGATGTAAATTCGATAACGGGAGCTCAGGTGTCAAAGCAGGTAAAAGTCGGCGAATATCTCATAAATAAACTCTACGAGCGCGGCGTCCGTCACGTATTCGGTGTCCCGGGCGACTACGCCCTCGGCTTCTTCAAGGAGCTCGAGAAAAGCAGGCTGGAGCTGATTAACACCAGCGACGAACAGGGCGCCGGGTTTGCGGCCGATGCCTACGCGAGAGTAAAAGGACTCGGCGTTGTCTGTATAACGTACGGCGTCGGCGGACTCAAGGTGGCGAATACGACGGCACAGGCATTCGCGGAGAAATCCCCCGTGGTCGTCATAAGCGGGGCACCGGGCCTTAAGGAGCGTACAAAAAACCCCCTCCTTCATCATAAAGTCAGGGAGTTCGACACACAATACAAGGTTTTCCGGGAGCTGACCATGGATTCCGCACTCATCGACGACCCCGAAACCGCCGCCCCCGAAATCGACAGGGTCCTCGACTCCGCTGTAAAGTACAAGAGACCCGTGTACATAGAGATCCCGCGCGACATGGTATCACTTCCGGTAAAGCCCTATAAGGCCAGGCGGCCCGAGGCCGCCGGCAGCGAGACCGAAACCCTGGAAGAGGCCATAGGGGAAGTGGTCGCGATCATAAACAAATCGAGGAAACCGGTAATAATCGCAGGCGTCGAAATACACAGGTTCGGCCTTCAGGACAGGCTTCTCGAGCTCCTCGGCAAAACGAACATCCCTCTCGCGACGACGATACTGGGCAAGTCGGTTATAAGCGAGACCCACCCGCTTTGCATGGGCGTCTACGAAGGGGCGATGGGGAGGGAGGCCGTCCGTCAATACGTGGAGTCGAGCGACTGCATGATCCTCCTCGGCACATTTATGACCGACGTCAACCTCGGGATTTATACGGCGAACATCGACAGAGCCCACTCGATCTGCGCCACGAGCGAGGGGATAGCGATCAGACATCACGCATATGAAGAAGTAAGCATTCACGACTTCATGGACGGCCTTTTAAAGGGAGGCATAAAGCGGAGGAAAAATGCGAGGATACCGAATCCTCCCTTGCCGAAACGCCCGAAGCCGGTGAAGGGAAAGAAAATAAGCGTGAGCTACCTGTTCAAAACACTCAATTCCTGTCTCGGCGAAAAGACGGTCGTAATAGCCGACCCGGGCGACGCCATGCTCGGGGCCCTGGACATGGTCATCCAGATGGAGACGGAATTTTTGTGCCCCGCTTATTACTGCTCGCTCGGTTTCGCCGTGCCGGCGAGCCTCGGAGTGCAGATGGCGAGGCCCGACCTCCGGCCGCTCGTTCTCGTCGGCGACGGCGCCTTTCAGATGACCGGCATGGAGCTTTCGACAATAGCCAGGTTCGGCCAGAACCCGATTGTCGTCGTGTTCAACAATGAAGGCTACGGCACCGAGCGGCCCATGCTGGACGGTACATTCAACGACATACACCCCTGGAGACACAGCCGTATACCCGGCGTTCTGAATAAGGGCGTCGGCTTCGACGTACACACCGAGGACGAGCTTCAGGAAGCGCTCGCCACGGCCATTAAGGACACTAAAAATTTCTACATACTCGACGTTCATTTGGATAAAGCGGACAGGTCCGAGGCCCACAAGCGGCTTACTACCGCGCTTTCCGAGAGGGTGAGGTAACCGGACGGCGACGCGGATATCGGGATAATCCTTCCACCCTACCCGACAGAAAGGTACGGCATCAGTTTTTACCCGGGTTTAGTCACCTCGACGCTGTTATATATCAGTAAGCCGTTCCGTCTTTATGAACGAATTTCCATTTGCCCTCCACGAGCAGCGCCTGGAGATCGTCGTCCGGGTAGCGCACCTCATCCCCGGGGGCTCTGTCGCCGATTTCGAGGTAGAACACATCCTCGCCGGTTTCGTTGACGAGGTGATGGCCGTTACCGTCGCCTGCCTCGAATCCGGCGCACATTCCCGGGGAGAGAACGGTGCGGCCTTCGTCGGTGTGCAGCGTCGGAGCTCCGCCCAGCACGTATATAAACTCGTCCTGCTTCGAATGGCAGTGCCGTATCGACGACATCGCCCCCGGCTTCAGCCGCGTCAGGTTGACGCCGAAATTGGTAATCCCGAAGAGATCGCCCAGCGGGCGCTTCTCCCTGCCCGCCATACGCGAAGCGAACGGCTCGGGATAGTTGGTCGGCTTTATACGGAGCGGCGCATCGTGCGCATCGATTGCGGCCGGCTTTTTTTCCTGCGACATATGATCCTCCATAACGGTCATGCAACCTGCCGTGACCGGATTTCCCGTTTTAGTATGCCTGATTGATAGTAATGATAACTGGACGTAATAATCCTGGAGAAACTGTTTTTAATCGTGGTTCATTGCATTAGCCCCAGAGGCAGGCGGAATTTCCGTGCCGTTCACGCACATCGAGGTGCGATTACTTTGTTCATAAATCCTCGAAACGACCCCCGGCTCATTTCTAAAAATGCCTATAATATTTTTCCGATGCCTAATATGTGGGCATTACAGCCCTCTCAAAAGATATCTACTACTATAATCACGGTGGCTTATAACCAGACATTCTGGCACGCAAATTGCACAATTTGTATATAAGGGATTCTCTATTTCGAAGGCGGAACAGATGGTTGAGAATACAAAAGCATCGCTCGAGCTGACAACGATATATGAAATCGGCAAGATACTGACGTCCACCCTCAATCTGCATCATTCTCTCAATTCCGTAATTAACGTACTGGATAAATTCCTGGGCATGAGGAACGGCACTATCGTCCTTTACGACAAGCATTCGAACGAGCTCTACACGGCGGTGTCTCTCGGTGTGGACGTCAAAAACCAGACAAGGTTCAAATCCGGCGAGGGTATCGTAGGTAAAGTTTTCAAAACCGGCTCTCCGATCGTGATACCGGATATAAGGGACGAGCCGTCATTGTGGAAAGGGATGCGATTCGATGACGATACTATTGCCAGGTTCTCTTTACTGTGCGTTCCGATTAAAGGTCATGAAAACATAACGGGAACACTGAGCGTAATATACAAAAGGGAAAAAGACTCTATATCGATAAACGACGCAATTTCCTTCCTGATAATGGCCGGATCATTAATAGGACAGACCATCGAAATCAGCAATAAAATAACCGAAGAGAAACAAAAGCTGCGCGAAGAAAGGGCGCACCTTCAGCAGGCTCTTACAAGCAAGCACAAGATGTTTAATATCGTGGGTCAGAGCGAGATAATGATCCAGACATACCAAACAATCAAGCGCGTTGCCGCCAGCAGCGCCACGGTGCTCATAAGGGGCGAGAGCGGGACGGGGAAGGAGCTTGTCGCAAAGGCGATTCATTATAACAGCAGCAGATCGAACGGACCTTTTATCATGCTGAACTGCACGGCGATCCCTGAATCGCTTCTGGAATCTGAGCTCTTCGGTCACGTGAAAGGGTCGTTCACCGGTGCGTACGGAGAGAAGAAAGGCAAGTTCGAGCTCGCCCATAGAGGAACCATATTCCTCGACGAGATCGGTGACTTGCCGGTATCCACACAACTTAAGCTTCTGAGGGTGCTGCAGGAAAAGAGCCTGGACAAAGTGGGCGGCTCGAAACCGCTACCCGTCGATGTACGAATAATCACCGCTACGAACCGCGATCTGGAGACGGAGATAAGCAAAGGAAATTTCAGGGAAGATTTATATTACCGGATCAATGTCGTCCCTATAGTCCTCCCTCCGCTTCGTAAGCGAAAAGAAGATATACCGCTCCTGATAGATCATTTTTTACTCAAATACAATAAGGAAAATTCGACGAAGGTTAAATTATCAGAGGGAGTCATGGAATATATTCTTAAGTACGACTGGCCCGGCAATGTCAGAGAGCTCGAGAACTGCGTCGAAAGAATGGTTATCATGAGCGACAACAATCTGGCGACCAGGGACGACCTTCCGTATGAAATAATCAGGGCTTATAAATCTTTAAACAAACCGGCGCCGGCGCACAAAACCCCAAACGAGCCGCCTCCTAAAAATCCCGAGGATAAATCGCTGACTAAAAGTATCGAAGTCATGGAAGTCGAGCAGATACTGAATGCCCTTAAGAAATGCGGCTGGGTAAAATCAAGGGCTGCCAGGCTTATCGGTATAACCACGAGGCAACTGGACTACAGAATCAACAAATACGGTATTTCTGTTGAGAAACCGTGGCAGGATACCTAAGCTACATTTCAGGCAAATTATGAATTCTTACCAAAGAATGCTCCGACTTGTCGGTATCCTCCTCAGATAATACAACCAGGCAATTCGAAAGCGCAAAAGATTTAAGCATGTGAGACCCCTGCCCGCCCGTCGTGCTTACGAATCTTTTCCCGTTCTCCGTTCCGGCATACCCTCTTAAGAAGAACTTCTTTCCGGCCTTTTTGCTGACCGGGTTCAACAAGCGAGCGCTTTCCTCTCCGAGGAATATATCCTTTTTCCCCATCATCGAACGAAGGGCAGGCCTTACGTACTCGTAATAACAAACGAGCGATGATGCAGGATTGCCGGGCAGGCCGAAAATGAGCGTCTCACCCTTTTTACCGAAGAACATCGGCCCGCCCGGCCTTTGAGCTATACCCCAGAATATTCGCCTGACACCGAGCGAAGAGAACACCTCTTTTACATAGTCATAATCCCCTACGGACACGCCGCCGGTTGTAATCAATATATCAGACGATTCGATAGCCGAACTTACGGCGCTTAGAATCCCGGTTTTATTATCCGAAACGGTAACCGCGGATATAATATCGGCAGCGTCCCTAGAAAGAGCCGCCTTCAGCATAGCCGAGTTGGAGTCCCTTATTTTACCCCGCTCCACGTCTTCATCCCGGTGTGCAAGCTCCTCGCCTGTAACAACCAGGGAGACCCGGGGAGGCCCGTATGCTTCTACATATTCGATACCGAGCTCCCTTAAAAAACCGACGACCGCAGGGGATATCAACACCCCGGCCGGGAGAGCGGTTTCTCCTTTCTTTATTTCCTCCCCTTCGAATCTTACGTTCGCGCTTTTCTCTATTTCAGAGCTTATGCTCAAGCGCCCGTCAGTCTCCGCAGCGTCTTCTATCCTCACGACCGAATCGGCCCCTTCGGGAACGGCCGCGCCCGTCATAATCTTCGCCGCCTGCCCGCTCTCGATACGCAGCGCAGCGCGTTCCCCGGCCTTGATTGTGGCAACCACATCCAGTAAGACGGGGACGGTGCCGGAAGCCCCTGCCGTATCGGCGGACCTGAGCGCATATCCGTCCATGGCAGAGTTCGTGAAAAGAGGCAGGTTCACCGGGCTATTTATTTCGCGGCACAGTACAAGCCCCACCGATTCTTCCAATGGAACGGCGACGGAACGAGCCGTGCTCGTTTCCTTCAGTATCAGCTCTACGGCTTCGTCCGTGGATACCAATCTAGCCCCCTGTATCGTTTTGCGGGTGACCGCCGCTTCGGAGTATACGGAAAGAATGGAGGACCCACGGGAAGAGGGCATCCATGGATTCCGCCGCGCCGCGTGAGCTGCCGGGCAGGTTTATTATAATCGTTTCGCCCCTGACTCCGGCTATGCCACGGGACAGCATGGCATAGGGAGTCCTCCTGAATCCGTGGCTTCTTACAGCCTCCGAGATGCCCGGCACTTCCCTTTCGATTATTTCTTTAGTCGCCTCGACGGTAACGTCCCGCGGGCTGAGACCCGTCCCTCCGGTGGTGAGTATCAGGTCGATCGATCCGCTGCCGGCGAGCTCCAAGAGCCTGTTCTTAATAATATCGAGCTCGTCGGGCAGAATTTCATATGTAACGATCTCGACCGGAAGGTTCTTTAGCCTGTCCACAATTATCTTCCCGGACCTGTCTTCCTTTTTACCCGCCGCGACACTGTCGGACAGAACGAGCACGGCGATTCCGAGCGGCTCTTTATAATTCTCCAGAAAGTCGGTCTTCCCTCCCCTCTTTTCGATCAGCTTCACCCCGCTGATTTCGAGCCCCTTGTCGTGCGGCTTCAGCATGTCGTAAATGGTGAGGCAAGCGACCGACACCGCAGTCAACGCTTCCATCTCGACGCCCGTCTTCCACATGGCCTTTACGGACGCCTCTACCACTATCTCGCCTCCCGATATATGAAAATCGACAGTGACCGTGTCTATCGGCAGCGGATGGCAAAGGGGTATAAGCTCCGGGGTCTTCTTCGCGGCCATGATCCCGGCCGTGCGCGCCATTTCGAAGACATTACCCTTGGCGACGGAGCCGGTCTCGACAAGCCGTATGGCTTCTTCCCCGGCCTTTACCGCTCCCCTCGCCCTGGCAATCCTCAGTGTATCTATCTTATCGCTGATGTCTTTCATATATTATGGTTAACAGCTTCTTATTAAACCGAGGTCCTCCGGCGAGTTGTAGTTCTTGAACAAGAAGTCCGGGTCGCCGAAATCCGATATCTCCGTTTCGGAGATTATTCTCACTTCGAGACCGTATTCCGGGGATACCACAATGTGTGGCGCAGCTTTTTCTCCGCTTTCGAACAGCCCGCGCATGACCGGTATCACATTTTTCGAATAAACGGCGACGAGCGGCTCGAGCCTGCCCGCGCGCTCCGGCATTACGATATCGAAGCCTTCCGAGAGCTCGATCATATGGCTCAGCAGATCCCCCGCAAGATGCGGGACATCCACCGGATTTACAACCGCCCTCTCGCAGTTCATTGTAGTAAGGCCGGTGTAGATGCCCATCATCGGACCGAATCCCGGTTTTATATCGGCAACGAGTTTTACGCCTTCCAGTCCGAGCTCCTCGGGGGCGGCAGTTACGACTATTACTTCGTCCGTCACTTTACCCAGGCGGTTTACGGCGATCTCCAGGAAACTTGTCCCGCGAGATTCAAGAAACCTCTTGTCGCGGCCCATTCTGCGGGAATTACCGCCTGCCAGTATAATGCCCGAAATTCGCTCGCTCATAGAAGTGGTATTATACCTCCCATACCGTTTACCCGAATTATCCGTAGAGGCATTACTTGCCGAGATCGAACGCGACCGTAGCCTGGGCATAAAACCAGTCCAGCTGGTCCTGGCCATTGTATACCGCCTCCACGCCTTTGCCCCCGAAGAAATGCGAATAACCGATCTGTAAATCCAGATAATCGAGCGCTTTCAGGGTAAGGGTGACGTCCACTTCCCCGCCCAAAAAGCTCTCGATGTCATTTCCTTCCTGCGGACTTCTGAACTGGTAACCGAACGCCGAATCGTTGAACGGTCCCGAGCCCCCTATCCAGACCTCGTCATCCGAGGCGAGCCAGAACAGGTGTCCGTTCAGCCCGAGATTCACTCTCTTGTGGGGTTTCAGGAGCAACTGAGTGTAGACGTCCACGAGGTTACTGAAGGCATTCGCGTCTACATATCCGTACCATTTGTGATTAGTGGGCACCATATTAAAGAACGTGCCGTAATCAGAGTCGCCGGGATTGCCGTCCCCCGATGCGTAAGCAAGGCCTGCTCTTATCCACGGGCTCCAGGGGGCCGCGGTGAACTGGTACCCGCCCTCGGCAATGAAAGCGAACGCCCTCTGGTCGAGGGCCCCGAAATCACCGAGCTGAAACGCGAACCAGAGCATAGCGTCAAACTCACCCGGGCCGGCGGGGTACGCCCCAGCCATGTTCACGCCCGTGGTACTGATATTGAGGTCTCCGCCGGCCAGATTCCGTGCGGGAGCTCTGTCGTCGAAGTAATAGTAGTTGAATATCTGAAACTGGGTGTTCGGTAAAAGCGCATCTTTTTTCAATGTAAAAGCGCCGCCCAAAACCAGAACGGTATCGAGGTCTTTCCACAAACCGTCGTCGATATCGAAGCCCCCGAAGGTCACGTTGGCTCCCATGAGGTCGAGGTTGAAATTGTTATTCTCGTAGCCCGCGCTCCCCCCGTCGAATCTTCTTCCGATGAGCGTCCAGTCCCAGTTTCCTATGAGTCTTTCGGATAGCCTCTCCTTGATAATCCAGTTTAGTTTTTGGGCGTCTTCGTATAGCACCTGCCCCCCGTCCTTATAGCCGATTCTGCCCCCTTTGAGGAAAAATCCATCGAGATTCTTCAGATGAATATATGCCTCAACGAATTGAAAATTACCCGGGGCCGTCTTTCGGTCGCTCGCATCGTAATAAAGCATTCCCGGACCGAAAGCGGCATTTTCCGGAAGATTGAAAGCTTTAACGCCCTGACCCATTACGTATATGGATAGGTTCTCCCATTCGAAATTCACATACGCCCTGGCCCTTACGAGAAAAAAATCGTAGGTCCTGTCGGTATCGGTTCCCTCGACCTGAAAAGTGTTCCAGAGCTCATTCCTGAGAAGAACATTAACGCCGCCGCTTACATGATTTTCGAGGTTTTCCGAAAAACTTTCACCGTAGCTCGTGTCAACACACGGGGCAGCTACGAGGATTATCAGACAAATTGAGTTTCTAATGTTTCTCAATTTACACCCTCCATCATCCCGGAACGAAATACAATCGAATATCGAAGACTAAGACCCCAGCAGCGCAGTTTTATCGGACTGCGCCTCTTCAAAGGCCTTGGCCTCGAGGGCCTGCACCTCTGGAGAGAATCTTACCAAAAAGGCGAACGAGGAAGCAATAAGAACAAAAATACCGAGATACATCAGGGCTTCCTGTGTGGTAAGGCCTTCGGACCTGAACAGGAATCCCGCGGCAACGGCACCGGCATTACCCCCTGCTCCGACAATGCCCGCCACCGAGCCAAGCGCTTTTTTGTTAATGAAAGGCACTACTCCGAATGTCGCTCCCTCGGCCATCTGGACGAACAGGCTGAATATAACCATGGAAATCACAGCGAGTATCAGCACGGACATTTGCGAGAATACGATTAAAGCGATGCTTTCAAGAAGGAGCACGCACAGCAGGAGCTTGACTCGTCCTGAAAGTCCGTAGCCCTTCGCGAATTTGTCCGAGAATACGCCGCCCAGCGTCCTTGCGAATATATTCATGAGCCCGAAAAGGCTCGCGATAAGACCCGCCGCTCCGAGGCCGAGCTCAAATCTATCGAAAAAATATAATGCGGCTACATTGTTAATAGTAAGCTCCACCCCGAAACAAGCCGCATAAATAACAAATAGTGCCCATACGCGTACGTCTTTGGCGGCGAGGAAAAAAGAACCTTCTTCCTTGTCGGTCACCGGCGGGAGCTCACCCCTTTTTCTTAGCTCGTTGAAATTACCGTCCGGGGCATCCTGGGTCAGATAGTAGTATGCAATTCCGGTTAGAAACAGGATTACGCCGGGGGCTATCATCGCCAGGCGCCAGCCGAGGAGCTGATTGGCGCCCAGCGATATCATGAAGGCGAATATAAGGGGCATTACAATCTGAGTGACGCCCCCTCCGAGGTTTCCCCATCCGGCCGTGGTTGCATTGGCCGTGCCGACAATATTTGGAGCGAACATAATCGACGTATGGTATTGAGTGATGACGAAAGAAGCTCCAATCGTTCCTATGGCGAGTCGGAATAACAGAAAGGTCTCGTAATTCCGGGAGAACCCGATACCCATCACCGGGAATGAACCCAGAATTAAAAGCCATGTATATGTGAGTCTCGGCCCGAATCTGTCACAAAGCCTGCCCACGATTAAACGAAACAATATCGTTATCGCCACCGATGCGATGATTGTATCTCCGATCTGTGTTTTGGTAAGACCGAGATCTTCCCTGACGACCGCCATAAGGGGCGCAATACCGAACCATCCAAAGAAACATAGAAAGAATGCAAACCAGGTCAGATGAAAGGCCCGCATTTGCGGCGTGCTGAAGCTGAATAATTTTATGCGCGTTGCCTGATTTTTAATCTCCACTTGGCTAACCTCCTTGGGATGCATATACGAGTATGGAGTTATATGCGCAAGGGCCGTGCCAAATTAAATAGAGGGAGCCGGCTATTGTAAGCGGCTGATACTATTAGACAATGCAGACAAGCGGAAGGATATCCGGAATACCGCCCGGGAATGCTCTCAAATATGTAACAGTATTTACAAAGTTGTAAGCGTTAATACCCGGTGCTCACCTATTCGGAGACGGTATATCCCTTTCCATTGGGAACCAGCCTGTAGGTTTTAATGCTGAGAGAAGAATCGGTATGACACTTTCCGGTTTTAATATTGAACCTGTTCCCGTGACCCGGACAGATTATATCGTCCCCGAGCAGCGCCCCCGCCGACAAGGGATTACCCTGGTGAGGGCACTGATTGTCTGTGGCATATAGCTCGCCCTTCAGCTTGAAGACGGCTATCTCCTTTCCCTCTATGATTATGGGTTTGCCTGTCCCCTCGACGATTTCGTCTTTGTATATCAAGTCTCCGGCCTTCTTCTCCGCCGTTTCAATGACGGAAGGCTCGGGGTTGTCGGGATAGATCAACTTGTCCAACTGCTTTCTGAATTTATCGAATGCACCAAATTGAACGAGGCTCTCCAGTATATATGTCAGTTCGCCGCAAGGGACGTTTTCCATAATTTTGATGCTGGGCTTGGCCTTGGCTCCGGATTCGCCCCCTATGAATACATCCACTGCATCCACCAGTTCGCCATCCACTTTTATCTTCTTGCCAAGGAGGCCGATCTCGGCTACCGTATGGTTCCCGCAGCCCGACGGGCATCCCGACCAGTTAATACTCTTCGGATGAAAATTGGGCAGCCTCTCTTCGAGCTCCTTTCCAATTTGCAGCGCCCTGTTCTTGGTTTCTATTAACGCCATGTTGCAGTACTCGATCCCGGAACAGCTCGTTATGCCCCGCATTATCGGAGAAGGATACGGGGTTAGCTCCTGCAGCAATTTTTCCGATAGTATTCGGTTCACGTTACGATCCGGCACATTCGGAATGATGACATTCTGTTGAGTGGTCAATCTTATTTCACCGTCACCGTAAATATCGGCGAGGTGGGCCAGCTCGTACATTTGTTCACCCGTCAATCTCCCGACAGGCACTTTCAGGCCGATATAATTGAGCTGTGCGTTGTTCTGCGGGAAAACGCCGATATGGTCGGTATCCATGTTATAACACTTATTCGTACCGGCATTCATGAGCGGCCTGCCCAGGCTCGTTTCCAGGGCTTCCCTGAATTTTTCCATTCCCCATTCTTCGATAAGGAAAAATAATCTCGCTTTGTTTCTCGCGTCTCTCCTTCCGTTGTCGCGATATATTATTACGATTGTTTTACATACCTCGGGGGCCTCTTCAGGCGTTACGAACACATCCAGGGCCTGGGCGGTTTTTAACCCGCCCGATCCATTCTTGCCCCCTATCAGTATATTGAAACCGTATTTGGGCGAGCCGTTTATTATTTTTTCGGCCGGAACGAGCGCGATATCCTGTGTCCCGGTATTTGTACAATTTTCCATGCACGCCGTGATAGTTACATTCATTTTTCTCGGAAGGTTCGTGTACTCCTTGTTGCCGACAAAAAGCTCGTTAAACCGTCTTACGACCGTAGAAGCTTCGAAAAGCTCGGTCCTCGAGATCCCGGACACTGGGCAGCCTACGACATTCCTTATATTGTCCATCCCGGTCTGTAGAGTAAGCAGATCGGCGTTATTGAGAAGCTTCAGGACCTGGGGGATATCGTCCGTCTTTATCCATCTCAGCTGAATTTGCTGCCTGGTCGTGATGTCGGTCGTACCGCGGCCCATATTATTCACGATCCACGATATTGTTTTGAATTGGTCCGAGTTCAGGATACCGTTCGGTATCCTGACCCTTATCATGAAGAATCCCGGGGTGTGCTTTCTGAAGAATACGCCTATCCATTTCAGCCTCTCCAGATCATCCTGTGTGATCGAGTGAAATCCATCCAGGGCAAGTCTTTCAATTTCGGCGCCGATATCGAGACCGTCCTTTTCCTGCTTTATTATCTCGATCTTGTTTAATTTCGTATGTCGTGACATCTTCGATCTCCCCTTCATTATGAGATATTTTTTCTGCAGCTTCCTGACAACACCTGTTCTCCGGGACCCCGTGCCCCGACCGGCGCGCTTCATCCGGCCTTTTAAGGTCACGATCCGGGGAAGGGGCCTCAATCAATTGCCCTTCTTTCCAGCTCTCGGATCCATCTTCAAACCTTTCAAGCTTCCAGATAGGAGCTCTGGATTTAACTTCGTCGATAATGAAATCTATGCCGCTCAGGCCCTCTTTTCTATGACCGGACTCCACGCTGACAAAGAAGGCTGTCTCACCAACCTTCACATCCCCCAGCCTGTGTTTGATAATGACACCGTTCAGTCCGAACCGTTCGACGGCGGATACAACAATCTGATTTATCTCTTTCTCGGCCAGGCTCTCGTACGCGGAATAGTATATTGACGACACTCTTTTTATTCTGACTTCATTATCCGTGCGGGCGATGAACCGGTCGTTTCTCACGACTCCTTTAAACGTAATCACCGATCCCGTGCCGGCAGGCTGCCGCCTCGAAAGGCTTTCGAGGAAAGCGGTGTCGACCGGCTCCCATGTCAGGTAGGAGTAACCGCCACCCGACACGGGAGGCAAAAGAGCGATTTCATCGGACGCGCTTACGGTGTCGTTATCGTCGGCTATATCGTGGTTCCTGACGACCCTGAATTTTTCGTGCCTGAGAGCGGGGTAACGTGAATATATAATGTCCAGCAGACGCGCGACACTGCAGTCTCCATCGTCAATGACGGCGGATATAACTTTATTCTCCGTAATAGAAGCCAGCCTGCCGAATAAGAGGACATTAATTGTCATTTCT
Source organism: Thermodesulfobacteriota bacterium (assembly GCA_035325995.1). NCBI lineage: Bacteria > Pseudomonadati > Thermodesulfobacteriota > Thermodesulfobacteriota bacterium. The sequence goes on along the minus strand of DAOKYU010000001.1, from coordinate 220,799 downwards.
TGCTACAAAAACCTCCCGCTGATGTATGGTTCCGAATAATAAATCAACGTGCCGGCCGGAAGCGCATACGCGTATCCGCCTTTAACAGCGCAGATCGATCCGGAGAGTTCGTTCCTGTCGATTCTTATCCCGGACTCAATAGCGGCTCTTGTATAATCGATCATTCCAGTCACAAGTGTTCTCTACCCGCCTATCTGCGACATGGTCCTTTCGGGGCGCAAAAAGCCGGGCCGGTTAATCATGTGCCCCCTTTCCTTCTTCGATACAGCTTCGATAATAAGCTCCATGATTTCGGCGTCCCGAGCCCCTTCCCTCAACGGCTTCATCAGGTCTGTTTCCGTATGCGAGAAGAGGCAGGTCCTCAGCTTTCCGTCGGAAGTGATTCTCACGCGGTTGCAATGCTCGCAGAAAGGCTCCGATACGGAGCTGATAAATCCGATACGCCCGACGCCGTCTTCGAATCTGAAAACATCGGCGGGCCGGGTTTTCCTACCTTCGGAATCGGGTATGAGCCTCATCCCGAATCCGCTCTCGATAGTCCTTCTGATCTCGTCCGACCTGACGACTTTCTGGACATTCCATTTGTCGTCACTGCCTAACGGCATGAACTCTATGAATCGTATGACGAAGTTGTTCTTTCTTCCGAGCTCGGCGAAATCGAGAATTTCATTATCGTTAAAACCCCTTATAAGAACGACGTTGATTTTCACGGGGTTCATGCCGACTTCGACCGCCCTCGCAATGCCCTTCCTGACATCTTCGTAATAGTCCCTCCTGGTCACTGTGCCGAAGCTTCCCGAATACAGCGAGTCCAGGCTGATATTAATCCTTTTTAAGCCGGCACGGTATAAAGCGGCAGCCTGCTCGTTAAGGAAATAACCGTTCGTCGTGAGCGAGATGTCTTCTATTTTTTCAATGTCTCTCAGCATGCCGACCAGGCTGCTTAGCTCCTTTCTGATAAGCGGCTCTCCGCCCGTGAGACGTAGCCCGGTTATTCCCAGCTCCGAGAAAATATTGGTGATCCTGAATATCTCCTCGAAGCTCAGTATATTTTTTTTATCGAGCCACTTCATACCACGGGCGGGCATGCAGTAAACGCATCTGAAATTGCAGCGGTCCGTAACGGATATCCTGAGGTTATCGATAACTCTTCCGAACGAATCTTTAAGCAATTCCGAACCTCCTTACCGGGCCGCCCTGCATTCCGCAAACAGCTCCTTTACCTCTTCGAGACAGGAGCCGCACGTGACCGCTACCTTGAGCCTGTCTTTCAGGGCCTCCACGCTGGATGCGCCGTTTTTCACGGCCTGTTTTATTTCAAATTCCGTGACGGACATGCACGAGCAAACCACTCTGCCGGTCGGGAGCTTTTCCTTGAATTTCCCCGAGAGCAGTGTGTCCCTGTACTTGCTGATATCCGATTTTTCTCTCGCGAGCCTCAGCACTTCCTCGGCCCCCGTCACATCGCCCATGTACAGCCCGCCCGCTATCCTGTTATCCCGTATCACTATTTTTTTATAAACGGCCTGCGATTTATCCAGGTAGCTGATCACGTTGGTCCTTTCGTCGTCGGCGTTGAATTGCCCGAAGGTAACTATATCGAGCCCGAGAAGGGTGAAGCGGTTCGCATCCATCGTCTGGTCGTAGCGCGCGGTAGGATCGCCGCAGAGACACCTCGACAGCACCTCCGACTGAAGATCGAGCAGCTCACTGTCTTCCGCCATGACTCCCTTCACCTCGGCGGCCCTGCCCATCGTATAGACGTCCGGCAGATTGGTCTCCAGATGCTCCCCCGCGCATATGCCCCTGTTTACGAGAAGACCTGTCCTGAGCGCCACATCGAGGTCGGGCCGTGTTACGGATTCGACGAAAACGAGGTCTGCCTCAATCTCTACGCCGTTTGCCGTGACGAGAAATTTATTGTTATCCGACGCTGTTATTTCGCCGATTTCGGCCCCGAGGATGATGTTAATCCCCTTTTTCCTCAGTTTTTTATAAAGGAGCCGGGAACCGAGGTAGTCGACGTATTTATCGAGCAGTATATTCCTCGGGCTTATAAAACTGACCTCTTCCGCGCCGCGCATTTTCAGGAATTCCGCTGTTTCGAGCGAGAAGGGCTTCGTCCCGACTACAACCGCCTTCCCCAGGACATGCTCCCGTGCAATATGCATCTTCGCGTCATTGAAGGAATCGAACACCCTGATACCCATGCATGAAAGACCCTTGATCGAGGGAAGATACGTCTTGTTCCCGGGCGCGAACACGAGCTTGTCGTAATAGAAAAACGAGCCGTCGGCAAGCCGGATTTTTCTGTCTTTTATATCTATATCCACGGGAGACTGTTTGACGCTGCCGTTTGGGGCATTGCCGGACATGCCGAGAATGGTAACGTTCGCATTGGCGTTTAAGCCGGATATCCTGAGCGCGAGCTCGTTCGAGTATGAATCGTCTCCGATAATTACGATGTCGAGCTCGTCGTCGAAAAATTTCTTGCTCACCCTGACTGCGCACGCCTTGAACTCGGGCTGGTGCGACAGACGATCTGTCTCTTCGACCGTCAACAGGTTGGCCCTGCCGCTCTCCCCCATGAGTCTCCCCCAGTGAAAGGGCATGAAAACGCTTCCCCGTTTTATCTTGTCCGTCAGGCTGCATTTCAGCACCGCTTTTCCCCTTCTCGATTCGAGCAGCGTGAGCTCGCCGTCTTTCAGCCCGTACCGCTCCGCATCTGCGGGGTTTATATCCAGAACAGGCTCGGGCTCGCTCATCATGAGGCTCTCCACCTTGCCCGTCTTGGTCATGGTATGCCACTGATCCCTGATCCGCCCCGTAGTTAAAACGAGCGGATATTCGTCGTCCGTCGCCTCTTTCTGGGAGATATATTCCGCAGATATGAACCGCGCTTTCCCTGAATCAGTATGAAATTTTCCTTCCGTATATAATCTCGGCGTACCGGGATGTCCGGCCTCTGGACAGGGCCATTGAAGCGGGCCCTCATTTTTAAGTCTCTCGTAAGTGACGCCCGAGATATCGACATCCCGCCCTTTATTCAGTTTTTTATATTCCTCGAAAATGTCCTCCGCTTTTTCGTAGTCGAAGTACTCCCTGAGCCCGATTTTCCGTGCGAACAGCGTGAAAATCCGCCAGTCCGGGAGGGCCTCCCCAGGCGGCTCAACCGCTTTAGATATATAAGCGATCCTTCTTTCCTGGTTCGTCATCGTCCCTTCTTTCTCACTGAACCCCGCGGCCGGCAGCACGATGTCGGCATATACGGAGGTATCGGTCGGATGAAAAATATCCTGTACGACTACGAGCCCGGCTTTTTTAAGCGCCCTCTCGACCTTCGAGCCGTTGGGAAGCGACACGACGGGATTCGTGCATATTATCCACACGGCCTTGACGACGCCTTTTTCCATTTCATCGTATATATCGACCGCCGTAAGACCCACGGCCGGAGACAGCTCTTCGACTCCCCACACACCTGCGACTTCCCTCCGGTGTTTTTCGTTCGCCACGTACCTGTGGCCCGGAAGTATATTCGCGAGTCCCCCCGTCTCCCTGCCGCCCATGGCATTGGCCTGCCCCGTGAGAGAAAACGGGCCTGCCCCCGGTTTGCCTATATTCCCGGTCATTATGGACAGGTTCAGAAGGGCGTTGTTTTTATCCGTGCCCGAGCTGCTCTGGTTAAGCCCCATCGCCCAGAAGGTCATGGCCGCCCGGGACCTTCCGAATGTAAGCGCGGTTTCGATAATGAGATCGGCCGGTATTCCGCAGATGCCGGATACTTTTTCCGGGGGGTATGACTTAACGCATTCCTTTAGCGCGTCGAATCCTTCGGTGTACGAGTTTATGTATTCATAATCGACCAGGCCATGCTCGATCAGCACATGCGCCATTGAATTCAGAAGGGCCACGTCCGTCCCGGGCTCGAGCGGGATGAAAATATCCGCTATACCGGCCGTCGATGTTTTGCGCGGATCGGCCACTATTATCTTGAGAGCGTCTCCTTTTTTTTCCTTTTCTTCCGCGAGCTGCATGAAAACGACCGGGTGGCAATAAGCCATGTTCGAGCCAATGATGAAAACGCAGTCCGTATGCCGGAGGTCTTCGTAAGAGCACGGCGGCGCGTCGACGCCGAAGGCCCTTCTGTAACCCATGACGGCGGAGGACATGCAAAGCCTGGAATTGGAATCGATATTGTTAACCTTGAGGAAGCCCTTGGAGAGTTTGTTTACGACGTAGTAATCCTCTGTCAGGAGCTGCCCGGATACATAGAACGCAATCGACTCCGGACCGTATTCTTCGAGCAGGGAGTTGAATTTATCCGCTATCGTTCCGAGCGCGTTGTCCCACGTCGTCGATGTGAAGGCGGATTCCTTGGAATCCCTTATGAGCGGATGCCTGACGCGGTCGCGGAGGTGGATCGTATTGTGCAGGTTAAGGCCTTTCGAGCAAAGCTTCCCGCGGTTGGAGGGATGTGAAGGGTCTCCCCTGACTCCCGTCACTCTGCCATTTCCCGTTTGCAGTATGACGCCGCAGCCGACCCCGCAATAGGGACATACAGTTTTGTGCTCACGCAAATTCATTGAGCTCAATTTTGCCGACTCCAAGTGAATATATTGCTAACCGCCGCCGAGCAAGAGGTTCTGCCTCTTTCCGTTGATTACCGCGTTACTCCTCAACAGGTCATAGATGTCCCGGTATTGGGTCGTATCGCCAAGGAATATCGCACCTTCAATCCTGTTTTCTTTCAGCACGATTTTCTTGTAAATGCCGATTGCGGGATCCGAATATATCAGGTCTTCGCAATCATCCCCGCCCGCATGGTTGCCGATGGAAACGAGGTTGATACCCGCAATTTTCAATACGGCGCTGAGAGGCGATTCCTCGAAGGTTCTCAAGCCGCTTCCGACAAGCGAATCCGCGACGACACGGGCCTGTTCGGTCAGGGGCTCGAAAAGTCCGTAAACCATGCCCCTGTGCTCGACGCATTCCCCTATTGCATAAATATCTTCGCGGCTCGTTTCCAGAAAATCGTTCACGACTATGCCTCGCCTGACCATTATCCCGGCATTCCCGGCGAGCTCGGTATTGGGCCTTATCCCCGTGCAAATGAGGAGCATGGCCGCTTCGACCACTTCCCCGGACTGGAGCTTTATCCCCGTAACCGAATCTTCTCCGAGTACCTCCTGAGTGACGGCGTTCATTCTGAATTCGAGGCCCGTCTTTTCCAGCAGCATCTGGAGTATGATCCCGGAATCGTAGTCGAGCTGCTGCTCCATAAGGTGCTCCGTCAGGTGAACGACCGTAACGTCCATCCCGTTGTCTTTAAGGGCCTTTGCCGCCTCCAGCCCGAGGAGGCCCCCTCCTATAACGACCGCGTTTTTCCGGTAACGCGAAATCTCGGACATCGACCAGACATCCTCGATGGTTCTGTATACATAAACCCCCTTTTTATCCACACCTTTTATAGGCGGTATGAAGGGCACGCTTCCCGTAGCCAGCAGGAGCTTGTCGTAGCCGGAGAAATATCCGTTTTCCGTGAAAACCGTTTTCCTTTCGGTGTCGATTCTCGTCACGGGGGATCCCGTAAACAGCCTGATCCGGTTTGTCTCGTACCATGCCCTGTTTTTTGTATTGAGCTGCGAGAAGCTCCTCTTGCCGGAGAGAACTTCGGACAGCATGATTCTGTTATAGCTGTGCGACGGTTCGGCCCCGAATACTACAATTTCATAGCCGTCGTTTTGAATCCGGAGAATCTCCTCGACGGCGGCCTGCCCGGCCATGCCGTTACCCACTACGACGAGTCTGCGAAGCGTTTCTTTCATATTTCACGATCCGCTAAATCCAATCCACCGGAATGCAGGGATGGAAAAAAGTCGCTATGCATAAGAATTTACCGGGCAGCTTTCGATTTCCCGCCCCTCCAATTCTGAATCGAGCTCGATATATATGAGCCCATTACGGACCTCGGTCCGAATCGTACGTGTATAGCCCTCGTCCGGCCCGACGGCCTCCCCGCTCTCAAGGGAAATGTTCCAGTTATGGAGCGGGCAGCTCACGCAGTTTCCGTGCACGATTCCCTGCGACAGCGGACCGCCTTTATGAGGGCATTTATCGATCAGGGCGAATATGGAGCCGTTCGATGTTTTGAAAACCGCAATGTCGTCGCATCTCGTCTTGACTACCCTTGCCCCCAGAAACGGAATGTCATCGACGTGTCCTACCGAAATCCAGTTCTTTCTCATACACCTATCCTATTTTGGCCAAAGCAGAGTATTCGTGAATGTCCACCCCTCCGGATGCTCGCTCGCTCCAGGGGTCTTTCTGTACAAATTGCTGGGAGAATCTGAACTTTCCGGCCAGCCGTTCCCGTTTATCCTTGTCGTTTACGATTTGGTCGGTTATGTGCCGGAGCCCTACCCTTTCGATCCACGGGGCCGTACGTTCGAGATAATGAGCCTCCTCGCGGTAGAGCTGTATGAAAGCCTGGCAGTACTCCTCTACTTCCTCTTTGGTTTCCGCCTTGCAGAGAAAATCACTAGCCCTTACCTTCATGCCCCCGTTGCCTCCGACATAAATCTCCCACCCGGAATCGACGGCCACGATTCCGAAATCCTTGATCGTGGCCTCGGCGCAGTTGCGCGGACATCCTGAAACGGCCATTTTGAATTTATGAGGCATCCAGGAGCCCCAGGTTAGCTTCTCGAGGTCGATCCCCATGGACATCGAGGCCTGTGTTCCGAACCTGCACCACTCCGACCCCACGCAGGTTTTAACGGTTCGAAGCGCCTTGCCGTAGGCGTGCTCCGAAACCATCCCGGCGTCGTTCAAATCTTTCCAGACGGCCGGGAGGTCCTCCTTTTTCACCCCCAGCATGTCTATCCTCTGCCCCCCAGTTATCTTCACCGTCGGGATTTCGAACTTCTCGACCACATCCGCTATAGCCCTTAACTGTTTCGCCGTGGTAAGCCCGCCCCACATTCTCGGCACGACGGAGTATGTGCCGTCCTTCTGGATGTTTGCGTGCACACGTTCATTTATGAAACGGGATTGATTATCGTCGACATATTCGCCCGGAAAAGCGCACAGCAGGTAGAAATTCAGCGCAGGTCTGCATTTGGAGCAGCCGTTCGGCGTTTTCCACTCCAGCTCCTGCATTACCTGGGGGATCACCTTGAGCTCCTTGAGCAGTATCAAATGGCGAACGTCTTCATGGCTATAATCCGTACAGCCGCACATCGGCGTTGACTCCGGGGCCTCGAACGAATCCCCGAGGGTAAGCTTTAAAATCTGCCGAACGAGTCCCGTACAGGAGCCGCAGGACGCGGACGCCTTGGTATAAGAGCGGACGTCGTCCACGGAAGTAAGGCCATTTTTTTTAATGCTGTTAATTATCTCTCCCTTGCAGACGCCGTTACACCCGCAGATCTCCGCGTCTTCGGAAAGTGCGGAAACGGCGGCAAGAGGGTCCGTCGAATCGGCTCCGACTGCGAGCGATTGTCCGAAAATTATATGCTCCCTGATATCGTCTATCCTGTTCCGGTCCTTGATTAACTGAAAGTACCACGGCCCGTCGTCCACGTCCCCGTACAAAACGGCTCCCGCGAGCCTCCCTTCCGATATAACGAGGCGCTTGTACCGGCCCTTTCTCGCGTCTCTGAAAACGAGGTCTTCCACTTCGGGCCCTTCCTCGATGCTGCCCGCGGAAAAGACGTCTACCCCGCTCACCTTGAGCTTGGTGAACGTAACGGAGCCCTTGTATTTATTTTCGCCGCCGCTCATATTCGCGGCGAGCACCCTTCCCATCTCGTAGAGCGGCGAGACGAGGCCATATGTAACACCCCTGTGCTCCGCGCATTCTCCGATAGCGTATATTGACGGGTCCGACGTCTGGAGCATATCGTTGACCTTTATGCCCCTGCCGCATTCGAGCTCCGCCCTCTGCGCAAGCTCGGTATTCGGATAAATACCGACAGCCATAACCACGAGATCGGCTTCTATTTCCGTACCGTCCACCAGCCTGACCGATTCCACGCGCTCACCGCCGAGGATCGATTTGGTGTCGGCCCCCGTATATATCGTCATGCCGCGTTCTTCCAGCTCTGACTTCAGCAGATAACCCGCCGATTCATCCAGCTGACGCTCCATGAGCCAGTCGGCCTTGTGAAGGATCGTGACGTTCATTCCGTTCAGATTCAGTCCGTGAGCGGCCTCGAGCCCCAGGAGCCCTCCGCCGATCACGACGGCATCCCGATACTTTTTCGACGCGGCGAGCATTTGATCGACATCGCCCATATCCCGGAACGTGAGAACCCCGGGCAGATCGTTTCCGGGAAGCGGAAGGAGAATAGGTTTAGAGCCGGTGGCCAGCCAGAGCACGTCGTATCGAAGCTCTCTTCCTTTTTCGCTCACTACGATTTTCTCGGATCGGCGGATGCCTATGATTTTCTCGGAGGTATATAGCGTAACGTTGTTATCTTCGTACCACTTACGGTCGTTTATAATAATATCTTCGAAGCTCTTTTCCCCCGCCAATACGGGGGACAGCATAATCCTGTTGTAATTTACGTGCGGCTCGTCTCCGAAAACCGTTACATCGTATTTATCCGGCACGCGCATCAGGAGCTCTTCGAGAGCCTTCATGCCGGCCATCCCGTTCCCGATTACTATCAAGCTTTCTTTCACTATTGTTAAACCTTTGAAATCCAGAGATCGAGTCTTAGGGTGTATGTTTTGCAATAGCCGTGCCAGTCATGTACGGCATGACCCTCCGAGCCGAAGCATTTTTAAAATGCATATGCAGGGATGCCGGATTCACACGATAAAAGTCCTATGCGGGGGCTGGATGCCCGATAAAAAAACACGGCTGCCTGTATTTTGTTCAGATTATTTTCCAAAGCAGGGCTTTTCTTCCTTAAAACACAAACCCGGGACAATCTGGTAATTCATGGATTAAATAAAAATCGGATTTTTCGATGGACAGCATGGAAGTAGGACTTGGGGAATGCTGTCAATATTGTCAGCATACAAACAATATTGTAGGCAGTTGGACAATGCGAGTTACAATGGATGCCGATTGAAGCAACCTCTCTCCCCATGCAAGCACGAGTAGAGTGGAAAAATGGACGCATTATGGACCCACTCGCTCGCCCGCCCGCGCTTCGCAGCCGGTTTCAAAAACCCCCGCAACCGGCTGTCATTACGGGAAAAAAGTGGGGTGAGTGACGGGATTTGAACCCGCGACCTCTGGGGCCACAACCCAGTGCTCTAACCGGTCTGAGCTACACCCACCACAGATTTAAGAGAACAGAAATAGTACCATATATATAAAAGGAGACAATACTAACCCCACGCCGCCCCGACGTAAAAAAATCTCCCGAGCCCTACCGTGAAAATAAGGCATCCGTAGAGGGCATGCTCGATAGAAACCAGCGCGAGAGAGCGTCTCTTCCTGTAATTGTCGGCGAATATAAATCCGCCGACAAGCGTCATCACTACCGCAATCCAGTTAAGAAAAATTATATGCATATATCCGAACGCGAGGGCCGAGGCGATCAAATACCCCCTGCCCTCGCCGAAAACAGGCGCATACCTTTTATATATAAGTGCCCTGTAGAGAATCTCCTGCGGCCAGACGGAAAGGAGGGGATAAAGCGCCATCACCAGAATCCAGATGCGCGGGTTCTCGCGCGGGAAGGAGAGAAAATCGTCAGGCGCGGTGGTCCATACCAGGATCGTCACCAGGGGGGCTATAACGGCGAACCTCAGGAGTATGCGCTTCATCATTTCCCCGAAAGAAGCCCGGGGCCCTTCGTCCGGGCGGCGCGTCTTTCTGAGGTAGACGTATGCAAGCATGCTCCCGCCCCAGAGAAGCGCGATCATGAGCCAGCGCTCCCTCAGGAAAACTATGAGAGCGGGGACGGCCGTGAAGAGTACGAAGAATTCGGCAAGGAGAAGGGATTTTCCATACGGCCTCAAGCGCCGTCCTCCTGCCAGCCGCCGCCGAGGGCCCTGTAGACCTCCACCAGCGCAGTAAGCTCGCCGAGGTACGCCTCCGCGAGCTCGAGCTGGGCGGAGAAGTAATTCGTTTCGTTGGTGAGGACTTCGAGGTAATCGGTCTCCCCCTTCCCGAACCTGAGCTCTGAAAGACGGGCGGAGTCCCGCGCGGCTTCGACGAGCTTTTCCTGCTCCACGCGAAACTCCCTGTTCTTCCTGTAAGAGACGAGCGCATCTGAGACGTCGCGGAACGCACCCTGTATCGTCCGCTGGTACGTGAGCATCATTTCCTGATACTCGGCCTCCGACAGCCTCACGTTCGAGCTTATCCTCCCGGCCTCGAATATGGGCTGGACGAAAGCAGCGGCAGCGCTCCATATACCGGCCGGGCCCGTGAAGAGGTTCGAAAGCTCGTCGCTCTGGTAGCCTGCGCTGCCGGTGAGGTTTATCTGCGGAAACCAGGCCGCCTTGGCGACGCCTATGTCGGCGTTGGCGGCGGTGAGCTCTTCCTCGGCGCGCCTTATGTCGGGTCTCCTTTCGAGCAGCGCCGACGGAAGACCGGCGGGTATATCGGGCGGACGGGGCTGCTCCGTGAGGGTGAGCCCTCGCGCGATCGGGCCGGGGTTTTGCCCGAGCAGCGTGCTCAGAAAATTCTCCTGCTGCGCTATATCCCTTTCGAGCGCCGGTATCCGGGTCGAGGCTGTATATACGAGCTGCTCCGCCTGCCGGACGTCCAGCAGCGAGCTGAGCCCGCGCTCTTCGCGTATATTCGTCAGGTCGAGCGACTCCTCGCGCGACGCGAGCGTGTTCTTTGAAATCTCGAGCTCGAGGTCGAGCTTCCGGAGCTGAAAGTACGCGGCCGCGACGTTCGCCACGAGCACGGAGACTACCTCCTTCTCGGCCCACTCGCTCGCGAGGAGGCGTGCCCGTGCGGCCTCTGTAGCCCTCCGGTACTGACCCCAGAAGTCGAGCGTCCACTGCCCCGCGAGCCCTATCTGGTAGTCGGTCACCTCGAACGCGGGCGTCGGGCCGAAGCGGGGGCTCCTCTGGTTGGTAATTCCCCCGGTGGCGTTAATCGTCGGGAACTGGTCGGCCTGCGTTACGCCGAGTATAGCCCGCGCCTGGAGCACCCTCGCCGCCGCTATCTGCACATCGTAGTTCTGCTCGATGGCCGTCTCTATAAGCCTCGTGAGCTCAGGGTCCTGAAAAACCTCCCACCACTCCTCGTCGGCGAGCGAGGCGGCGGATTCCTCGGCGGCCGTCTCGCCCCTGTACTCCTCCGGCACGTCCACGGCGGGCCTCTTGTAATCCGGGCCAACCATGCACCCCGTGAGCACGAGCAGAAGCGCGGGGAAAAGAAGGCGAAGAACGCCTTTACGCATATAACTCGGAGATACCGGGTTTATCATGACGCCTCGGCCCCCGGGCGCGTGTGCTGCGAGCGGAAGAACGGAATCCTGTCGAGCACCTTTTCCTGGAAGTCTTCGAGGTAGAGATATATGACAGGAGTTATGTAAAGCGTTATGAACTGCGAGACTATGAGCCCGCCGACTATGACGAGGCCGAGCGGCCGTCGCGACGCCCCGTCGGCACCGTATCCGAGCGCTATCGGCACCGCGCCCATGACCGCCGCCAGCGTGGTCATAAGTATGGGCCTGAAGCGCTCGAGGCTCGCCTGGTGTATGGCTTCGAGGGCCGGGCTCCCGGATTCGACGTGCTGCCGCGCGAAGTCTACAATCATGATGCCGTTCTTCTTCACGATGCCCATCAGCATGAACATGCCCACGAAAGCATAGAGCGACGCCTGCTCGCCGAAGAAAACGAGGGCCAGGAGCCCGCCCACGAGCGCAGTCGGCAGCGTCGAGAGCACGGTTATAGGATGCACGTAGCTCTCGTAGAGTATGGCGAGTATCACGTACATCACGAATACCGCGATGCCCATCAGTATCGTGAGGTCGCGCACCGTCCTTTGAAACGTCTGCGCCTCGCCCTGAAGGCTCGCCCTGATCGACGGCGGCACTATTTCGGCGGCCGCACTGTTTATGAAATTCGTTGCGTCGCCTATGGCCACACCGGGTTTCAAGTTAAAGAAAATGGTCACGCTCGTGAACTGATTAAGATGGTTGACCGACTGAAGCCCCATCGTCTTTTTCCACGTCACGAGCGCCTTCAAAGGCACGAGGTTCGCCCCGTCGTCAGACCTTATATAAAGGAGCGAAAGGTCCTCGGGATTTTCGCGCGTGGTGTCGCTTGTCTCGAGAATCACCTGGTACTGGTCCGTCGGCTTCTTTATAAGATAGAGGTAGTTCTGCGAATAAGCGTTCCGGAGGAGGTTGAGTATGCGCGTTTCCGAAACCCCGTATATCCTCGCCTGCTCGCGCTTGATCTCGATATCGAGGTTGGGAGTGTTGCTGTAATAATCTGACGACACCGTCGAAAAGCCCGGGTACTCCATGAGCTTCGCCATGAACTTCGACGCGACGCCGTAAACCTCGTCCGGATCTACGCCCGAGAGCGAAAACGCGTACTGCCCCTGAGACTGCTCTGTCGCGCCCGTGCTGATTTCGAGAACGGGCAGAGGCTGGAGGAACGCCATGACCCCGGGTATCGTCCCCAGGCTCCCCATCAGCTGGCCGGCCTCCATTTCTATGGGCATCCTTTCGGACCGCGGCTTTAAAAATATGAACATGAGGCCCTGGTTCGCACCTATGAACGACCCGGCGCCGGTCATTGTGAAGTTCATGAGCACGTTGGGGTCGCCATGTATGGCCGCGTCAACACGGTCCTGGATCGCTCTCATCTGCTCGGGCGAGGAGCCTTCCTTCGCGATGAACACGCCCTGCATGACGCTACTGTCCCCGAGGGGCAGGAACGCCTTCGGAACGAGCATGAAGAGCCCTATAGTGCCCGCGAGACAGACGACCCATATGAGGGCCGAAACCCACCTGTGTCGGAGGAACCACATGAGCGACTTTCCGTAGACCCCGAGCACTCTTTTTTCGAGCCCGCCGACGACGCGCTCGGCCCACGTCTGCTTCGAGCCCGGGCCGCGGTCCCTGAGAAGCCGCGCGCACATAAGCGGCGTAAGGGTGAGCGAAACGAGGCCGGAGGCGAGTATCGCGACGACAATGGTGATGGCGAATTCCCTGAATATCCTCCCGACGATACCCGTCATGAAAACGAGCGGGATGAACACCGCGGCGAGGGATATGGTCATGGAAACTATCGTGAAGCTTATCTCCTTCGCGCTTCCGAGCGAGGCCTGGAGCGCGCCCTCCCCGGCTTCCATGCGCCTCACTGTATTTTCGAGGAACACTATCGCGTCGTCCACGAGGAACCCGATCGCGAGTGTAAGCGCCATGAGCGAGAGGTTGTCTATGCTGTAGTCGAGCATGTTCATCACGATAAATGTGAGGAGCAGCGACAGAGGGAGCGCGACCACGGGAATCAGCGTGTCCGTCGCCCTTCCGAGGAAAAGAAATATGACTATCACGACGAGCACGAACGCGATGAAAAGCGTGTGCTGGACTTCCGTTACGGAATCGACGATCGTCTGCGAGCGGTCGTAAATAGGCGTCACCGTAACGGCCGCCGGAAGCTCGGCGTCCACTATCGGCAGCAGCTCCTTTACGCTGTTCGCGACTTCGACGGCGTTAGCACCGGCCTGCCTGAAGACGGCCACGACGACCGTGGACGAAGGGACCGGATGGCCCCTCATCCAGAACCTCATGTCTATGCGCTCGTCCTCCACTGTATCCGTAACCTCGGCCACGTCGTGGAGGTAGACCGGCGCGCCGTTTACGCTTTTGACTATTATGTTCGCATACGACTCAGCAGTATCAAGCTGACCCTGCGGGCGCAGGATCGACGTGCCCGCCGGGCCGTCGAACTGCCCGGCCCCGGTATAGCTCGTCGCGTTCGACACGGCGGCGTAGAGGTCGTCCACGGATATATTTCGCGCCCACATCGCCGAAGGGTCGGCCTTGATGCGCACGGCGGACTTAGTTCCGTAAACGTCAACGCTGCTCACGCCCGGAATCATCGTCAGCCTCTGTCCGACCTGGGTGCTCGCGTAATCGTAGAGCATGCCCGGCGTCAGCGAATCCGTCGTGAGCGCTATGTAGAGTATGGGCTGGTCGTTGGGGTTAGTCTTCACCAGAGTGGGCGGCGACGGGAGGTCAAGCGGGAGATTCCCAGTTGACTGCGATATGGCGGTCTGGACGTCTGTCGCAGCGGCGTCGAGGCTCTTGTCGAGCGAGAACTGGAGAGTGAGACTTGTGAATCCCTGAGTGCTCTTGGACGTCACGAGATCGAGCCCGTCTATCTGCATGAACTGGCGCTCGAGCGGCGTCGCGATGTTGTTCGCCATCGTCTCGGGGCTCGCGCCCGGGTAGCCGACGAAGACGTTAATGACCGGGTAATCGACCGCCGGGAGGTCGTTAACCGGTAGCTGAAAATAGCTCAGGACGCCGAAGAGAATGGCCGAAAGCGTGAGTACCGCCGTCATTACGGGGCGGCGTATAAAGGGCTCTGAGAAATTCACATACCACCCCCGGGCGCCGCGTCCGCCCCGTCTTCCCGTGCGCCTTCATCCACGACCTCGACCTTGGCGTCCGGGGCAACGGCGAGCTGGCCGGTAAGAATGACCCGCTCTCCAGCTTTCACACCTTCTTCCAGGACGACGAGGCCGCCCTGCCTCTGCCCTACCCTCACGGGCCTTAGCTCGGCGGTGGAATCTTCCTTCACCACGTAAACGAAATTCCCCTGCGCCGAATCCTGAACGGCCGCGGACGGCACGAGGACGGCGTTTTCCTTCGTAGCCAGAACGAGCCTTACCTTGATGAACTGCCCGGGCCAGAGCTTGCGGTCGAGATTGGGCACGGTCGCCCTCAGCTTCACTGTGCCGGTAGGATCGCTGACCGCATTGTCCAGGAATGTCAGCTCGCCCTGAAGCGGCGTGTCCGGCTCCTCGGGCACACGGACCTCGACCCTGAGCGTCCCGTCCTGCATATGCTGCCTAACCCTTCCGAGGTCGCTCTCCGTAACTGTGAACTCGGCGTATATGGGATCGAGGCGTTGTATCGTGAGAAGAGTGGTCGTGTTCGCCGTGACGACGTTCCCGATGTCTACGAGCCTGTGCCCCGCACGGCCGTTTATGGGCGAGTCTATCGTCGTATAGTCGTAATCTATTCGCGCGGAATCGAGCTCGGCCTGGCTCTGCTCGACGAGGGCCGCCGCGACGTCCACGGCATTTTTCCTCGTATCGTATTCCTGACGAGCCACAGCCCTCGAATCCGTGAGGTCCTCGACGCGGGCGAACTGGATTTTTGCAAGCTCGAGGTCCGCCCTGGCCTTGGCGAGGTTCGCCTCGGCGAGGTCGAGCGCGGCCTTGTACGGCCTCTGGTCTATCGTGAAAAGAGGGTCGCCCTTTTTGAGCTCGGCCCCGTCCTTGAAATGGATGCCCGTAATCCGTCCGGAGACCTGCGGCTGAATGGAAACCGATTCGAGCGCGACGCACTTTCCGACCTCGTCGAGATACACGGGGACGTCCTGCGATAAAGCCTCGGTTACAGTCACCCTCGCGGGCGGGAACTCCTGCATGCCGCCGCCGTCGCCTCCGCACCCGAGGAAAAAGAGACTAGGGATAAAAATTAGGGGAGCAATCCACGAAATAATTCCATTTCCTGCACCCGGTTTTGAAGATGCAGTGAACCTGTATCCGAATCGGGACGGCATTTTACAACTCATATCGGATTCCTCCAATATAGATTATCTGACCAAATCCCCGAACCAACCCGATTTTCTCAGTGCGGCGCGAAGAGCCCTGCGCCCGGCAATAAGGACTCAATTGCAGACGTGGCAACATAACCGGATAAACGGAATTATCAATAGGCGTGAACGGGAGCATCCGTCCGCAATATGAGATTTGATTCACCGGATTCAAAACCGATGCGGTTTTATTGTAAGCTGCTCTTCTTGACGCCAAGTCCGCTAAGGCCGGCGGCTATATCGCCGGGGCCGGCATCACCGATTATCGCGGCCTCGACCACCAACACGGTCATTACAGCGAGGAGCGTTTTGGCCGACGGCTAAAACCCGGCGACCTCGGGGATAATCTCGCGCCCGATAAGCTCTATCGGCTTTATATCGTGCGTGTCGGGCATGCTGACGATGAAGTGCTGTATACCTTCGTCGGCCAGCTTCCGGCAGAGCGCAATGAATTCGGGAACCGACATCCCGCCCTCCCCCAGCTTTACGACTCCGAGAGCCGTGCGCTCTATCTCTTCGTACGGGCGTCCGGCTTCTTCGCAGTGGCGCTTGAGCACGTCGAGCTTTCTCGTCATATCCTCCCAGCTTATAAACGGCGGGGTGTAGAGGTTGCATGCGTCCGCGTACTTCGCTACGAGCCTGAGCGTCTTTTTCTCCCCGACGCCGCCCACGAGTATCGGAGGGTGAGGCTTCGAGAGCGGAAGCGGATTATTCATCGGCTCGGCGAGGCGGTAATGCTTCCCGGTATAAGGTTTGACCTCGCCAGACCACATAAGCTTCGCGATCCGGAGCGTTTCTTCGAGGCGCTCCATGCGCTCGGTCATATTCGGGAACGGATATCCCAATCCGAGGGACTCGCGCTCGTACCACGCCGCGCCTATGCCGAAATATGCGCGCCCGCCCGACAGCACGTCGAGCGTCGTAACGGTTTTTATCAGGTGCCCCGGGTTCCTGTATATGACGCCTGTGACCATGGAGCCAAGGCGTACGCGCTTTGTGACCGACACAAGATACCCGAGCGTGGTGTAACTTTCGAGCATCGGGTCCTCGGGCGATACACCCAGATCCGGCATATCCATCTGGAAGAGATGGTCCATCGTCCAGAGGCTGGCGAAGCCCGCTTCGTCCGCCGCCCCGGCTATATCCGAAAGCTTCCGGCCGACATTGCCCGGATTTCCCGGCCAGTCGAATTCCACGATCTGGAGCCCTATTTTCATATCCTGATTCCCCTTAAGATGATTTATTCGTGCCTGATAATATTCTAGATGATGATTTGCGGATCGGGATTCGGAATTTTCTGCGAATTACGGTTGTCATGCTACGGCAATTGGAATAGAATTAAGAAAGGGTGGAGTGAAATAAAAAGAGGGTATGCTCCCATTGAGGATAAAAGGCTTTTTCTACTTTCCGCTCGCCGTTTTTTCCCTTCTGCTCTTCTTTTCCGATGGTCTCGTACGGGCTCAAAACACGGACGACGAAATTAAGCTCATCAAGCAGCAGATCGAGGTCTTGAGCAGGCGGCTCGAGGAGCTCGAAGGCAAAAAGGAAAAGCAAAAACCGGCCATCGGGACAACCGAGGCGGGGGCGCGCGATAATGTTACGTTTTACAACACGGCGATTGACAGGAACATGCGGAAGCTGACCCGGCCGGATACGTCCGGGACTATCTTTAACCTGAGCGGTAACGGCACCGTGAGTCTTATGGGAGAGGAAGACCCCAACAGGGTGAACGCTGTTTTAGCGCCGATGGTGAATCACAGAATCACGGACAACCTGCGATTCATCTTCAAGCCCGAGGTGAAGCTCCAGAACGAAGAGGTGGGATTCGGCATCGGGATGGGCGAGCTTGACTTCTTCCTGAACGATTACATAACCCTGAGAGGCGGAAAGATCCAGAACGCCGCCCTCGTTTCACCCGCGACCCTCCCCTCGTGGCTCGGGGACGATCCTATAGCCTATTCACTCGCGAGGCAGGGCGAAAACCTTCCCTCCCAGGACCTTATTTCCGAGCTCAAGAATATGGGAGTGGGAATAAGCGGGGGCATTCCGCTCGGCCTCTTCGACAAGGCAAATCTCAATTACGGCGTCTCGTATATAAACAGCGCCGACGGCAGCGGCACCATGAATTTCAGCTTTTCGATTTCGAGGCCTTAGAACCCGACAGTCAAAATCTTCAAGGAGCATAAATCAACTGTCCTTTTCAGCGTACCGTGTGAAGGGTTCGGGGGCCTTTTCCGCATAATTCCCCCTTCTCCTTCTCGCGAACTCGTATTCGACGCCGCAGGACTCCACCGCCTTTCTCCAGGAGCCGAAATGATAATCGGCCGCAGAGACGAGCGCCGTCATACCGCTCTTTCTTAAAACGGACGGCCTCAAGCTCCCGCCCTCTTCGCTCAGCTTCTTTATTTCCCTCTCTATACTCTGCCTCGTCCACTTCTTGTTGTTCCTCGAGCTCTCGTAATCCACGCCGGAGGCCTCCAGCGCATTCCTCCATGACCCGAAGACCTTGCATGCCCTCAAGTAAAGAGCGGAATGCGCTTTCGCGATATTCGACGGCTTTTCAGCCCCAGGCCTGAATATCTCTTTAATCTCCGTAATAACTCTTTCTGCTCGTCTGGTCATGATAATTATCTGAATTACAATATGTATGCCAAAACATAAGTAATTGCAATTACACAATAATATGACCGGTACCGGGCTAAAGGCGCGTCCTAATATCGTACAGCTGACAATCCCCGGTGCGGCGTTCTGCCGGACCCGCTCACCCGGCCGGAATCCGCTCGCGAGGTCAGCGGTTCCCCGGGAAGCGCGTATCTTCACGCACTCGTCTCCGGAAAGCCTACAAACAGAACGCACTTGCACAAAAAAGACCCTGTAACACCCGAGATTCAAAGACGAAGACTGTTTATTTCGTATCACTAAAGTTAACTCTTTAAGCATCTCCATTTTCATGATATTAATAACAATGACAAGAGTTTAAAAAGTCGTTCCTAGAGAGAGGGTGCATATGAACGGCAGGGTGAGTTTCGTCTGTAGGGGTTTTTTCCGCTCTTTTTTGTTTCGTGCTTTTGCTTTCTCTTTCCTGATAATATCCATCAGCGGCGGGTGCAGTAGCGGTGGCGGCGGGGGCATTCAGCCCACACCTCCCCCTTCCTCCGGTGAGAACAAGCTCAACATAGAGATACTCGACGCCTCCATAGGCGACGATAACCGCGCCGTCGCAACCATAAAGCTAACGGACGAAAACGGAAGCCCCATAACGAGAGACGGCGTATCCATAAGCTTCATAATAGCGAGGATAGTCGAGAGCGGTGAATACATCGACTACATCACCCGCATCCAGGAAGGCGCGGTGCAGGCGTCCTCCGAGAACGGGGGCGATTACGAGCAGCTCGGCCCCGGGCTCTACAGTTACAGGTTCGTAACCGAGCTGCCCGCGGATTACGACAGGAGCCGGACGCATACCGTCGCGCTCTACGCCGAGAAGGTTATAGGCAGCCAGGCTTTCGTTTCCAATGCGACGTTCGACTTCGTTCCGGACGGCGGCACGGTGAGGACGGTAAGGGACATAGCCGCGACGGAGTCCTGTAACTCCTGCCACGACCCGCTAGCGCTTCACGGCGGCGTGAGAAGGGACGTCGGCGTCTGTATCACGTGCCACACGAGCAAGATAATGGACCCCGAAACCGGCGAGATCGTAGACCAGATAGACCCCCAATCCGGAAACAACATCGGCTTTAACATAATGATCCACAAGATTCACATGGGTGAGATGCTTCCGAGCGTCGAAGCCGGGGACCCTTACTATATTGTAGGTTTCAACGACTCCGTTCACGATTACTCGACCGTGGTGTTCCCACAGGACAACAGGAACTGCACGAAGTGTCACGACGAATCGGTCGCCGTACAGGCCAACGACTACAAGCTGAAGCCCACGCGGGCCTCGTGCGGCTCCTGCCACGACGACGTCGATTTCGCCGCGGCGATCAATCACCCGACTGTACAGCTGAACGACAACAACTGCTCGGGGTGCCACATTCCGCAATCGGGAACCGAGTTCGACATTTCGGTCACGGGCTCCCATACCGTTCCCCTCAGAGCGTCGAGCCTCCCCGGGCTTAACTTCGCCCTCCTGGGCGTAAGGAGCGCCGAGACCGGCGATACGAGGGTCGGCCCCGGAGAGCATGCGGTTGTAACCTTCAGCCTTAAGACAAACGCCGGCGAGGTCATAGACATCGGGGAGATGGGCTCCATAGCCCTCGTCATAGCCGGCCCGACCACGGACTACAACATACAGGACTACAGCGGCACGGGCGTAGAGATTCCGGGCCTAAACAACGTCCTCCGCGAGACACCGTCCGACGCCGAGGGGCCGGACGAGAACGGTAACTACACCTACACGTTCGGCGGAATAATACCGCCGAACGCCACCGGGACCTACGCCGTCGGCATCGAGGGCCGTATAAACCGCATGGTAGGCGGAGAGAACCGCATACTGTTCGAGGAAGTGCAGGAGGCAGGAAGGAACCAGGTCTATTACTTCGCCGTCACCGACCCTGTACCCGTTCCGAGGCGGATCGTCGTCGATAACAGCACCGACGACGAGTATTGCAGCGCCTGCCACGGCGTATTCTCGAAGGACTTCAGCGTGCACGGCAACCTCCGTAACGACACCGAGTACTGCGTCCTCTGCCACAATCCGTCGAACGACGACATACTGGTAAGGCCTGTCGAAGAAGGGCAGACGGCAGTCACAGCCTCCATAGATTTCAGGGAAATGATTCACAAGATACACACGGGCGACAATCTCTCCGTCAAGCCCTACATAATCTACGGGCGCGGCGGCAGCGTTCACGACTTCAGCCAGGTTCTGAACCCCGGCAATACGAGCGACTGCGGTGCGTGCCACCTGCCCAACACGAACATACTCGACCCCGGGAACGGCATACTCGGCCCGGGAATACTGGCCACGGTAAACAGGGAATTCACGAAGGTAGACGGCGAGAACGTAGTCCTTGCGACATTATCGACGCAGCCGGTGATTACGGTCTGCACGTCGTGCCACGACGACGTCGGCGTGACGGCCGACGGCGCGGCGCTTACGGGCGAGAATCATCTCGGAGGGCCGCAGCCCGAGACGGCCTGCGTTAACTGCCACGCCGCCGGAGACCCGCTCGGGGCGGCCGAGGTGCACCTGCCTCCCCTCACGCCGGCGAAGCGCATAAACAGGCCTATGCCTGAATAAACGAAAGGATTAAACGTGATATGAAAAAGCTGGTCCTTCCGATTTTACTGCTGCTCCTCGCCTCGTGCGTAAGCGAGGAGGACAAGGGACAGGACTGGGGGAACATATTCGACGGGGTCGAAGGGCTCCAGTTGACGGAGGAAGACCACCCCAACGGCTGGGGAAGGGAGGACTGCTTCGTATGCCACCCTCTCGAAGCGATACACCAGGAGGACCGTTCCGGCCTCGGCGTGCTGCTTCTGGAGGACATTCGTGAATACACGAAGGAAGAAGGGCTTGCGAGCTGTCCCGTATGTCACGGAGATAACGGCGTAACAAAACTCATGGAGTAGCTTTTCAGATGCCGAAAAAGATTTTCTGTGCCGCAGCCATGTTACTGATATCGGCAACGGGGGGAGCTGCGGTCTATGGACAGACGGAGATAATACGCCCCAGAAGCCTCGGCATGTATGGAAACGCCTCGCTCCTCTTCCAGGCCCCCACCCCTTACCGGACCCTCGACGGCGATAAGAGGTACGTTTATCCCTTCTACCAGTACCTCGACCTCAACGCGGCGTACCCCGAGCACAACGTTTACTTCAACACGTTCTTCCGGGGAAGGGAGATTCTGGGCGGCGACGAGGAATCGCTCGACGTCTACAATGCCTTCGTACAGTTTTCGAATATGCCCGGCACGTATGAAGTGAGACTCGGCAGGCAGGCCGTGACCGAGGGGGTCAACTTCGTCCTCATGGACGGCGCCCTCGTGAGGCTCAAGCCCATTCACGGGCTCGAGATAACCGCTTATGGCGGATACCAGGAAAACGACCTTCAGCCCGAGCCCGAAAGGCCCGGGGACAGCTTCGGGCTGTTCGGCGTCAAGCTCAAGACGGACGCCATACTGGGCTCGGTGATAACCGTGGGATACGAGCTTTACGCGCCGGACGATTTTTCGGCGAGGCAGTTCGTAAACGCCTCGTTCAAAAGGGCCGTCCCCTTTACCGACTTCGCCGACGTTTACGCGCTCGCCGAGGTAGACGTGGGCGAAGGGAATCTCGCGCTCCTGACGACAGGCGTAGGCATCGTGGTGCTGAGGTCCCTCTACCTTAATCTCGAATACGACAACTACGAAATGGACAAGGACAGGAACGAGTACAAGCTCGACCCGATATTCGACATATTCTCCGTGGGGAGGCTCCAGCAGGCGAGGGTCGGCCTCACTTTCGTTCCCGCCTCGTACCTCGAAATCAAGGGGAGCTACTCGTATTCACACTACGACCACGCAGAGGACGAGAGCACGAACGGCAACATAGCGAAGCTCGGATTCACCTTCAATTTTTGGAAAGAGATAGGCCTAAGGGCCTTTCAGGGCTTCTACTATATAGATGCGGGCGGGGACACCGACTACGCCGTCGGCCTCAACACCAGCCTGTATCAGGAGGTGATGACAGGATGGGAGATCCAGTTCGCCTTCGCCTACGCCTATTACGACAAGATAACGAACCAGAGCGGAAACGCCTTCAGCTACATACTGGGAAGCGACTACGTGATTCTCAAGGACCTCGTCCTCAGAACGGCGGTCGAATTCAACACGAACCCCGATTTTCACAGGGACATAAGGGTGGACCTCGGACTCAGCTATTACTTTTCGACGAGCATGTGATGGATAGAAGAACGATATTAATCATTACGGCGGCGATATTCGCGCTCATTGGATGCGGGGCGCAGAATAAAAAGGACGATTCCTCCGGCTCCAAATCGCAGGTGCCGATCGGGGTGAGAATGAACTATTCCCACGAGAAGCACGAGAAGGTGATGAAGAAGGAGGGCTTCGACTGCTATCTCTGCCATCCCATGAACGTCGAGTTCAAGGACGAAAAGAGCGCAGAGGAGCTTATAAAGGCGTCGGACAAGGCCTTTTACCCGGGGAAGGAAACGTGCCACTTCTGCCATTTCAACCCGGAGGCAGGGAATATAGCGCCCGGGGAGTGCAGCCTCTGTCACTTCGACATGGCGGCGATAACGCCGAAGAACCACAACTTCAACTGGATGGAGAAGCACGCGATATTCTCCAAGGCCGACCAGGAATCGTGCGAGAACTGTCACTCGCCGAGGTTCTGCGAGGACTGCCACAAGCGGCGCGACCTCCCGACTATGATGGTGCACGACAGGAATTTCAGGCTCATACACGGCATAGAGGCGCGGGCTAATCCGCGCAAGTGCGGGAGCTGTCACGAGGTAACGTTCTGCAGCACGTGCCATACGAAGGGCGGGTATGACTACTAGATATTTACTCATCGCCGTTTTTATAATGGCTCTCGTCCCCACCCTCCTCCTGTCCCAGGAGGAGGAAGAAGAGGAGGAGAACCCCCATACCGCAATGGTGGACGACGATTTCGCGTGCCTCGACTGCCATACGGAGGTCCCCAAGGAAGGCGAGAAGAGCCCGACGTATTTCCTCGTCGACGCCCCTTCGGAGAACTGCCTCGGGTGTCACGACGATTCCACGCATCCCGGCTCGAAGCAGCACGTCGGAAAGGACGTAAAGACCGGGCTTCCGCTGGACGAGGAGAGCAGGATCGCGTGCTTTACGTGCCACGACCCCCACCCTGCCGGCGTCCTTAAGGGCCGCGAGGTCTATAGTGCCGAGCTCGGCGAGAGGAGCGCCGAATTTCTGAGGCTTGTGACGCTGCCCGCCCTCAGGAAAGAGATCGGCGGAGAGATCGAGCTCGACCCCGCGAAGAACGTCTATTTGAGAAAACCGATGAACAAGATTTGCAGCACCTGCCACGAAACCATTAAATTCAGGGAGGTATACACACCATGGTACAGGTATTCAGAAATGTTTACGTACTAGCTTTATTGCTGGTCGTCCCCGGGGCGGCCTTCGCCCAAAGCGTACAGGAAAAGGGAATAGCCGTCTTCGTCGAAAAGCGCTGTTATACGTGCCACACGGTAAAGGCCGAAGCCGCGCAGGTAGACGCCGCAAAGGCCGCGTTCGCCCAGTCGAAGGGCGTCGAGCTCAAGGAGGAAAGCGGCGACAAGGACGCCAAGGGCGGCGACCTCTCCAACGTGGGCGCCGAAGAGGACGCGGCATGGTTCGCCACGTTCCTCAAAGACCCCAAGGGCTATTTCCTCGACACCCCCGAGTGCAAGAAGCTCGCGAAGCAGAAGGACAGGAAGAAATTCAAGGGCACGGACGCCGAGCTCCAGGACCTTACGGCATGGCTCGCCACCCTGAAATACGGCGATATGCAGGAGCCGGGATTCGAGAACTGTCTGAAAGAAGAATAACAAAAGAGGTCTTGAGCACATGAACCCCTTCGAAGAAAGCGTGCAGGCGGCGAGCTCGGGAGGAATCTCTCTCGTCGCCTGGATAGTAATCGGGCTGTCCGTCGTTTGCATCGCCCTCATACTGATCATCATGACGAGGGACCCGAAGAAGGTGTCGGAGCCATCCGGGAAGTGGATGCTTCTCCTCGTCTTCTTCATACTCTCCCCGACCGCGTATCTCCTCAATTTCAGCGTGGCCATAGAGGATTCGAAGACCGTGGACTTCTGTAATTCATGCCACGTCATGCACGGGTACGTGAACGACCTCAGGAACCCCGACAGCGAATACCTTGCATCGGCGCATTATCAGTCCCGCTGGATCGCCGACAACCAGTGCTTCACGTGCCATTCGGACTACGGCCTTTTCGGGAACATGAAGGCGAAGATGACGGGGATACGCCACGTATGGGCTTACTACACGGGGTACGAGACACCGGTCAAGCTCTACACGACG
This sequence comes from Thermodesulfobacteriota bacterium, assembly GCA_035325995.1. Classification (NCBI taxonomy): domain Bacteria; kingdom Pseudomonadati; phylum Thermodesulfobacteriota; species Thermodesulfobacteriota bacterium. Next base: position 196,023 of record DAOKYU010000001.1, on the reverse strand, counting down.
TATAACAACAAGATATGCCTCAGGTGTCACGCTCCAACCCCGGCGTTTCAGGAGGAGGACATGCACATCGAGAACGCCGACGATATAATGTCCAGCAAGATGTCGTGCCTGGGGCTCGACTGCCACGTAAGACCGCATCCCGAGGAGGCATGGAAAGAACAATGAAAAATCCGGACTGGACAAGAAAGCTGGTGCTGATAGCCGGGATACTCAACATCATCGCGCTCCTCACCATCCTGCTGTCTATATTCAGGTTCACCCCCCTCTCGCTCATAATATCGGTATCGGTGGGCGGCGCTCTCATAGGGCTCTCGGTGCTCCTGTATATAGTCGTCGTGGTTACGGATCTTAAGGAGCGAGGAGTGCTTTAGGTCGTCCCGCGCTCATGACGAGGGCAGCGCACGAGACGGCTCCGGTACGATAAAACCCCCTTCCCGCGGAAGAGCGTATACCCGTATACACGGGGCGGGCGGGTTATAAGCGCTTTTCCCGCCGCGGTGGGATATCCCCCGTTACAGAGAAGTTCCCTTCGCACAAGATTAATAAAGCCTTAATAAATAACGTTTAACATACCCGGCGTCAGTTGGACGTCCGGCGAAATAGATGTATTTTGTTTTTAGGAAATCCAAGCCGGGGGTATCTGAAATGAACGTGAGTCCACTTGCAGGAAAGCCCGTCGCGCCTTCGATGCTGGTCGACGTGCCGAGGCTCGTAACCGCCTACTACAGCGAGATCCCGGATTACACTGTTCCCGGGGAGAGGGTCTCTTTCGGCACGTCGGGTCATCGCGGCTCCCCCTTCGACAAGACGTTCAACGAGCATCACATACTATCGGTCGCCCAGGCCGTTTGCCTTTACCGCGCCCGGCAGGGAATAAACGGGCCGCTCTTTTTAGGCATGGACACCCATGCGGTATCGACGCCCGCTTTCGTCAGCGTGCTCGAAGTGCTGGCGGCAAACGGGGCCCAAGTCATGATACCGGAGCGCGACGAATACACGCCGACGCCCGTCATCTCGCATGCCATCCTGGGGTACAACAGGGGGCGTACCGCCGGCCTCGCGGACGGCATAGTTATAACGCCCTCTCACAACCCGCCCGACGACGGGGGCATAAAGTATAACCCGCCGAGCGGCGGCCCGGCCGAGCCGGACGTCACCGGCTGGATCGAATCGAAGGCCAACGAATTCCTTCAGAATAACCTCGAGGGCGTTGAGAGGATTCCCTACGAGAAGGCCCTTCGCGCGGACACGACGCACCGCCACGATTATCTCGATGCCTACGTGAGCGACCTCGGGAACGTGATAGACATGGACGCCATACGCGGCTCGGGGATAAGCCTCGGCGTGGACCCCCTGGGGGGCGCGGGCGTTCATTACTGGCAGCCCATAGCAGAGCGTTACGGACTCAATCTAAAGGTCGTAAACGAAACAGTAGACCCGACGTTTCGGTTCATGACCGTCGACTGGGACAGAAAGATACGAATGGACCCTTCCTCGCCCTACGCGATGCAGAGCCTGATAAGGCTTAAAGACAGCTTCGAGATAGCCTTTGCCTGCGACACGGACCACGACCGTCACGGTATCGTCACGAAGAGCGCCGGCCTACTCCCTCCGAACCATTACCTTTCCGTCATGATCTTCTATCTGTTCCAGCACCGACCGGAATGGGCGAATGGAACGGCCGTAGGAAAGACGGTCGTAAGCAGCAGCATGATAGACCGCGTCACGGCGAAGATAGGACGAAAGCTCTACGAAGTGCCGGTCGGATTCAAATGGTTCGTGGAGGGACTTCTCGACGGCTCGCTCGGATTCGGGGGCGAGGAGAGCGCGGGCGCTTCGTTCCTCCGCAGGGACGGCGCTGTATGGACGACGGACAAGGACGGCATCGTCCCGGCCCTTCTCTCGGCCGAGATAACCGCGCGCATGGGACGAGACCCCGGCGAGATATACCGGGAGCTAACCCGTGATCTTGGCGATCCCGTCTACGACAGGATAGAGGCCCCGGCAACCCCAGAGCAGAAGAAGGCGCTTTCAAGACTCTCCCCTGAGCAGGTAAGATCGACCGAGCTCGCGGGTGAGAAAATAACAGCCGTCCTCACCAAGGCCCCCGGGAACGGAAGCCCAATCGGGGGGCTCAAGATCTCGGCCGAGAGCGGATGGTTCGCGGCGCGCCCGTCGGGGACGGAAAGCATTTACAAGATATACGCCGAAAGTTTTAAGGGAGAGGAGCATCTCCGCCGCATACAGGAAGAAGCGCAGGCGATCGTAGACGGCGTCCTCGGCGCGGCCGGCAAGAATTAACTATCAGGGAAGATAAATCACCCGGACTCTCCGGGAAAAAGTGAAGGAGGAGCCATGAGCGGACAGTCACTTACCGATAACCTGATCAATTCTTTTCTACCCACGGACATCGAGGGATTCGATTTCCTCGCCGAGCTGGCGCTCGATCTCCGGTGGTCGTGGAACCATTCCGCAGACGAGATGTGGATGGAGATCGACTCCGATCTCTGGGAAACCACTCACAACCCCTGGGTTATACTCCAGACCGTTTCACGCAGCAGGATCAAGGAAGTGCTCTCGGACGCGCATTTCCGCGAGCACCTGAGAGAGCTCGTGCAGATAAAGCGCCGGGAGGCGGGGGAGCCCGCGTGGTTTCAGCACGTCCATCCGGAAGCTCCGCTCACCTGCGCCGCCTATTTCAGCATGGAGTTCATGCTGAGCGAGGCCCTTCCCATATATTCGGGCGGTCTCGGTAACGTAGCGGGCGACCAGCTTAAGGCGGCGAACGACCTCGGCGTGCCCGTGGTCGGAGTCGGGCTCCTCTACCAGCAGGGCTATTTCAGGCAGGTAATCGACATGAACGGGGCACAGGAGGCGCTGTTCCCGTACAACGACCCCGGTCAGCTCCCCATAACCCCGCTCCGCGAGGCGAACGGCGAATGGCTCAGGCTCGAAATCCCACTCCCTGGATATTCCGTCTGGGTGCGCGCTTTCCAGGTGCAGGTCGGGAGGGTGAAGCTCTACCTCCTCGACACAAACGACGCCGCCAACTTCCCGGCGCACAGGGGCATAACCAGCGAGCTCTACGGCGGCGGGTCGGAGCTTCGCTTAAAGCAGGAGCTCGTGCTCGCGATAGGGGGCTGGCGCCTCCTCCGCACGCTCGGAATAAAGCCCGAGGTCTGCCACCTTAACGAAGGGCACGCCGCCTTCGCAGTCCTCGAACGGGCGAGATGCTTCGTGGAGGAGACAGGTCTTTCCTTCGAGGCGGCTCTCGCCGTCACCCGGGCCGGGAATCTCTTCACCACGCATACACCTGTGGCCGCCGGGTTCGACCGTTTCGACCCCCATCTTATAGAGCTCTATCTGGGCGACTATGCGAAGAACGAGCTCGGCATATCGCTCCACGATCTTATGGCGTTCGGCAGGCAAAACCCGAACGACTCGTCCGAGCCCTTCAACATGGCGTACCTGGCCATAAGGGGCAGCGGGGCGATAAACGGCGTAAGCCGTCTCCACGGCGTGGTGAGCAGGCGCATTTTCCAGGTGCTTTTCCCGCGCTGGCCCGAGGTGGAGGTACCCGTCGGATATATTACCAACGGCGTCCACATGCCGACGTGGGATTCCCGGGCGGCGGACGAGCTCTGGACGGGGGCCTGCGGAAAGGACAGGTGGGTGAAGACGACGAAGACACTCGAGCACGACATACGGGCGCTCCCGGATGTCAAGCTGTGGGAGCTCCGCACCGCCGCGCGAAAGGAGCTCGTCGAGTACGCGAGGGAACGGCTGGCGCGCCAGCTCGTAGCCTCGGGCATGGCACCCAAGGCCGAGAAGGTAAAGCACATATTCGATCCGGGCGTGCTCACGCTGGGCTTCGCGCGCCGCTTCGCCACGTACAAGCGGCCGAACCTTCTCCTTCACGATCCCGAGCGGCTCATAAGAATCCTTTCGAATCCGCAGCGCCCGGCACAGCTCATCCTTGCGGGGAAGAGTCATCCCGCGGACGAGCCGGGACAGGCGATGATCCAGGAATGGATACATTTCATCCGGCGACCCGAGGTGCGGGACAGCGTGATGTTCCTCGGCGACTACGACATGTTCCTGGCAGAGCGGCTCGTGCAGGGAGTGGACGTATGGATCAACACCCCCAGGCGGCCCTGGGAGGCCAGCGGAACGAGCGGAATGAAGGTTCTGGTAAACGGGGGGCTCAACCTGTCGATACTGGACGGATGGTGGGCCGAGGCGTATTCCCCCGAAGTCGGATGGGCGTTCGGGGACGACAAGGAGCACGGCGACGACCCGGCGTGGGACGCTTCAGACGCAGAGGCCCTTTACGACCTTCTCGAACATGAGGTGATCCCCGAGTTCTACACACGCGACACGAACGACATACCGACCGCGTGGGTAACGCGCATAAGGGAAAGCATGGTCCGGCTGACTCCGCGCTTTTCGGCGGACAGGACGGTCCGCCAGTATACGGAGGAGCATTACCTCCCGGCCGCTGCCGCCTACCGGGAGCGGGCGGCGGGGGGCAGCGCTCCGGGCGTGGAAATAGTAGGCTGGCAGGATGCGCTGAATCAGAAATGGCCGTCGCTCCGGTTCGGGGCGATGAAGATCGAAGAAGACGGCGGCCACCACGTCTTCGAAGTGGAGCTCTTTTTAGACGGGCTCGACCCGGACGCGGTTCAGGCAGAGCTCTACGCCGAGGGCGTCGGCGGAGGGGCTCCCGTGAGGCAGCTTATGACGCGCGTGAAGCACCAGGAATCGGAGGAGGCCTGCGTCTACAGTGCGCGTGTGCCTTCGACGCGTCCGGCTTCGGACTACACACCGCGGCTGATACCGCACCGTCCGGACGTCTCGGTTCCCCTGGAAGCCGCGCAAATCCTGTGGCAGCGGTGACAGCGGACGATAGAGCGAAAGTTGGCAGGGATTCAAAGCGTATAGAAGGGCTCAGGTAATTTTTCTCTGGCAGCCGGGGCAAAAGTAGGAAGAGCGGCCGGCGATCGTTTCCCGTTTTACCTTGCCACTGCACCCGGGGCATTCTTCGCCCTGGCGGCGCGATTTAAGGAGATAGGAGGACGGGTACTTATCGGAGTCGGCGCCGCGCTTTATCGTCGTCCGGAATATGCGCCTCATTTTATCGTAGAGCTTTCGGACGTCGGCTTTGCCGAGAGCGGACGCAGCGCTTTCGGGATGTATGCCCGCCTGGAATAACATTTCGTCTGAATAAATGTTGCCTATGCCGGAAACGAGCTTCTGGTTCATGAGAAGGGCCTTTATCCCGCCCTTCCCTTTTTGCACTATATCCGAGAACTCGCCGAAGCTTATCGAATCGGCGTCGGGACCGAGCTTCTTCCGTTTTATGTAAGCGTCGATGTCTTCGGTGAGGCCTATCCTCCCGAGCTTGCGCAAGCTGGTGTAAGAGAGCTTCTGTCCTCCGTCGAAGAATATATTGACCTGGCCGTGGGCCACTTCCTCGCTGCCGTCTTCAACGAACTTCAAATCGCCCGTCATGCCGAAATGCATGGTAATCCAGAGGTCCTTATCCGTTTTCACAAAGAGGTGCTTGCCGCGGCGGCTCGTCGATTTGAGAGTAGTCCCCTTGAGCCGGCTCCGGAACTTCTGACCGGAGACGGTCAGCATGCGGCGCGACTTCACCTCCACCCTCGCGATCTTTTTGTCGAGCGAAGTCGCGTCCACGTAATTCCTTATCGCTTCCACGTCGGGCAGCTCGGGCATGACTATAATATTACCCCATCGAAGAAGTATTCCTGAAGAGGAGCTCTCGGGATATGCCCGCAAGGATTGGCGCGCCCGGAGGGATTCGAACCCCCGACCTACGGATTAGAAGTCCGTTGCTCTATCCAACTGAGCTACGGGCGCATTGTGTGTATCTACGGTCTGTTACGTGAACGTTATATGTTAAAATTATTTTCCGTTTCAGTGTTTTTCCAGTGAGCGGAGTATTAAATTTACCCTAACGGATACAACCATGCAAAATGCGGATATCGTTATGGATAAACCGGTCGAGATAATCGAGGTTTATTATTCGTCGTTTCACATTAATGGCAAAAAAGCGGCAGGCGGATCGACGGGTCTTTCCCCAATCCGGTGTAGCTCGGTGTCTGAATTATCGAATACAATCCAGTGGAGCCAGCGGGTATTTTTACTTGTTTATTTAACCTGTTTAACACATTGACAATTAAACAGGAAATCGGAATAATGAAAGCATTCGGACATTAAAAAATGATTACCCGGGCTGCCTCACGCGGATATGACGCCGTGTCGAAGAATAGATGGTAAGTTACGATGAAAATTAATCTTAACAGCATTGGAAACCATTTATTCGGTGCGATCTTCAAAGACACAGATAGTAAATTACTAACGCTAATAATTCTTACCGATTTCGCCTTCATATTATTACACTTCGTACATTTCAGATTCGATTTTCTTACCGATACCAAGTGGTCATTATCCGAAGAGAGGGGATATCCGGAAATTTTTCAGTACGTACAACTGGGATGGATCACCATTACACTCTGTTTATATTTTATAAAAACCTCGACGATTATTTATTTCATTTGGTCGCTCTTATTCTTATATCTGCTCCTCGATGATTCTTTACAGATCCATGAGAATGTCGGCTGGTACGTGGCAAACATCTTCGATTTCAAGGATGCTTTCAATTTACGGTCTTACGATTTCGGAGAAATTATTGTTTACATAACGAGCGGCTTATCCTTTCTTTTCGCTATTATTTTTTCTTATCAAAAGAGCGGCCCCAAGGCAAGAGCAATCTCGAACAATATCCTTTTTCTGCTCGTAACGTTCGTGTTTTTTGGATTCGGGATAGATATGCTCGGCAATATAATTTACAAAATATTTAGAATTACCAACGATGCCAGTTTCGCTTCGATTTTCATCGAAATTGTAGAAGACGGCGGAGAAATGCTCGTGATCGGCATCACGACCTGGTACGTGTTGACCATAAACCCCTGTCTGGACCAAAACGATTTCGTCAGCGAGCGGAAGATCGACCGGCACGCCTAGGTTAATAGCCAGCCGTAAAGAATCCCGACAGGCATAAGCGCTTCGACGCTGTTTATGGCCTGACTATCCGGATCGTTCCCGGACAAGAATAGGGCCACAGAGGCACGCCCTGCCCCGAAGAAGGTGGTTGCCATGTATCGCGGACTACGGGCAAGGGCAAAGCGAACTCAATATGACAGCCGAAGTCCGGCTCTCGGGCTTATCCCCGGCGCGGGGAAGCCGACGTACTGCTCGTATCCGGCGTTAAGGAGATTCTCGACGACGAGAAAGACGCGGAGGTTCGGGCTCGGTGTCCACGTCGCCGTGAAGTCGAGGGTCGTATAGGAATCGAGGACGACGTCTCCGGTCGGAATGGACGAATCGTTAACCTTCCCCGTAAACACGGCGTCGAGCACCATGACGAGGCTCCTGTCGGGGCGGAACCCGACCGAAAAGCCGCCGAACCACTTCGGGCGGTTTCTGAGCTCCTCGTCCGTGCCCTGGATGTTACTGTCAGCGTAAGTCACGCTGCCGCTCACCGTGAGCGGGTCCCACGGATTTATGTCGCCTATGATCTCGAACCCCTTCACGGTCACCTTAGACCTGTTGACGAGGATAGGCGGCGGCCCCTCGTCGAAATCGACGAGATTCTTGAAGCGGTTGTAGTAAAGATTCACCTGCGCGCCGGCCTTTCCGCTCCACACGCGCTGCGAGACGCCGACGTCAAGGCTCTCGCTCTTTTCGGGGACGAGGCCCGGGTTCCCGACGATAGGGCTCGACAGCGAGAAGAAGCTCGGGAGCTTGAACCCTTTTCCCCAGTTCGCCCTTAGCGTCGTGTCAGTCGCAGCTATCTTATACGTGAGCCCCGCCCTCGGGCTGAACGCATGATTGAAACCCTCGGGGAAATCTAGCCTCGCGCCTAGTACGGCGTAGAGGTTCTCGACGGCGCTCAACTGGAACTCGGCGTAGGGCGAGAGGATATACCTCGTAAGCGAGAAGTCGGATGGGACCGGCCCATCGAGCATTATTTCGCCGCTGCTCTTCCCGTCTTCTATCTCGGCCTCGAAGCCCGCGGCGAGAACGACGCCCTCACGGATCGTGAACGTGTTAACGAAGTTGGCGTCGTACCTTTTGAAGTCGCTGTCTGAGCTGTTGGGGGGTATGCCGAACGGGTCTCTTACACCGGGAGCGACGCCTGGAGACGAGAACTTCTCCTTGTTGTTATAGTACGCGAGCTCGACCCTGTACTCCCACCAGGGCAGCACCTCGTGCGCAAGATCCACCCCGAGAAGAAGCTGGTCGATATTTCTCCTGTCGACGGAGCGGAGGACGGCGTACTCCGGCCCGCCGCTGTCTTCGGGGAAGCTCGAGCTTTCGACGTGGGAGTATCTGACGGTCGAATTCATCTCGAAATTCCTGCCGTCGAGAACGCCGAGCCTCGCGCTGAACGACGGGCTCTTGAAGCTGCTCCCTTCTACCTGTTCGCCGTCGTCGAGATAAGATCCCGAGAGGGAGTAATTATAAAACTCCCCGGCCCCCGAGACGCCACCCAGAAAGCCGTATTGACCGTATCTCCCGTAAGACCCCTCGGCGAAGGCCGACGGCTTCCCCTCCCCTTTCTTCGTGACGATGTTTATCACGCCGCTGAGAGCATCCGAGCCGTAGAGGGACGACATGGGGTCGCGCACTATCTCTATCCTCTCTATGTTGTCCGAGCTGAGGGTCGAAAAGTCGAACGAGCCCCCGCGGTTGTTAGTGGGGTCGTTCACCTTCACCCCGTCTATAAGAACGAGGGTGAAGTTGGGGTCGCCGCCCCTTATATACACGGACGTCACCCCTCCACGGGACGCCGGCTGGTCGACGTATAAACCCGGCACCTGCTGTAAGAGCTCGGCGACGCTGCTCGCGTTCCGCTCCTCGATCTCCTCACGGGTTATGACAGTAACGCTCGCGGGCGTTTGGGAAACCGAGGCGGGGTTTACCGTTCCCGTGACGACGACCGGTTCGAGCGTGCGGGCAGGTTCGCCGTCAATAGCCCCGTCCTGCGCCAGCGCCAAATAACCGAACAGCGTAAAGGGACAGATGAGCAATAGAGATGTGATAATGCCCCGAACGATATTATTAACCTGGCTCCTCCCTGTCGGATTGAATTCTACCGCCTCCTCTTTAAACCCGAGATGTAGATAGCCGCCAGGATGCCGCATAGAGTAAAACCTATAATGAACGAGCAGGCGATATATCCGAAGCCCGGCTTACTATCCGTCTTTTGTGCGAGCGGCGGCGGGGCGGAGGTTTCAGGCGCGGCCATATTCGCATCGTCCTTGACGAGGTAATCCGCAAGGAGATCGGCCTCGTGATCGCTAAGCCCCAGATTCGGCATCTGCGAGTATGGATTGTCGAATCTGGGCTCGAGGAGGCGAAACTTCACCCACGTCCTGACCTTGTCGATCCCCTGTTTCTGCAAGACTTCCTGCCGGGCGTGCCTGTATGTTTTATACGGCTCGATGTCGAGCTCGTCGAGCTTTTTTACCGTTTCCCTGTATTCCGGCGAATCGAGCCTTTGGAGTATGCCGTCGGGAAGCGAGTCGGTATTAAGCCTCGGCCCGGCCGTCCCCCAGCCGGACTGGTCTATGACGTGACACCCGTAACAGGCGCGCGTATCCAGGAGCCCCTCCGCCGAGACCGCCCTGTCCAATTTATTCGGATACGTATTCGACTCGTCGTACGTGACCTTATATATGGAGCTGAAGCCGCTCGAATCCGGCAGTATAGGAGCGAAGTAGAGTCCGTCCGGCCCTATCCCGACCCCTACCAGTATCTGGTTCCCGTCGCCTGTGTATCTCATGAATAGCTTGGGGACGGTCTGCATTTTATCTTCCTTGAACCCGTAATCGAGCATTGCGATGCTCTTGTCTTCCCTCTGCCCGGGCCCCGGCATCGAGAGATTCCCGCCCATGACCAGATAGAACCTGCCCCTGTATTCCTCGGGGAATATCCCGAGACTCTCGGGGTAGTAATCCATTTGAACCGGACCGACGGAGGGATTGATCACGAAATCCGCGTTGACGCCGATGCTCCAGTTAGAGCCGTCCCAGAGGTAATCCACACCCTTTCTGACTTCGAGGAACCTGTCCGAGCTGAGGCCGTTGTCCGCAACGAAAACCCTGCCGCCTACCACCTCCAGGCTGAACGGGTTCCTGAAGCCGTAGGCCCAGACATAGTTCCGCGGCTTTTTGATGTCGTCGTCAACATAGAACGGGTTCGAGCTTACGGGTTTACCGTCCGAGGTCATGCGTATCACCTTTCCGAGTATCGAATCGACGTCCCTGCTCTTTAAGAAGCTGTGCCCGTCGCCGAGCGTCACGAAGACGGTGTTGTCGTAGACCTGGCAGGGCCCGATCTGATGAGAGGGCGTCGTCGGCACGTCGACGAATATATCGGTGAAGGGAGTGGCCGATTTCGCCTTCAGGGAGAATGTTCCCGGCTCGGATTCGAACCTCACCATGTTATTCCGGAGGATGTTGTTCTCGTCCTGGTATGCGAAGGTAACGAAGACGTAGCCGTTTGCGGGGTCGAGGCATATGCCGGCGAGCCCTGTCTCGCCGCTGAAGGACGGGAGCTCTTCTTCGGGTTTTAGCCTGAAGAAATCCTCGGCGAACGTGTGGACGGTGCGGTCGTTGGTGACGACCTTCACCTTTCCCCTGAGCTCCGTAACGAAATAGAGCGGGTCGCCCGGACCGTCGCCCGGATTCGGGACGAAGGCTATCGCGCTCGGGAACTGAAACCCCTCCGCGTCGACGCCGACCTTGAAGTTATCCCGGACGGCCCAGTCCTTCGCCCACGGTTCCGCATCGTCCGCGTGTATGTCGCAGGGAAAGAATAAAAGCGAAACAAGAACCAAAACAACGCAGATATTTAAATGATATAATTCGTTCATTCCTTTCATATAGAATCCATAGCAGGAATTTGTATAACCGTTTAACGCGAGCCGGTATCATCCTATAGTGCGAATCTCCGAATTCAACCGCCCCTACACGAGTCGCTTATTTCCTTCTAGTATATTTTGTGTATACACCCGCCAGCAACATGGCGGCCGCCCCTCCGAGCACGAAAGAATAAACGAGGTGCCTGTACTTGAGGTCGGGGATAAACCGGCTCATGACGCTGCGGACTTTCATTCCGATTTCGGCAGCCCGATCCTTATCCCGGTTTAATAAATAGTCCGTAATCCGTGCAGCTTCGTTCTCGGTAAGCCCGGTATTCGGCATTTGCGAGAATGGATTGTCGAACCTGGGCTCCAGCAAGTGATACTTTACCCACGTTTTTACCCGTTCATCCCCGTATTTCTGCATCAGCTCCTTTCTCGCCTCCCTGTAGGCAGCGTAAGGCTCGGTATCCAGTGCATCGAGCCCGGCCAGGGATTCCTCGTAATCGGTCGACGCCAGCCTTTCTCCTATCCTTTGCTTCATTACTGTCCCGCCAAGCGCCGGACCCGTATTTCCGAACCCGTAATCGTGGATAATATGGCAGGAATAGCACTGATGAGAATTCAGAAGTGAAATCACATCCCGGCCGTCCGGTGACGACCATCGGCTTACGGCCCCCTCCTTGTAAAGCACCTTGAGAACGGCGCTCCGTCCCGCAGTATCCGGCATGACCGGGACGAAGTAGAGCCCGTCGGGCCCTATTGCAAGGCCCGCTATGACCTGCTTCCCCTTGCCTGTGTATCTGACGAAATACTGCGGGGCGCTCCGCATCCTGCCGGCCTCGGCGTCGTAGTCCAGAATCACGATTCCCCTGTCCTGAGCCATGCCCTTCCTGTAATTGGGATGCCCCGTGCGCGCAAGGAAGAACCTGTCACTGTAGGGACCGGGAAACGGGCCGCCATCCACTGTATTATAATCGAGCTGCGCCACTCCGTCCGAGGGCGTCAGCACCTGTATGGCGTTGGCCCCAATGCTCCATTCGGTTCCGTCCCAGAGGTAATTCTCGCCCCGGCGGATTTCGAGAAATCTGTCCATGGTGCCGGACCCGTTGTCGGCGGCATATATTCGGCCGTCAACGGCTTTAACCCCGAAAGGGTTCCTGAGCCCCGCCGCCCATACGTAGTTCCGGGGCTTTTTGATATCGCCGTCCACGTAATAAGGGTTATCCTTTACGGGCTCGCCGTCAGTTGTCATGCGGATTATCTTTCCCTGTAGCGCGTCGATATTCTGGCTCCCGCTGTATACGTCCCTATGGAGATCGCTCCGTATATGACCGTCGCCGACGCCGACATACAACAGCCCGCTTTCGACCTGGCAACCGCCGATCTGGTGAGAAGGACTGGTGTATTCATCCGCGAATATCCCGGTGAATGCAGTCCTGGAAACGGGTTTGAGGGAGAAAGTGCCGGGCTCGGAATCGAACCTCATTATATTATTCCGGAGAATCCCCTTTTCGTCCTGATAAGTGAATGTCACGAAGACGTAGCCCCTGGAGGGGTCGAGGCATATGCCGGCGAGCCCCATCTCCCCGGATTGCGAGGGGAGCTCTTCACGCGGCTTCAGCTCGAAAAATCCTTCGGCGAAAGTATGGACCGTTCTGTCGTTGGTCACGACCTTTATACTGCCCCTGAGCTCCGTCACGAAATAAAGCGGGTCTTCGGGTCCGCCGCCGGGATCGGGAACGAATGCGATAGCCGAAGGTAAATGGTAGCCCTCGGTATCCTTTTCGATCTCGAAATTGTCCTGGAGAGCCCAGTCGTCTCTCACGTCGTATGGCGCTTCCACTGCATATGCGAGAGTGCTCACGAGTAGAAGAATAAGAAGTAGAGGCTTCATTGTAGTTAAGGGATTTATCATACAATTCTACCTATAGCGCAAGGGAAAATCATCGATGCGGGGAAGAGAAATATTCCATGCTAACCTTAAGGAAGCCTCCGCCCGGTCCCTTGCTTACAGGGTTCGGAGCCGCGCATCGGGAGCGCCGGGGATGCATATGCAACCATGCAATATTCATCAGCTACAGTCAATATCACACCCGCCCGGACAAATGGGTTTATACTTTATGAGCGGTGTAAACATGGGAGAGAAGAGACAGTCGAGGAGGCTTCCCTATCGTAAACGCATCAGGCTCGGGAAGGACGAGCCGAAATATATGGGTTACGCCTCGAACATATCGGAAAGCGGCCTCGAAATAGAATCGCGGAACCTCTATCCCCCCGGCACCAGAATCGTAATCAGCTTTCAGGAGGACCTGGGGACCGAGGACGCCTCCGCTGAAGCGAGGATCGAAGGAATAGTGAAGTGGTCGACCAGAACAATCGGAAGCCAATCCGGCAACATGGGCATAAAAATAGCCCATGATTCCGACCAGGCCATAAAGCGCATTTACACCGAGCGGATTAAAAGACTCACCAAATAAACGCGGCGGCATGCCGGACCGGCCGTCAGTCTCTCGGTGCGTAGGCCATGTTCTGGAGCCAGAAATCTATCACGTACTGTATACGGGGCAGAAGGAGCGGCCTGTACTTGTCGAGGTCGGGAAGATGCACCCACCTGCATTCGATGATTCCCTCGGAATACTGGGGAGAGACGTCCGAATCCGCGCCGCGGTAATGTACGAGATACCAGTTGGTTTTCTTCAGGTATTTTGTCTTGTCGTATCTGGTCGTGTGCCAGGTCGAGACCAGCTTGCCCTTGATCGTGAGCTTGCCCTTGTCGAGCCCGGTCTCTTCGCCGATTTCCCTGAGCGCCGTCTCCACCGGGTCGGCGTCGAGCTCGAACCGGCCCTTCGGGAGGTCCCATTTACCGCGCTTGAATATAAGCAGAATGTGATAATTGTCGTTATAAACGAGGCCGCCGGAGGATTTTATCCGCGGGAGATTAAGGGTCTTGGTCAATGTGTATTCTTCATTCATTAGTCGGGTTCGTTAAAACCTCCTGCGCCTTTAGTTCATGCTCGTCCGCTATTTCCTTCAGAACCGAATACTGGAGCTTGTTGAGGCCGCTGAACGCGACTCCGTTTATCTCGATGCTGTGTGTCTCGGTCACGTCCTCACCCGTCAGCGGAACGAATTTATTGTTCCCGAAAGTTCGTATTACGTAAAGCATGCACGTAAGCCTGGACGTCTTCCGCGAGTTGGCGTCGATGAGTATCCAGGGCGACTTTACCGAGGAGGTGTAATCGAACATCTGCTCCTTGTATTTGGTGAACGTCTCCCATTTTTTCCGTGCGTGGAAGTCGTTTTCCGAAAACTTCCAGAACTTGAGCGGATCGGTGAGCCTCTCCTGAAAGCGGTAGAGCTGATGCTCGGGGTCCACGGAAAGGTAGAATTTAACGAGCAGAAGCCCCTCGTCTATGAGGCTATGTTCCCAGTCGAGCACCTTGTGTATGAAGTATTCGTACTGCTTCTGCGTACAATAGCCCATAGTAGGCTCGATGAGGGCCCTGTTATACCACGAACGGTCGAAAAAGACTATTTGCCCCGGCTCGGGAAGGTGCTGCTCGTAGCGATGAAACCAGTACTTCGACTCCTTCGGGGTCGGTACGCCGAGATCGACGATCCTGTAGTATTTCGGCATCAGGTTCTGTGTGAAGCGAAGAATCGTCGAGCCCTTTCCGGCGGCGTCGCGGCCGTCAAAGCATACGCACACCCTCTGTCCCTTCTCGGCCACGCTCTGCTGCATGGTCAGGAGCTCGAGCTGGAGGCGCCGTTTCTCGACATAATAATCCTTGAGACTTATGCCGTCGTAGGGTGCTTCTATTTTGGTAATCTCTTTACCGTTAATCTTTTTCATGGAGCATCACCTCAGAATTCTTAACGTGAAGCGTCACGCGCGCTCCCCGAATATAGTCATTGGTGCGGCTTATGCGGATAGACCTCGGGGACATATTTTTATCCCGTCAAAGCCCTGTCGAAATGCACGTTATACATTGTTGAGTTTCACTCGGGCAGGCCAAGGTCAATTCGCGATAAGTATATTAAAAGAGGCTGATTTTTTCAATTTGAAAAAGGACGGAATAAAGCCGTTAACGCTGCAAAAATACCTTTATCGCTGTAGCTGCAAGAATCCCCTGGTAACAATTATCCTTTCATATAAGCTGATTATGCGCTATGATTATCTTGGTAGAGGCGCATATTAAGAACGTGTTAAGTCCACAAATTATGAGGAGCTGCATGACCGGAGCATTCAAAAAATCCCTTCTTTACGCAGTACTTACGCTCGGCGTAATCCCCTTCGGCGCAGGTCATTCAAGCGCTTTCTCCGGCGCTGCCGACGATGCGGCCCGCCCGCTGGTTCAGCTCGACCCCGAGACCGAGCAGCTAGATCAGGTCTCCGAGCCCATAGGCGAATTGGCGGAGCCTGTGGAGGGCGTACCGACAGAAGAACTCGACCAGGTCTCGGAAACGGACGACCGGGCCTCGGAAGAGATAGGCGACGATTCCGAAACTGCGGCGGAGGCCTCGGAGATTCTCCCCCCTGCACCCGAGGATGAAGAATACGGCCTCGAGCAAGAAGCCCCCGAAGAGGAAATGCCCCTCGGCGACAGGGAGGCCGAAGGCAAGGGACTCGGATATTAATTGACCCCTGATCTCCGCCCCGGTAAGGAAAAACCGGAATCCCTCGAATCCCTCCGGCAGGGACGCCGCGCCTTTTTATCCCTGGATGACCGACGCCGGGGTATCCAGCGCTCACACCCCTAAAGCCTCGTCAAATGAACTTTAATGATAAGGGTCGGCCGCTATAGGCCTTATATCAAAACTCTGGTATAAATATATCGAGTAATTGATAATGCATATCATTTTCATGATAAGGAGATACCGATGAGGATATTCGACAGATGGAATTCGTCCGGTTTTTACCTCCCCGCAGCCGTAGCCATGATCCTGTTGCTTAATCTGCTTAGCCTTTCCCTCCTGAGCGGATGCGACGACAAGAAAACCAAGAGGGGTGAATCCGAGCCCAATAACAGCTTTGAAACCTGCAATCTCGTAAGCCCCAATATTACCGTCAACGCCGTTGTGGACCCGTCGGGGGACGACGATTACTTCTGTTTCGACGTCGAGGCAGCCGGCACCGTCGTTACGGCGGAGGTCACAGGCACGACGCTCTTAAGCCCGTTCGTAGAGCTTTACGGGCCGGGCCCGGACCACGAGCTCCTGGCAACGGGCACGGACTTTCTCGACGGCACAGTCGAAGCGCCCCTCGGCAGGCACTTCGTAGTGGTGGGCGACACCGGGGGCGACGGGGGACCAGACTACACCTATACCCTGACCATAACATCGACCGGCCCCGCGCCCACTCCAACCCCCGCGCCCACTCCAACCCCCGCGCCGACTACTCCTCCGCCTACAGCGACGCCAACGTCAACGCCGGCGCCGACCGCCGCTCCGACCGCGCCGCCGACTCCGTCGCCGAGCCCTACCCCTTCGCCGACGCCCGCACCCGTGATGCATACCGTCAGCATGGTCGACAACGTATTCATTCCAAAGGAGATCACCATAAAGGTGGGGGATACAATTAAATGGACCAACGACGGCACGCTGGCTCACGACGTCAGGAGCGACGACGGCACGACCTTCAGCTCGGAGTCCGAGTTCCCCGGCCCGACCTACATAAAGCCTGGTGACGAATTCGAATTCACCTTTACCGCGGAAGGCGTCATTCCTTATTACTGCATCCTTCACGCGATACCCGGGGGTACGACGGGAATGGTCGGAACGGTAACGGTGGTGCCTTAAAGAGACCCACCCTCGACCGAAGGCATATCGCAAAATCCCCCTGCCCCGGCGTTAACCGCGCAGAGGCAGGGGGAGCGTATTTGAAACCGGCCATGAACACGGCATTTTGCGAAGTTGAATTTCGACAACCGAGGCCGGTTTTCCCCCTCCCTTAACCGGCGCACGGCATAAATAACTCCCGGGTTTCAACGCTTCTTTCAGGCCCGGGGAAACGAAACGAAACGATACATACCCGGACCCGCGCCCCCGTCTTCCTTTCGTCGGCAGTTTTTCAATACGGCTCCGGATACTCTGTAGTGATTACACCGATATCGATTCAGCACTTTTAACTACATAATATTCATACCTAAAACTATATGAATGAAAAACCTCATTATTTATAATGGTTCATACCGTGAAAAAGGGGAATTCCAGTTCACGAGAAAAAGGAGGTTTGTAAAGTAATGAGCTTAATAAAAAGAGTAAATTCATCCAGGTTTTATCTGCCGGCGGTAGTAGCGCTGATAGTGCTTTTTAACTTCGTCAGCATGTCGATGCTGAGCGGCTGCGACGATAACAACAACAAGAAAAGGGGAGAGTCAGAACCGAACAACAGTTTTGAAACCTGTAACCTTTTGAGTTCGAATATTTCGATTAACGCGGTCATAGACCCGTCCGGCGACGACGACTACTTCTGTTTCGACGTCGATGCCGAGGGCACGGTAATAACGGCCGAGATCAGCAACGAAACCCTGCTGACCCCGTTCCTCGAGTTTTACGGCCCCGGGCCGGACCACGAGCTTCTGGCGACGGGATCGAATTTTCTCGAGGGTACCGTAACCCCGCCGCTCGGGAGGCATTTCATAGTAGTGGGAGATGCAAACGGCGACGGAGGACCGGACTACACCTACACCCTCAGGATAACCTCGACTGGCCCGACGCCTCCTCCGACGACCACGCCGACGAACCCACCGACGACGCCTCCAACCACACCTCCTACCACTCCGCCGACAACGCCTCCGACCACCCCGCCGACAACCTCGCCGACACCGACCCCGCAGATACACGAGGTCAGCATGATCGACAACGAATTCGTTCCTAAAGATATAACGATCAAAGCAGGTGACACTGTGAAGTGGATAAATAACGGCGTGCTCGACCATGATGCAACGAGCGACGACGGCGTAACTTTCACTTCCGAGGCCGAGTTCCCGAGCCCGAATTTCATGGCTCCGGGGGACGAGTTCGAGTTCACGTTCACTTCGGAAGGCGTTTTCCCCTACCACTGTATTCTTCATGGAGCAGCCGGCGGGGTCCTGATGTCCGGAACGATAACGGTCGAACCCTAACGGTTGTAATTCAATCAAAAACCATCCCCCTCTCCGTAAAGCACGGAGAGGGGGATAATCCTTATAAAAGCGCCGACTTCCCGAATCAGTTTTATCTTACTCCTCCTTCGAATACCGAAAGCTGAATGCAGAGAATGCTATGAATAAAAAACTTCTCGGAATCCTCTTTGTAACCGTATTGGCGGCAGCCGGATTAGCGTTTTTCGTAAAACCCGGCGACAGCAAAGACGCCGACCCCTATTACGGCATATACTACGGCAAGGAAGCCCCGGACTTCACGCTTTCGGATACGGAAGGCAATCCCGTAAGCATCAGCGATTTCGAAGGAGAGGAAGTTCTTCTTACATTCGGATATACAAACTGTCCGGATATATGCCCCACAACCCTTTCGCAATTAAATGAAGTAACCCGGAAGCTGGGGCCGGAGGGGAGAAAGGATCTCGAGGTTCTCTTCGTAACCATCGACCCTGAGCGCGACACCGGGAAGCGCCTTGGGGAATATGTCCCCTACTTCAACGAATCGTTCATCGGGCTTACGGGAAGCCCGGATGATATTAAAAAGGCCGCCGACGCATACTCCGTATTTTATGAAAGGGAAAAGCGCGGAGATTCGGAAGTCGCCTATTTCATGAATCATACGCAAACCCTTTTTCTTATCGACCGGGGCGGGAAGCTCCTCCTTCTATATCCCTTCGAAAACTTCGACGCCGACAAAATCGCTGCCGACATTAGACTCGCCAGGCAGACGAGCGAGACGCCGAAATAATCATTATTTTTCATTTAAGGCAGCATACCGGACGGCGGAGCGCATCGAGCAATCCCGCATACCTAAATGGAGACAGACGGGGAATCCGTATTCATGTATCGGGTGGATTGAGCTGTTCGTGATCAGTTTAAAACGGGGGGGCGCAGAGCTCGGTAGCGAGCGTTGCGTCGGTGGGATTCCAGATATAATTTCCCTTTCTATCTATATAGCCCATCTTGTGTTTTTCGTAGATTCTGGCGTATCCGTTCTCGAAATTAGACGCGCCTTCATACCGGGGCTTTATTACGAGCTTTCCTTTCTCGTCTATGTAGCCGACCTTTCCGTTGAGCGAGACGAAGGCCAGCCCTTCTGAAAATATTGAAGCTCCGTCGTACTGGGGCTTAATGACGACATTGCCTTTCGTATCGACGTACCCTACCTTGTTCCCCACGGCCACGCGTGCGCGGCCGTTCGAGAAGCTCCACGCCTTATCGTATTCGGGCTCGATGACGAAATCCCCTTTTTTGTCGATGTAACCGAACTTTCCGCCCAGCCTGACGAGCGCCAGCCCCTCTGAAAAGCTCTGCGCCTGCTCGAAGAGCGGCTCGATGACCACGTCGCCCTTCTTATTTATATAGCCGTGTTTTCTATCTATCAGAACCCGCGCCAGCCCTTCCGAAAAATCGGAGGCGCCGTCGAATTCGGGCTCTATAACCATATTACCGTTCTTGTCTATGAATCCCCTCTTGCCGCCGGTCACTACGAGGGCGAGGCCCTCGGAGAAATTGGAGGCGATCTCGTACACGGGCTCGATAACCATATCGCCTTTCTTATTTATAAAACCGTACCGTCCGCCTATGCTGACTACGGCGTACCCTTCCGAAAATCCCCAGGTGTTATCGAATTCGATGGTCGTAAACATGTTGCCTGTCTTATCGATATAGCCCCTCTTGCCGTTAAACACCACCAGAGCGACCCCTTCGGAGAAGTCCGAAGCGCCGTCGAATTTGGGTTCTATAACCATATCGCCGTGCTCGTCTATATAGCCGTATTTTGTCCCTATGAGTATGCGCGCGAGTCCCTCGGAAAAGGACGTCGCGATATCATACTTGGGCAGTATTTCCATCTCGCCCGACGGCTTTATATAGCCGACCTTGCCGTTGAGGACTACGGGAAGGAGCTCACCCTGACCGCCTGCAACCTCCACGCGGCTTTCGTTTTCACCGCAGGATACGGCGGCCAGCAAAAAGAGGCATGCCGCTATGAGCGAATTCGTTTTCATCTTCGTTCCTGCCGTATTACAGTACATGCGCCCGGCAGCATATAAATAATACCTGCTGTCCGGGCGCTTCGTATTACCGGGTCGCTGCTACGAGACAGAATAATTGATCATCATGCCCTGGTCCTCGTGTTCGAGGTTATGGCAGTGGAAGAGATATAGCTGCTCGCCCTCGAACGGTATCGAGAATTTCACGGCATATCTCACCGTCTCGCCAGGCCATACGAGCACGACGTCCTTCCAGCCCATGTCCGTAGCCATCCTGCCCGCGCCGTCTATGGCCAGGTCCTTTACCTGCTGGGGGCTGTTCGTCCTTTCGAGTATCTGGAACTGCACGGCGTGTATGTGGATCGGATGCGGCATTGCGGCAGGCCCGTTAAAGATGCTCCAGACTTCCGTCGCATCCCTGCTTACCGTGAGCGGCACCTCGTCGGGATTGAACCTGAAGTTATTGATAAACCAGACGCCTTCTATGGGGTTCGGAAGAGTAATCAGTCTTTCTTCGGCGTCCGTCGTATTTATCGGCTCAATGGTCGAAAGGGTGGACGGAATCTGCCTGTCGTAGCTCGTCGAGGCGGCGACGTTGAATTTCATGATATAAAACTCTTCGCCGTTCATGAGCGTCGAGGGCTGGTTGAAATCCATGTCCACCGTAAGCGGGTCCATGGGATCGAAGGCCATGCTCTTGAGGAAAACCTCGTCCCCGACCTGTGAGCCCCGGAAGTCTATGAGTATGTCAACCCTTTCGGCGATGCCGATGAACACCTCGGTCGCGGGATACGGCACATCGAGAAGGCCGCCGTCGTTGCCTATGATGTTGAACGTCAGCTTTTCCGAGCCCTTGAGGAAGGCGAGCTTATAGGTCCGGGAATTGGAGCCGTTTAAGAATCTGAGCCTGTATATCCTGGTTTCGACATCGAGAAACGGTTTTATCGTCTGGTTAACGAGGATCCGGTCCCCGAGAACGCCTATCGTCTGTATCATCGGGTTCATCTCGAATATAAGCTGGCCGGCTTCGTCTATATTCCTGTCCTGAATCACGAGCGGCAGCTCAGTCGTACCCAGCGAAAGGTCGAGCGCGCTCCTGAGCGCCGTATCGTTCTCGTCCTCTACTATAAAGAAGCTCGCGAGCCCGTTATAGGACTGCTCTCCCACTAGCTTGTCGGGATGAGGGTGATACCAGTACGTGGCGCCCCTGTTTATCACTTCGAAGTTGTAGTTATAAGACGCTCCGCCCGGAACGGCGTTGTTCGGATGCCCGTCGTTCGCGGAATCGACTTCGAGGCCGTGCCAGTGGATGATGGTCTCTTCGTCGAGCTCGTTCATCATCGTGGCTTCCACCCGTTGCCCCTTTGTCAGCCTGAATATAGGGTTGTAATACGTGCGGTCGCCCGCTATCGTTTCATACTGTAAACCTGTCGCCGGCTTTCCGGGCAGGAATTCCGTCTCGACGTTCCTGGGCGATATCAGGAACGGCGCATCCGGATTGAATATCCCCATGAGGCCGTCGTCGCCCGGCACGTGCAGCGGCTGAACGAACCCTTCGGCGGATCTGGGGTCGAAAGAGGAGCCGCCTCCTCCGCCGCCACCGCCCCCGGAGCTATCACACGAATTGAGGATGAGCCCGCCCCCGCCGGCGCCCAGCACGACCCCTCCCATTCCCATGATTCTTAGAAAATCCCTTCTGTTTAACCTGCTTGTCATTCTCGCCCCTCCTTATATTTATTTTATGTCCTGCCTGCTGTCGGTTCACCGGCACACAGGAAAATCCAGATTAAAATGCTCCGTTTGAACAGCGCCGCATACAGAAACCGTGTAATGCGCCCGAAACGGTTAGGGACCTACCCGCCCTTCTTTGCCTCGGCCTACCCGCCCTTGCCCCCGGTCGTTCCGGTGTCTTTCGAAGGCGCCTCCAGGTCTTCCGGAGAAATACCGTGTTTCGGCGGAGCCGCCTTAATACGGAGCGGCTCATCGAGCCCGGTCTTATAGAGCTGAAACTGGTTCAGGATATTCGCCCTGGCAACGCCAGATTCATATTCGTTGTAAATAACGCTTACCCCTTCGGGCACTTCAAAAGCGGTTTCAGGGATGGCGGTATCCTCTTTTATCTCCACCGCCTTAAACTCCATACGGGTGTCCCCGGTTTCGACGAGCATCTTGAGAGGAAGCGAGTTCTCTCTCCATATCCAGGTCTTTCTGAGCTCCGGCAGAGGCTTTCTATCTTTAACTGCCTGCTCTATATTCTCTTCGGTAGGATTTTCTCCCGTCTCGTAGACGTCGCACTCATAACCCAGAATCTTTTCCGTACCGACTTTTTTCCCCAGAGGGGGGAGATCGAGAGTGACGACCCCCTTTTCTTTCAGGTGCTCCCTAAAGGCCAATTTGTCCTCCACGGACAGTTTTTCGTATTCCTCTTTGCCGTATTTGCTTGCGTTATCGACCTTTACGCCTTGCTTATCGACCATATCGATTACGTAGGCGAATTCGGTATCCACGATCTGTAAATTATTCACTTCCTTGCCCGGGGTTACTCCTTTTGTCTCCCTGGCCATATTGCCGCCTTTTATGTACAGCGTTTCCGTCCATTCGTAGGTCGCTTTATTTTCCCCGGATTTATAATCATGCTCCGCCTTCCCCACGTATTTTACGAATACGCTGTCAAAGGAATAGGAATTGACGTAGGGGTTGGAAGTGTCCGCGCCGGCTTCGCCATTCCCGGCAAAAGAAGCATTTACCGATATAACCATCAAGATTGCTGTAAAAACAGCCAAACTTAGATTCTTCATAGGTTCACCCCTATTACCACCATTACTTTATCTACATCTACTTTATCTACATCTTCCGTGCCGCCGGCCGCCAAACGGGGTAGCGATACGGACCCGTAAATTCATTTCCGCTCCTGATCGAATCTGCAAGATCGGCCCGAATATAATGCGACAAGGCGGCACACTTCGTGCTTGCCGTCTTCGTCCGCGAAGTAGACATCAGGCCGGGACTTATCGCAGGACTGAGCCGAATCACGAAAACTCTCCCGTCCTCAATTCGTTGTTTCGGGTGCAGGAGTGGCCCCTATCTTGGCTTTCCTTTTGGCTTCGGCCTCTTCGAGAATCTTTTTGCCTTCCGGCGAATCCGCAGGCACCCAGTTCCCCTCGGAGTCGAGCACTTCCTTGGGACCGGCTTTGAATCTCAGATCCTGGCGGACCCCGTACTTGTAAAGCTCGAACCTCGAAAGTGTTTCATTCTTTGCGGATTCCGAGGCTTTTTCATCGAAAAAGACTTCGGTCCCTTCGGGCAATTCGAACTTGCTGTCTGGAATATCGACATTTTCTTCAATCCCGGTCGCCACGGTTTCCGAATAAGACCCGATATCTTCCGCTATCATCTTGAGCGGTATACCGGCATCTCTCCATATCCATATCTTGGAATAACCAGGCGGCGCCGCGCCTTCGATTAACTTATTCATGTAATCTTCATCGCTTGGCTTCTGGCCGCTTTCGTATACGTCGCACGTTTTTCCGAGGACGGTTTCGGTTCCGACCTTACGCCCGACGCCGAGAAGGTCCATGGATACGACCTTTCTTTTTTCCATTCTCTCATAAAACTCTATCTTCTCTTTTTCAGTCAATTCTTCATACTTCGCCTTACCGTATTTTTTGGGATTCTCGATCTCGATAGCTTCTTTTTCGTCGATGTCTATGACAAATTCCTTCTCCGGGGTAACGAGCTTCATGCCTTTTATCGTCTCTTTCTCACCGTCTTCATCGGGCCTTTCTTTTGTCGTAATCCTCAGGCTCTTGTCCCCCTTTATGAACAGCTCCTCGGACCCGGAATAAGTCTTGGCGTCTTCGTCTCCCTTATGTCCGAATCTGGCTTCGTTTTTGTATTGTATTATTACACTTTTGAATGGGTAGTTATTGACGTAGGGATTGTTGAGTTCAGTATCAGCCTTCGAATCCTGCAAAACCAAAAAAGATAACGAAAAACCCAAAACTAAAAGAAATAAACGCATTTGCCCTCCCTGATCGTATCTGTATTACTGATACCCTTTTTTATACAACTTCAAGCCATGCCTTTTTTAAAAAGAAGTCAGGGACCCATGTAATATGAGTCCCTGACCTTATTATCAGAGCCTAATCCTTGTCATGTCATTAATGAGCAAGGGGATCCGGACGGTACTGAGCGTGGAATATGAATCCTTTCTCAATTTCCGTGTGAAGCATAGGGTCGCTGCCGTAGTCAACCCACCAGCCTCTTCCTTTCCACCCCGCGTTCGGGTCGTCGATCCTGCCGTCCTGTCCCCTGTGGTAGAAACCCATCGGGTAAGGAACGTAGGTTCTGACGAACTCTTCCGTGTCCGGAAGGAACGCTATAGCGGAGTCGGAACCCGTGCCCGTGCAGACAACCGTGTTCGGCCCGAGTCCGCCGGTGTCATACCAGTCGACCCAGGTGTAGTAGTGGTTGTCGGATTTGAGGTTCGTCCCTTCGAATACAGGGCCCGGTATGTCCCAGAGAGTCCAGCCTTCCGGACACTGATCACCGGTGCCCCAGGTCTGCGCGCACTTGTCGCGCTCGAACTTGGCAACGTGAGAGCTTCCGGACAGACATATCCAGACGTCTCCGTTCGTATCGACGTCAAGTCCCCTGCCACCGTTTCCGGGAGCGGGCGGAGTATACGTCTCGAACTTCTCCGTGGCCGGATCGAACCTTACTATACGGCCCGGAAAGCCCGGCTGAGCCGTCCATATGGTGCCGTCGAAGATGTTCGGGATGATGCCGTAGTTGAACCCTATGATCGGCGTATCGGCTTCCCCGTCGCCGTCGGAGTCGACAACAACCTCATACCACTTCTGCGAAGGCCCGAGCGTGCTCGGATCGTCGGGATCGAACGTGCTCGGATCGAACACTCCGAAAACATAGCTGTCTCCGCTCGTCCATACCTTGCCGTCGGCATCGAAGTGAAGGTGGTGCGTACCGTAGCAGGTGTCTATGAGAACCGTCTCTTCGGTGACCGTATCGAAATATCCGAGCTGACGATGGTGCGACCTCGGGGATTCCGCGGTGCCCATGATAGCCGGGTCGTCGAGACAGAAGTCAGGGTAGTCTTCCTGCCACTCTCTTCTTACCTGCGTAGTCAGCCAAACCTTGCCCGTATCGTCGAGCATCGGGTTGTGCGGGTTCGCAGGGTTCGGATAGGCGCCCTCGTGCGCAGATGTTCCGTCGGGAGCCGGGCATCCGAGCGTGCCGAAACCGGACGGTCTCGGCTCTTCGTCGAAAAGGCCCTTGAACGTCTGGTTACACCACGGCGTATCGAAGCCTCCGAGTGTCGGCGTATTATATCTCGTAGAGAAGTGATTGATCGGGTCGACCATGAGCGTGTAGTCCTGTCCTATGTCGACGCCGTATACGGGGCCGTATGGATAAAGGGTGGGATTACGCTTGTCCGTAGAGGTCTCGTCGTGAGCGTAGGTGTAGAAATCGCCCCATTCCCACATCGTGAGAACCATGTTTCTTTCTTTTCCGGACGGCCTCGGGGGAATCTGGCTCGGATATTCTCCGGCGGATATCCTGGCGCCCCAGTCGCCGAACGTCCTTACCATACCGTCTCGTCCAAGTCCGTTCGCGGTATTGTTCATCTGGTTCGCTTTTTTCCAGCCGAAGTCGTAAGCCTCGGGACCGCTGAGCCTCGTGTCGGCTATACCGAGCTGGTGACAGAGCTGGCATCCGAGCTTCGACGAGTTGACGAACTGTGCCGAGCTCTGGAGGCTTGGCGCCCATCCGTTGCCGTCGGGCCCTGTGCCGGGAAGCTCGTCGTCGTCCGGGATGTCGAGCATCGCAAACCAGTAGTTCGCAGGATATACGAGGGCGGCTTCTCTCGCGTCCGCAGCGGAGACAGCCTCGAGGTCCACCAGATTACCGGGGGTAACCTGGATCGCATCCGAATCCCTCAACCCGTAACCCCTTACCCAGACGTCGTAAGTAGCGTCGGGAAGGTCAGGAACCACGAATCTCCCCTGATCGTCGGTAACCACGACTTTCTGATAAATACCCGGCGTGCTGACGCCCTCATGAATCTTCTCATGAACCTGAAGCGTCTCGGCGATGACCCATACACCGGCTTCGGGAACCCCGTTGTTCAGAACGTGGCCGCCGATGTCGTTCTCATCGATCACTATGCCACCCGGATCGGGGGTCGGGGTAGGCTCGGGGCCAGGACCCCCTCCGTTACCACCGCCGCCGCAGCCGCCGTAGGTTAACGGAAGTGTTAAAGCTAATACCATAACTAAGAGTAAACTCTTAACCCAGTTACGCATATTCTCGTTACCTCCTCCTTTTGGTTATATAGATTTTCTCCGTTCGGGTCATTTTCCGGTTTCTCAAAGTGTCTTTTTGCCGAACTTTTCCCGAATCGTCGATAGATTTTGCTGTAACGTAAGTCGATTCTAAAATATCCGGTAATCCATTTCTATCGACATAACAATGATATTCACGTAATAACAATTGCCATCGCCGCGTAATCCGCCGCATTACACCCTTGTAGCGCCACAAGTGGTCAGGCGGGTGGAATAAAGCGCCCGGGCAGTCGCCGAGACAAACTATATGCATATACATCAAACTGACGGCGTGTAAATAAGGTGGTTTTGTATGGCATAGTGAATGAGCTCGGCATCGGTCTTCATATTCATCTTCTCCAGAATCCTTGTCCTGTAGGTTCTTATGGTCTGTACGCTGAGGTAGAGCTCCTCGGCTATCTGCTTGACGGATTTACCCGACGCTATGAGGCAGATCACCTGATACTCGCGGTTGGAAAGCTTGTGGTGGACCGGCTTTTCGTCGCCCGTGTATATGTTAAAGACGAGCTTTTCGGCAAGGTGCGGGCTTACGTACCTCCCCCCGGTATGTATCTTCCTCACCGCCGTCACAAGCTCGTCCGGGAGCGACCCCTTGGATATGAACCCGGACGCCCCCGCCTTGAGCACCCTTACCGCTATCTGGTCTTCGTCTATTATCGTAAAGACGAGCACGGGGAGCTCGGGCTGGACCTTCTTTATCTGCCTCAGTATCTCGAGCCCGTTGACGTCGGGGAGATTCACGTCCAGAATCAGTATGTCCCATCTTTTTCTGGATATGTTCTCGAACACCTCTTTGGCGTTTTCCGCCTCTCCGAACTGGTGGAGCCTGAACCCGTCGGAAAGTATTTGTTTTACACCCTGCCTCACGACAGGGTGGTCGTCGGCAATAAGGACTTTCAGCATTGTGTTTTGACCTCGCAAGGTATTTGGACTCTTATACTCGTCCCTATCCCGGGCACACCTTTTATCCTAAGGTCGCCGTTAAGCTCATGCACCCTTTCCCTCATTCCCAAAAGCCCCATCGCTTCCACGCCGAACATCGAGCTTTCCGCTATTCCCTTGCCGTCGTCTTCGACTCCGAGTACGATGAACTCCCCGTTCTTTTCGAGCATAACGACGACGTTCCTGGCTTCAGCGTGGCGCAGGATGTTGGTGAGCGCCTCCTGAAATATGCGGAATATAGCGGTGGATATTTTCGGATCGGGCATGAAGTCGTCTATAAACGATTTGAATTCGAAATTTATGTCGGTCTGCGCCCGCACGGCGTCTATTTGCCACCTTATCGCGGCTTCTATACCGAGGTCGTCGAGTATCTTCGGCCTTAGCTTGGCGCATATCTTCTTGACCGACTCGAAGGCGTTGTCCACGAGAACGGAAAGCTTCTCGATTTTATCGAGCACGGCCCCCGCCCCCTCCCGATCAGCGATGCCGGGTATTCTCCTCTTCAGCCACGAGATATCTATGGCTATGCCGGTGAGAAGCTGGGCGAATTCGTCGTGTATCTCCCTCGCGATGACCGCCCTTTCCTCTTCCCTGTACTGCTGGAGGTGCGCTGTCAGCCGCCGAAGGTGCTCGCGTGATTCTTCGAGCTTCATTTCGGCCTTCTTTCTCTCGGTGATATCCGTAACAGTCCCTTCGTAATAAAGGAAATTGCCGTTCTTGTCGGATATCGCCCTCACGCTTTCTATGACGTTTATGATCGAGCCGTCCTTTTTATACCACGACGACTCCAATTCCCTCGGCTGGGAGCCCTTTTGCAGAAGACCCTGTGTGCCGTTTTCGCGTCCCATCACGAACTCGCTGCGTTTGAGGTTCTTCGAGGCAAGCTCGTCGAACGAATCGTAGCCCAGCATCTGGAGGAGGGTGGGGTTGGCCATTAGTATCCTTCCGTCCTCGGACTTCCTGTATATGCCGGCCGGCACGTTCTCGTAGAGCTCCCTGTATTTCTTTTCGCTCTCTCTCAGGGCTTCCGCCATACCGGCGTTATCTATGGCGGATTCGATTTGTTTCACGACGACATTGAAGAATCCGAGCTCCCTGCCGTCGAATATGTTTTTCTCGATCGATATGATGTTTATCGAGCCGATTATGCGTTTCTTGTACCGGACCGGGAGGCCGAGATAGGATCCCACGTACGCCCCGGGCTCGAGAAAATCGATCCTCTCGACGCTGTCGGGGGTGATGTCGTTGTAGATTACGGGCTTCCCCTCGTTGAGAATCTTCCACGTCGCCCCGTTCATCTCGGGGACGAAAACGTCGTAGAACTTCGCGTACATGTCGTTATTTCCGGCGTATGCGCTAAGCGCGGCTTCTATGCCGTGGGCCATGTAGATGGCGACGTTGTTGGCGTTATCTATGCTGTGCATTATCGATTCGGAGGCATTCTGAAGGACGTGCTTTAAGTCTATCGACTGGTGAACGCTACGGGTTATGGAGCTCAGTATCTTCTCGCGCTTGTTTTTCTTTCGAAGCTCCTCGTAGAGCTTGGCCTTCGATATGGCAAGGGATATATGATCCGATATCGACGAAAAGAGGCTGACCTCGCTGTCGTCGAACCTCCTGTTCTTGTAGCTCGCGAAATATATGACGCCTATTACGGTTCTCCCGGCCGTAAGGGGAATACCGAGAATCCCGTGGTGTCCGAGCTTCTTCCCTCCGGGGCCGACGTCTTTATTCATCTGGATGTCTTCTACGTTAAGGGGCTTTCCGCTATCTATTATCTTCCACGTTATTCCGATTCCC
Organism: Thermodesulfobacteriota bacterium; assembly: GCA_035325995.1. NCBI lineage: Bacteria > Pseudomonadati > Thermodesulfobacteriota > Thermodesulfobacteriota bacterium. The sequence continues at coordinate 166,826 of DAOKYU010000001.1, read as the reverse complement.
TTCGGTATCCGGGAGACGTTCGTGGTGTAGCTATCGGGGACGTTCCTGTGTATTTCGAGAATCGCCTCGGTCCGGCTCTCGTTCACCAGATAAGCGAACACCATATCCACGTTATCGAGTGAAATAATGGTATCGAGTGCAATCCTGTAGACTTCCTTCAGGTCGAGAGACTGATGCACGGCCTTAGTGACCGTGTAGAGGATGTTGAGGTCGGTATTCCGACGGTCGAGGTCCCGGGCAAGGGCCGTAATTCTCTTTTCGTTCTCGATTTTTTTACCGTGTGATATCTTCTCAGCCGCCTTTGCCATTTTACGCTGCATCCCTCGGTTCGTTGCTCACAGAGTTACCAGGTCCCGCACTAACAAACGAACAAACGGCTTCGGACATAAAGACGAGCGCCGCAGATGAACAGCCGCGTCCGATTAAAACCCGTGGCCGAACTCGGCCACGCTCTCCACCGGTCATCGGAACACAAATATCAATAATGATTTTTAGTGGTTAAGTCGATTGTAGAATAAGGGATGAGGAATTTCTATCCTCGGAACGATGATATTGTTGTAGTGATATGGCTCCGTGCATGTAATCGCATTTTAATGGCTCTTGTAATTATTTACACTAGATTCGGGTGGTCAGAACGGCGGCTGTCTTGTGCCGCGCACGCTTAAGTGGTTCAAATCATTGTCCGGATATTTACGGTTGTCGCCATCAGGGGGAAAACCGCAGACCGTAATTCGACGCTTTTAGATATTGGGCGGGTGTATGAGGCCGTGCTGAATGGCGTAATGAATGAGCTCGGCGTCCGTATTCATCTCCATCTTTTCGAGAATACGGGTCCTGTACGTTCTGATGGTCTGGATGCTGAGGTAGAGCTCTTCGGCTATCTGCTTTACGGATTTCCCGGCCGCTATGAGGCAGATCACCTGGTATTCCCTGTTCGAGAGCTTGTGGTGAACGGGTTTTTCATCCTCTGCGTATATATTGAAGACGAGTTTTTCGGCGAGGGACGGGCTCACGTACTTGCCGCCGGAATGTATCTTTTTCACCGCAGCGATAAGCTCGTCCGGCATGGTCTCCTTCGTCACGGAGCCCGCCGCACCGGCCTTGAGAACCCTTATGGCGATCTGGTCTTCGTCGAAAACCGTAAGTACCAGGACCGGAAGATCCGGATGCACCTTTTTGAGCTGGCGGAGTATTTCGAGCCCGTTCATGTCGGGGAGATTGATGTCGAGGATCAGGATATCCCATTTTTTTTTGGAAATGTTATCCAGAACTTCCCTGGCGTTCCTGGCTTCACCGAACTGCTTGAGCTGAAGCTCTTCGGTGAGAATCTGTTTCACCCCCTGCCTTACGACAGGATGGTCGTCGGCAATAAGAACCCTCAGCATGTCACTCTTTGCCTGGCAGGTATCCTGACGCGTATGCTCGTTCCCCTGCCGGCGACTCCTTTAATCCTTACTTCGCCCCCGAGCTCGTGCGCGCGCTCCCTTATCCCCAGAAGCCCCATCGAGCCGGGCCTGAGCTTCGAGCTCTCCGGTATGCCTTTTCCGTTGTCCCTGATGCACAATATTATGGCGTCGTCCTTTTTCCTCATCGTAATCGACACCCTTGTAGCGCCCGAGTGCCGTATGATGTTCGTGAGCGATTCCTGGAATATACGGAAAAGCGCCGTCGTTACTTTCGGGTCCGTCGCGGAGAACCCCTCGGAGTATTTGAAATCGAAATCGATGTTCGTATGCGCTTTGACGGCGTCTATCTGCCACTTTATCGCGGCTACTATGCCGAGCTCGTCGAGCACCCTGGGGCGGAGCTGTGCACATATCTTTTTAACCGCATCGAAAGCGCTGCCCAGAAGGGTCGAGAAATTATCGAGCTTCTCGAAAACGGCTGCGTCGGTGCTGTGCTCGAGGTACCTGGGCAGACGCTGCTTCAGCCACGAAAGATCTATGGCCATGCCCGTAAGGAGCTGTGCGAATTCGTCGTGAATCTCCCTTGCGATAAGGGTGCGCTCCTCCTCGCGGAATTGCTGGAGGTATGACGTCAGCTTCCTCAGCCTGGCGCGGGAGCTCTTGAGCTTTCTTTCGAACATTTTCCTTTCGGTTATGTCGGTGACCGTTCCCTCGTAATAAAGCACCCGTCCGCTTGCGTTCGTGATGGACCTTACGCTCTCGATCACTTCGATGACGGACCCGTCTTTTTTAATCCACGAGGATTCGAATTCGGTTATCATGGACTGCTTTTTAGATACTCTCGCGGACATTTCCGCACGGCTTTTTTCCCTGACGAATGCGCTTCGCTTGCGGTTGAGCACCGCCATTTCTTCGAAGTTCCCGTATCCAAGCATCTGGATCAATGTAGGATTAGCCATGATTATCCTGCCGTCGTAGGATTTACAATAGATCCCGGCGGGAACGTTTTCGTAAAGGTCCCTGTACTTCTTTTCGCTCGTCTTGAGCGCCTCCGCCATCCACGCGTTGTCTATGGCGGATTCGATTTGCTTGGTGACTATCCTTAAAAACCCGAGCTCCCTGATGTCGAATGTGTTTTCTTCCGCCGAGGTTATGTGTATAGAGCCTATGATGCGTTTTTTATACCTGAGAGGTATGCCGACGAACGACTTTACCGCCGAGCCGGGCTCGATGAAATCGATCTTGCTCTCCTCGCCGATATTATTGTTCACCATGGGTTTTCCGGTATTGAAGAGCCTCCATGTCGCGCTCTCGACCGCAGGGACGAACACTTCGTAGAACTTGATCTGTGAATTACCGCAGCTGAGGGCCGTGAGCGCGGCTTCGCTGCCGTTGATCGTGTAAACCGCGACGCAGTCGGCCCCTTCGATGTTTCTTTTGATGGAATCCGCCGCGTTCTGTACGACGTTTTTAAGGTCTATGGACCTGTGGACGCTCCTCGTGACGGCGCTTATAATTCTTTCGCGCTTGTTTTTTTTCCGGAGCTCTTCATAGAGCTTGGCTTTGGCGATAGCAACCGATATGTGTTCGGATATCGAACGGAAGAGGCTGACTTCGCTGTCGTTAAATTTATAATTCCTGTAGGTCGTAAAATATAAAGCGCCGATGACCCTGCCGCCTATCGTAAGCGGGACGCCAAGTATACCGTGATGCCCCAGCTCTTTACCCGCAGGCCCTATATGTTCGTCCGTCTGGGCGTCTTCGGCATTATAGAGCTCGCCGCTCTCCAGTATCTTCCAGGTAATGCCTTTACCCTTGGGGATCCTGGCTACCTTGCGGACATAACTTTCCGGAACGTTCCTGTAATCCTCGAGCACGGCCTCGTTTTTCGCGTCGTCGATGAGATATATGAACGCCATATCGACGTTATCGAGCTCTATGATCATGTCGAGCGCGATCTTGTACAGGTCCTTGAGATCGAGCGATTTGTGCACGGCCTTTGTAATTTTATAAATTATGTTGAGGTCCGTGATCCTTCTGTCGAGGTCCGTCGCCAGATCGTTGAGCCCGGGCTCGCTGCCGGCGGCATTCGTTACAGGAACGGCCTTACCTTTCGGGCCCTTCAAAAGAAGCATCAAATGGGGATCGCCCGAGGAATTCCTGAATGGTTTTATAACGCATTCGACAGGTCTCCAGCCACTCTCACCAGCCTTGAATCTGAAAGTGCAGATTTCCTTCGAGAATGTTTTGAGTGAGCAGGATAACTTCGACTTCGTACGTGCCGCGTCGCCGGAATGAACGAAAGAAAGGAACTCCCTGCCCTTGAGATCCGAAGGGATATAGGGAACGAGCTTTCCCAGGTCGGGGCTCACGTATACGAATCTTCCACCCGCCCCTATCTCGCAAACGATGTCTTCCGTCATGTCGAGCAGGGCGTTGAGCTTATTTTCACTTTCTATGAGGCCGTCTTTATAGAAGTTTCGCTTGCTGATTTCCAGCATGGTGGCTGCGAGGGCGTAAGGCTTTCCATCAGCGTCTCTCAGGCATATGCTTTTGATTATGACGGGAGTTATCTTTCCGTCCTTGCATATGAACTCCTTTTCGTAGCTGATGGGATTCTCGGTCGCCAGAAGCTCTTTGACTATATCGGTTTCGAGATCGAAATACTCTTGGGGAGTAATGTCCCTGAACGTTTTTTCGTGGACTATCTCTTCCCTGGAGTATTTCGTTATTTTTAAAAACGCTTCATTGACGTCAATGAATACTCCGTTCAGATCGACTGAGCCCATCGCGATCTCGGAAGTGCTGAAGAGCTTGTTAAATACGGCTCGTGTAAACTCACCCATGATTGACAGACAGGGGACCCCTCCCTGTCTACTCCCTATGAATATCAATTAGCACATGTAACTACACAAATCAAGATATAATTACCACAGAAGGCTGCCCGGATGCGTTACGCAAACGTAATATCGAATCGGATAGTGGTTTTTTCCAGGTACATGCGAAAGACGCACGCCTACATCTTATCGCAACCCCGCCTGGCTATAGAAATCGCTGCAATCGAGACAGGCACCTTGCTTTAATGGTCGGGGTGAGAGGGCTCGAACCTCCGACTTCGGCGTCCCAAGCGCCGCGCGCTACCAGACTGCGCTACACCCCGACCGGGAACGAGAAGTATACCTATGAGAAGAAAAACAACAAGGTCGGGAGCCGGTTCCGGCGGCGTTCTATTTTCCCGATTCGGGAAACGCCTAAAGGCAAAAACCTTCCCCCTCGGGAAAAGCGAAGATTACTTCATTCCTTTCATGTGCTGTATGTATCCTTCCCTACCGGAGCCTGCTTTGTAGGTAGAATATCCTATCGGGTTCTTCTCGTAATATTTCTGATGATAATCCTCGGCGGGATAGAATTCCATCGCAGGCCGTACGGTCGTAACTACAGGGGCCTTGTACCTCCCCGACTCTTCGAGCTTTCTTTTCGACTCTTCGGCGGTCTTCTTCTGCTCCTCGTCGTGGTAAAAGATAGCCGTTTTATAGTGCCGGCCCCTGTCCACGAACTGCCCGCCGTCGTCCGTCGGGTCTATATTAAGCCAGAATACGTCGAGAAGCTCCTCGTACGAGACCTTGTCCGGGTCGTATACGACTTCTATGGATTCGAGGTGATTCGTTCTGCCGTAACAGACGTCGTGGTAGCTCGGGTTTTTCTCCGTCCCGCCCGTGTAGCCGACCGTGGTCGAGACGACGCCCGGAAGGTTGTCGAACGGGGGCTGCATACACCAGAAACAGCCGCCCGAAAAAGTCGCCTTTTTGTATTTTCCGCCATTTTCTTCCATTCTCGCCCCCGTGTAAATGATATATCTAAAGTATATTGGCCGCGGCAAAAGAGACAACTCGCCCCTGAATCTATATATAGATTTACAAGAGAAAAGGATTCAGGGAATAAGCGTTTACGGGTTAAAGACCCGGCGCCGTACGGGGTTTTCCCGAGCCTGCCCTGTCTTCGTAGACGGGACGCCTGGGCTTCTTCGGGGGATTGTTTTCAAGAAGCTCGAGGGCGACGCCTATGGCCTTTTCGAGCTGCGGGTCGGGGGAGTCCTTTATGTTCTCGGGCAGGTCCTCGACGGGGTAGTCGGGCTCGACGCCGTAGCCTTCGATCTCCCATTTTCCGTCCGAGTTCCAGAACGCGTAGCTCGGGGCCGTGACGAACCCGCCGTCTATTAGCCCCGGGTTCCCGCCTATTCCTATGAGGCCGCCGAGAGTGCGGGTCCCTACGAGCGGGCCGAGCCCGGTCTTCCTGAAGTAGTAGGGGAACGCGTCGCCTCCCGACCCGGCCCAGCCGTTTATTATCATCACCTTAGGCCCCGCATTGGAAAGGCCTGGGGTCTTCCAGTCCTTAAAATCCCTCGTCGCCCAGTAGTTCAGCACAGGCCTGTTAAGGAGCTCGATGAAGCGGTCGGGGACCTGCCCGCCGCCGTTGAACCTTTCGTCGATTATCAGGGCTTCCTTTCCGGCCTGGGGCACGAACTGCCTTACGAGCTCGTTCTGTCCCTGCCATCCCGTGTCCGGAACGTATACATAACCCACCCTTCCGTTCGTCTCCCCGTCGACCTTGTCGAGATTCGATTCGATCCATTCGAGATACCGGAGCCTCCTGTCGTCGGCTGTCGAGATGAGCTTTATATTCACGTCGCGCGCGTCCTTGCCGTTCGGGTTCTTTGCGACTGTCAGCGTTACGATGTCGCCCGTGGGCGTGGCGAACGCCTCCCATGGATCTTTCGTTACGTCTGGCCTGCGTCCGTTTACGGCGATGAGGTAATCCCCCTCCTCGACGCCGAGACCCGGCTGGCCCAGGGGAGAATACGCATCCGGATTCAGCTTGCCGCCCGTGTATATCTTTTTAATCCTGTACGCCTTGGCGCCGGAATCGAGCTCGAACTCCGCGCCCGGAAGACCGAAGGGCAGCACCTCGGCCTCGTCCATATCGCCGCCGCCGACGTAGGTATGCGAAGAATTGAGCTCGCCCACCATCTCACCGATGACGTAATTGAGATCGTTCCTGTCCGTGACGAAAGGAAGTAGCTTTTCGTATCTTTGCCTGACGGCGTCCCAATCGACCCCGTGCATGCCCGGGTCGTAGAAGAAGTCCCTCTGTATCCGCCACGCGTCGGTGAATATCTGTTTCCACTCCTCCCTCGGGTCTATATTAGCCTTAAGCCCCGAGAGGCCGAGCTGCCCGTCCCCCGGCTTGCTCCCTTCCGAGAGATTCACGATCCCGTACGTGTCGCCCGACCGGTAAATGATCTTCGACCCGTCTGCCGAGAGGTCGTAGTCGGAGACGTTCTGCATGACGGTCTTTTCCTTCCTGTCCCCGAGGTCGAAGTACTGTAGCGCGCCGCCGGGGTTGTCAAACCCCGCACTGCCTGCCGCGGGGAAACGCAGGTAGACGATTTTTCCGCCGGCCGCCGTAACGCGTCCGAAATTCCCGGCGGAGACCGGGATCTTCACCGCGCGCGACTGTATGCCGCCGAAATCTATCTCGCCCTTTTCAGGGGCCTTTTTCTCTTTTCCCGGCGGGACGTATTCCTCGTCGTTTACCGGGGCGAGCGGCGACTGAGCGCCGCCGGCCAGCGTGATCGCGTAGAGCTGTGTAGAGTTCGGGTAAACCCACGTGTCGTCCATGTCGCCGTAGACAGGGGTGAAGGACGTGTCGGAGAAATAATAGAGGTACTTCCCCTCGGGATCGAAAAGGGGCGAATTGTCGTTATAAAATCCGTTCGTCACCTTATGCCGCCTTCCCGCCGCGAGATCGTAAACGTATATCGACTTGATATCGCTCGATTCGCTCTTGACATATGCGATGTGCTTCGTGTCGGGCGACCACGAATAAGTGCTTATATTGCCGAACTTGTCCCTGTCTATCTCTTTTGGCTTTCCGTCGTCTATATCGACCACGAACAGCCGACCGGTCTTGTCGCTGAAGGCGATTTTTTTACTGTCGGGAGACCAGACCGGCTTGTAGCGGAAGACGGAGCCGTCCCCGGTGACCCTCGTCTCGCCGCCGTCCCCGTTACTGAGCCTGTAGTAAAGCTCGTACTCGCCGGATTTGTCCGAGAAGTAGGCTATGTACTTGCCGTCAGGGGACCAAACGGGGAACCGCTCCGCAATCCCCGAAGTGTTCGTGAGATTCTTTATCCTGCCCTGCCCCGCGGGGACGGTCAGGACCTCGCCCCTCGCCCCGAAGAGCGCCCGCTTTCCGGTGGGGGAGATCGAGAAGTCGCTTATGTTCCGCGAAAGGTCTTTCAGGCGCGGGCGTAGCTCGGGCAGGTCGTTCGGCACCTGCACGGCTATCTCGCTTATGCTTTCGTCGGGCAGGCTCAGGAGATAGAGCCTGCCGCCGTTCTCGAAGACGATGTCGTCCGGGCCGGGGCTCGGCCATTTCACGTCGAAGTCTTTAAAGTCCGTGACCCGGCGCGTTTCGTGCGTTTCGGTATCGAAAGCCCATATATTGATCCGCTTCTCGCCGCCCCTGTCCGAAACGAAGTAGATGTCTTTCCCGTGCCACATCGGCACCGAATCGGTGCCCGGATAGTCGGTGATCTTTTCTATGGAGCCCGACTCGAAATCGTAGATCCAGATGTCGTTCGCCATACCGCCCCTGTATCCTCTCCACGCGCCGCGCATGGGGGCCATGTATTCGAAGGCCATTCTTTTACCGTCGGGGCTAAGGCTGCCGAGCTCGCCGTAGGGAAGAGGGAGCGCCCGGGGGAGCCCGCCCTTCGCCGAAAGCTTAAAGAGCCTGTCGTAGCGCTGGCTCGCGCTCAGCATGTTCGAGCGGAAGAGGATGTTACCGCCGTCCGGATACCAGTCGACGACTATGTCGTCGTCGGGGTGGTGGGTGAGCCTTTCGGGTATCCCGCCCGTGCGGGGGATCGTGTATATGTCCACGTTGCCGTCGTAATTCCCGCTGAAGGCTATCGTCCCGCCGTCCGGGGAGAACTTCGGCAGTATCTCGTTCCCCCTTGCGGACGTAAGCCGCGACGCGAGCCCCCCGGACTTGGGAACCGCCCATATATCCCCGGCGTAGACGAACGCTATCGAATCCCCGCTTACGTCCGGATAGCGGAGCATGAGCGCGTCGGGGGTTTCTTCCGCCAGCTTTGTTTCGGGCGGCTTTGCTTCGGGGTTCGAAAACGCGGAGCCGAGCAACAACGCAGCCAGAACTACAAAAATAGAGATATTCGGTAGACGGGGCTTCATTCTGTCAGGGGGCTGTTCCTTATATTATTGCGCCATATTATTGCGCCCGAGTGTCGGCGCGTACGATATAAACTATACCTCCATACGCGCCGGGTGTCCCCGGATTTTGCGGCGTGATATGCAAACGGCTCAAATCTCGTCCCTGAAATCGGTCTTGAACGCCTTCTGTGAGGCCGCGCGTTCGAGGGCGAGCTCTATAAGCCTACTTACGAGGTCTTCGAAGCCGAGCCCGCTTTCCTCCCAGAGCCGGGGGTACATGCTGATCTGCGTAAACCCGGGGATCGTGTTTATCTCGCTTACGTAAATGGCCCCGGTCCCTTCCTCTATGAGGAAATCGACCCTCCCGAGGCCGCAGCAGTCGAGGGCCTTGAATGTCCGTACGGCGTAATCCTGGAGGAGCGCCGTGAGCTCGTCGCCGAGCCTGGCCGGGGCGACGAGGCCCGTCCCCTCTTCGAGGTACTTCGCCTTGTAGTCGTAAAATTCCCTGTGGGGAATGACCTCGCCCGCGCACGAAGCGACGGGCTCTTCGTTCCCGAGGACGCTTATCTCTATCTCGCGCGGATTCGTGACCGCCCTTTCGACGATGATGCGGCTTGAGAACTTGCAGGCGTAGTCTATGGCCTTTTCGAGCTCGTCCCCGTTTTTCGCCTTGGTCACGCCCACGGAAGAGCCCAGGTTGGCAGCCTTGACGAAGCACGGCATGCCGAGGATATTCATCGTCAGTATGGCGACGCCGTTCCTGTCGGCCTCCCACTCGTGCTTGTAGAATCCGACGAACTCCGGCACGGGGAGGCCGGAATCCTTGAGCACGGCCTTCATCATTACCTTGTCCATTCCGACGGACGACCCGAGGACGCCCGCGCCGACGAAAGGAACGCTCATAAGCTCGAAGAGCCCCTGTACCGTGCCGTCCTCGCCGAATGTGCCGTGAAGCACGGGGAAAATGACGTCTATACCGTGCTCCGCGGCGAGCTTCCCGTCCGCGATCTCGTACAGTAACGGCTCGCCCGAGCCGAGGGAAGGCGTAAGGAAGGAGCCGGTTTCGACCTTAAGCTCACCGCCGCCCAGCCAGGCGTCTATGGACGCCCTCCTCCATATCCCCTCTTTATCTATAAATATGGGAAATACTTCGTATTTATCTTTATCGGCATGTGATATCACGGATTTCGCGGAGACGAGCGAGACCTCGTGCTCTACGGACCTGCCTCCGAAAACGACTCCGACTGTTAATTTCGCCAAGATGCCCCCTTTTTTTCATTTGCGGCAAGTTGAATCACACCGCGCCGCGGCGGCATCTAACGGGTTACCCAAACCGCTAACCCTTGTCAAGGCAGAGAGGGCTCCGTTTACTTGCAAATGGAAAGTCTTAATGTAAAATCCACTCAGCGGATTGGCAGTCAACCTAAACAAGGAGGCGATTCATATGCAGAAAGTTGTTCTGAGCGAACCGTTAAGGACTGCAATAGGGTCATTCGGCGGAACGTTGAAAGATACGAACCCGGCCAAGCTGGGTGCAACAGTCGTAAAGGAGATACTGGACAGGACCGGAGTGGACCCGAAGGTCGTCGACGATTGCATTATGGGCAACATCCTCAGCGCAGGACAGGGGATGAACATATCGAGACAGGTCGCGATCGAAGCCGGGCTCCCCGTAGAGACTCCGGCCGTGACGATCAACAGGGTCTGCGGCTCCGGTGTTCAGTCCGTCGTGCTCGCCGCGCAGGCGATAAAGGCGGGGGATGCGGAAGCCATAATCGCGGGCGGTACCGAAAACATGAACCTCGCCCCCTTTTACCTCCCCAAGGCGCGTTACGGGTACAGGATGGGAATGCCCAAGGAAGAGATAGTCGACGGCATGGTGTACGACGGCCTCTGGGACATATTCAACGATTATCACATGGGAGTCACCGCGGAGAATCTCGCGGAATCCTACAATATTTCGAAAGACGAGCAGGACGAATTCGCTTACAAGAGCCAGCAGAAATGTAAGGCCGCCCAGGACGAGGGCAGATTCAAGGACGAGATAGTGCCCGTGCTCATCCCGCAGAGGAGGGGCGACCCCCTGGCTTTCGACAGGGACGAGCACCCGAAGGGCGATACGACCCTCGAAGTTTTGAAGGGCCTCCGCCCTGTGTTCAAGGTAGGCGGGACGGTGACGGCCGGGAACGCCTCGGGCATTAACGACGGCGCTGCCGGTATTTTCGTCTCGTCCGAAAAGAAGGCGAAGGAGCTCGGCCTTAAGCCCGTAGCCTCGATAGTGGCCTATGCCGTCGGCGGCGTGGATCCTTCCATCATGGGCATCGGGCCTGTGCCGGCGATACAGAAGGCGCTCGACAAGGCGAAGCTCTCGCTCGACGACATCGACCTCTTCGAGCTGAACGAGGCCTTCGCCGCTCAGTCGCTCGCGGTGCTGAGAGACCTCCCGATACCCGAAGAGAAGGTCAACGTGAACGGCGGAGCGATAGCCCTCGGACATCCGATAGGAGCTTCCGGAACGAGGATTCTCGTTACGCTCCTCCACGAAATGGGCAAGCGGAAGAAGGCCAAGCGCGGCCTCGCGGCCCTTTGCATCGGCGGCGGAATGGGCATCGCGATTATCGTCGAGAAAGAAAAGAATTAAAGACTCAATATAGAAACTTCCGGGGAGGGCTTTTTAGCCCTCCCCCTTTTTTATTCCCTTTTGAATTTACTCCGGACAAACAATCATCTTAAAATCGAGGGTCACTTACCGCCGGACGTCGTGCCCGACTGAATCTCGAAAAAGTATTCGTTCGTCTCGAAGAGGCTTTTGAATTTCTCCGGTACGGGCGCGACCGCCCTTTCGGCGTAGCTCATGAACACGATGCCGGTCTTCACCGTGGCGACCTCCTTACCCGTCTCTTTGTTGCCTACCCTGTAGACGAGGTCGCACCCGTACTTGGTGAAGTCGCACACTGCTATGTCTATCACCATGACGTCGCCGTAAAATCCCTCTGACTTATACACTATGGCGACGTCAGAGAGTATTATGCCCGGGCCGTCCACGTCGAGCTCCGTGAAGCCGAGGCTCCTGAAGAACCTGACGCGCGCCTCGTGCGTGAGCGACAGTATGGAATCGTGCCCGAGGTGTCCCCCGTAATTGATGTCGCTTATGCGGAGCGGTATCTCGGTCGAAAAAACGTGCTTCTCCGGGAACTCCATTTTTATTCTGGCCATTCTTTATCCTTTTAAGTCGAATTATCACCGGCGTACCCGTCCCAGGCCGGAAGATATTTCGGCGGCGCATACGGAAAACCGAGTTGACACACCGCCGGGTCGTTTGCTAAAGTTTGTATTATACTTTGTTAGAATATTTCGTGCGAATTCGCCATGACCCGAGATAAGATAGACACCGTATCCATAAGGTCATATTTCAGCAATCTCGTAAACATGAGCTTCTTTGACCTCGGAAAAGAAAAGGACAGGGAAGCGGCCGAATACCTCACCGAAATGCTGACGGAGTTCGCCCGCTCCGAAAGCCTCTACAAGCTCACCGACGCCGACGGGAAGAAGATGAGCACGATAGTAGACATGCTTATAGAGAGCCGGAAGGTCCCGCCGGAGAACAGCGGCTACCAGAGAGAGGTAAGGAAATACATGGGCGACTTCTCGCTCTTCATGAGCGGCATTTTCCGTGACTACGTCAACCGGGGATCGTATCTTTCGTATTACATGAGCGAGGGGATGAAGTCGTATTCGGTGGTTTCCATCCTCGACCTCGAAAGAGGCGAAGGAAACCCGATAATGTTCAGCAGGCTCGCGAGGGAGTTCGAGTTTTATTCCGGCGCGCTCGACTACATGAGAAAGGTCTACTTCGGCCCCGAGATGTCGGCCGATCCGTTCTCCAATTTCGCGCTCCAGATTTCGCGCATGGAGCACTGAGCCGAGGCCGGCGCCCGCCTAACCCCTGAAATATCCCGCTATATCCTTCGAAAGGACCGTGAACGATTTTTCCCTGTCGGGGCTGAAGTCCCTGAAGATGAAGTGCTCGACGCCCGCATCGACGTACTCTTCGAGCCTCCTTCTGACGTCGGCCTTCGAGCCCGCGGCTACGAAGTCGAGCACAATGTCGCGCGAATAATACTTCTCGCCCATCTCCCTGAACTTCCTCAGCATGTCCTGGTCGCCCGGCATTATCTTCGTGTATTCGAGTCCCCGGTATTCCTCGTCGATCCGGATGTCGTACCCCGCCTGCGACAGGAGCTCGGGCCATATGAGGGCGTGCTTCACGGGCTCGAGCGACTTGTAGGCCTCATCGACGTTCTCCGCTATGGACGTGAACATGTAGATCGTCTTCTCGATGTCGCCGAGGCACGCGTCACGCTCCGCCGCGCCTTCGAGAACCGTTTCCAGCTTTCGGGCGAAAAGGGACGGCGGCATGGCGTTCGTAACCCAGCCGTCGCCGTACTCGCCGGCTACCCTTAGCGCGCGCGGGCCGGTCGCAGCGACGTATATCGGGATGCGGTCGGCGCGGACGGGCTGTATGCGGAGCTCGGCCTGGCTCATGCCGTAAATCTCTCCATCGAAATCCACCGGCTCGCCCTTCCAGAGAGCGCGCATGATCCTGATCGATTCCACGACCCTGGTCAGCGGCTTGTTCCACTCGATGCCGTAGGGGTCGAGATTCATCTTCTCGCCGTAGCCGACGCAGACGAAAATCCTGCCGTTCGAAACGTGGTCCACCGTTGCGAGACGGTGCGCGAACACCGCTGGATGCATGCGGTGGGAATCGCCGACAGTGCCCATGATTACGCTGTCAGTTTTCATCGAAGCGGCCGTGATCACCGACCACACTTCGGGTGTGAGCCGCTTCGCCATGAAGACTACGTGGTCCGGAAACCATACCGTGTCGAAACCGGCGTCCTCGGCGTCGGCTGCGAATTTTATAAGCCCCTCGACCGACTCTCCGGGGACCGGCGCAGTGATGCCGAACCTGATTTTCTTTCCCATCTCTTTACCTCCGCAAGCGTTAATCGGATTCACTGAATTATACACAATCCATTTTGATGAATTTCTTGATTTTTAGAAATCAAAGGGTTATTATTTCGTACCCAACACGATCCAAAATACAATTCAACCATACAAGTTGAAAGAGGCGGAGGTATTCAGGAAATGGAGAGACTTGAAAGACTTGATAAACTCGAGAAAGAGCATACCAGCAAACACGTAGACATCGAATCGAAGAGATTTTTCTTCGACGTGAAAGAAAATCACAAGGGTAAGTATCTCAGGATCACGGAGCTCAGCGGCGGCAGATCCTGCATAGTTATTCCTCTCGGCGGAATCAGTCTTTTCAAGGAAAGGCTCGGGGAAGTGATAGAAGAAGCCGAGAAGCTGATCGAATCGCCCGGAACCGTTTCCTGAGCACACGCGGATTGTAAGCAAATCGCCGGCCCGCCCGCAGTGGGCGCAACACCGTAAATCAGAAGCGAAGCATATCGAGCGCCCGTTTGTAAACGGGCGTTCCCGGAACCCTGCAGGCGAGCGTTAAAGCCCGTTCAGGCAGGTCATATACTCATTCCACATAAGGAAGACGAAATGCGGTTTAGACGGCGCGTCAGGCGGTTTCCGCCTTGAGCAGGTCGTCGTACGTTTCGCGTTTTCTGACCACGGTGAACGAGCCGCCGTTTACCAGCACCTCGGCCGCGCGCGGGCGCGTGTTGTAGTTGGAAGACATCACGAACCCGTATGCGCCTGCGCTCATGACGGCGAGGAGGTCCCCCATTCCGACGGCGGGAAAGGGCCTGTCCTTCGCGAGAAAGTCTCCCGACTCGCATATCGGCCCGACAACGTCTACCGGCCCCTCGGGTTCGCCGGATTCCTTTACGGTCAGGATCTCGTGATACGAATCGTAGAACGCGGGGCGTATAAGGTCGTTCATCGCGGCGTCCACTATGACGAACTTCTTGGCAGTCCCTTCCTTGAGGTATATCACCCTCGTCATGAGAAGGCCCGAGTTACCCATGAGTGACCTGCCCGGCTCGAGGACGAGCTTGTACGGTTTTCCCGCAAGGACGGATTTGATGACGGCGGCGTATTCGGCGGGCTTCGGAGGGGTCTCGCCCTTCTCGTAGCTGATGCCGAGCCCCCCGCCGATGTCGATGTATTCGATTTTGATCCCCGAGGCCGAGAGGTCGTCTGCAAGGGCGACGAGCTTCTTAAGTGAATCGGTAAACGGGGAGAGATCGAAAATCTGGGAGCCTATGTGCGCGTCGATCGCGACGACGTCGATGCCTTTCATGGCGCTGGCTTCTCTGTAGACTTCGGTGGCCTTTCCTATCTCGATCCCGAACTTGCTCTTCTTAAAGCCCGTCGAGATGTAGGGATGGGTCCTGGGGTCGATATCCGGGTTCACGCGAAGGGCGACCGGGGCCTTTTTCCCGAGCCCCGAGGCGACTTCGTTAAGAAGACCAAGCTCCTCGACGGACTCGACGTTGAAGAAGAGTATCCCCGCTTCGAGCGCGGCCTTCATCTCCTCGGCCGTTTTTCCGACGCCGGAGAAGACGACCTTCGACGTGTCTCCCCCCGCCCTCTTCACGCGTATAAGCTCTCCGAGCGATACGATGTCGAATCCCGAGCCGAGGCCGGCGAAAGACTTAAGTATGGCGAGGTTGGAGTTGGCCTTTACCGAGTAGCATATAAGCGTGGCGACGTCCGAGAAAGCGTTCCTGTAGCCCGTAAACGCGTTCTTGAGGGCCGCGTAGCTGTAGACGTAGCACGGGGTGCCGACGGAATCCGCGATCTTCGATAGTGGTACTTCCTCGGCGTAAAATTCGCCGTCCCTATAATGGAATGCCTCGCTCATAAAAAGGATTCTCCCGAAATTTTACTGGAAACAATTTACACGAAATAACCTAAATGAAAACAGAAACGGCCCATACGGACGCCGCTGTCCGAAGTGGCCCCGGACGGGGTTTAAAGCTGCCCTTTAAGGTATTTGTCGAGATAATCGAGCCTGTCGTTTCCCCAGAACATCTTGTCGTCGACGAACACCGTAGGCGCCCCGAAGGCCCCGCGCGCAGCCGCCCGCGACGTTTCGTCCTTGAGCCTGTCTTTTATCTCCTGCTCGACGATCCTGGCCATGAACCAGTCGGGGTCGATCCCGGCTTCCTCCACCGCCGCCCTCAGTATATCGTCCCGGCTGAGGTCCTTTCCCTCGGTCCAGTAGAGCCTGAAGAGGTGGTGGTTATACGGGACGAGGAGTCCTTTCTCGGAGGCGGCGAATGCCCCGCGCATCGGCTTTACGCTTATGAGCGGAAAGTGCTCCGGGAATGTGAATTCGACTCCGTAATAGCGAGCAGTGTCGTCGAGGTCCTTCTTGAGGTAAGCGATCTTGTTTTCGATCTGGAGCGCGGGCTTGACGCCCGTCTCGTTGAAAACACCGCCGAGAAGAAACGGCTTCCATTCGAGCTCGGCCCCGTTGTCCTCGCATACCTTCTCGATCCTGGCCGAGGCGATGTATGTATAGGGGCTGCTGAAATCGTAATAGAACTCGACCTTCTTCGGCATTTGCGCTCTCCCTGAAGATGTTTCTCAGGTGGATTATAAGAAATGCCGCGTTCGATATCAAGCTCGCGGCCCGTGAGGCGCATTCCCGGCGCTCTCCCCGATTGACCCGTCACACCCTTGTGATAAACTCACGTATATAATTATAACCGGCTAAAATGACCAGCAATTTTACATTCAACGGCCTCCGGGTCACCGCATTCGAAAGCAGGCGCGCGAAGGAAATAGAGAAGCTCATTCTCTATCACGGCGGCGTCCCCCGCATAGCGCCGTCGATGCGCGAAGTCCCTCTCGCAAAATCCGCCGAGGCGCTCAGGTTCGCGAAGAGTCTCATCGACGGGAAGTTCGACATCGTGATATTCATGACCGGGGTCGGGGCGAGGGCCCTCACGGAAGCCGTGACGACGAAATACCCCCGGGACGAATTCATCGATGCGCTCAGGAAGACGACCGTCGTCGCGCGCGGGCCGAAGCCCGTTGCGGCGCTCCGCGAGATGGAGATATCCCCCGACATAACCGTCCCCGAGCCCAACACGTGGCGGGACGTTCTCGGCACGCTCGACGGCGAGATCGAGCTCAAGGGGAAGAGGGTGGCTGTTCAGGAGTACGGCATATCGAACGACGACTTTCTCGAAGCGCTAAGGAACCGTGGGGCTAAAGTGACCCCGGTGCCGGTTTACAGGTGGGACCTACCCGAGGATACCGCGCCCCTTCGCGAGGCGATAAAGGCCATAACCGAAAAGAAGGAAGACATATCGCTCTTCACGAGCTCGCAGCAGATTTATAACCTCTTCAAGGTAGCCGACGACGAAGGGCTGACGGAGCGCCTTAAGGAAGGCTTCAGGAACGTCGCCATAGGCTCCATAGGGCCGACGACGACCGAGGCGCTCACGAGGTTCGGCCTTTCGCCGGATTACGAGCCCGACAGCCCGAAGATGGGGAACCTCATTCGCGAGATGGCGAGGACGGGCGGCGAGCTCCTAAGGAAAAAAAGGATCGCGCACGAGAACGGCATCGATACGAGTAACTGGCATCGCGTCGAGATGGTATGGGAAAAGGATTTCGACAAGCTGCGTAAAGAGGCCTCCCGGAATTCCGTATTCATGAAGGCATGCAGAAGGGAAAAGACGGATTACACCCCCGTCTGGCTGATGCGCCAGGCAGGGAGATTCATGAGGGAGTACAGGGAGCTCCGCTCGAGGGTGTCGTTCCTAGAGCTGTGCAAAACCCCCGAGCTCGCGGCAGAGGTGACGCTGAGCGCCGTCGACCGTCTCGGGGTGGACGCGGCGATAATATTCTCGGACATATTGGTAATACTGGAGCCGCTCGGCGTGGGGCTCGAATTCTCGAAGGGCGACGGGCCGAAGATACTGAAGCCCGTACGCTCCGGAAAGGCCGTAGACGGGCTTTCGGACTTCGACGCCGAGAGCCTCGAATTCGTATACGAGGCCGTGTCGATTACGCGCCGCGCGCTCGACCCCGAAAAGGCGCTCATAGGATTCGCGGGGGCCCCCTTCACCATCGCGTCCTACGCTATCGAGGGCGGCGGGTCGCGGAATTACGAGAACACGAAGGGACTCATGTATAAGGACCCGGGCGCGTGGCATACGCTCATGGAGAAGCTTACGGCGGCGACCGCCGCGCACCTGAACGCCCAGATAAAGGCGGGCGCCGACGCCGTTCAGCTCTTCGACAGCTGGGTCGGATGCCTGTCAAAGGACGACTATAAAGACTTCGTCCTCCCCCACATGAAGAAGCTCATTCGCTCCATAACGAAAAACGTGCCCGTCATACACTTCGGCACGGGAACGGGAGCGCTTCTCGAATTGATGAAGGAATCGGGAAGCCGGGTGATCGGCTTTGACTGGAGGGTGGACCTGGGCGAGGCCTGGAAGAGGGTCGGATACGACGTGGCGGTGCAGGGGAATCTCGACCCCGTCGTCCTGTTCGCCCCGCAGGCGGAAATACGAAAGAGGGCCAAGGTCATTCTCGACAAGGCCGGGGGCAGGCCCGGCCACTTATTCAATCTCGGGCACGGCATATTGCCGCGTACGCCCGTCGACAACGTGCTCGCGCTGGTAGACGCCGTGCACGAATTTTCGTCCGGGAAATAACCTTTCAGGCCCTGTGCGACTCGAGGGAGAAATTTATGAATCACGATTTTGACGCTGTGCTTCTCATAGGATACGGCGGCCCCGAGGCCCCGGAAGAGATAAGGCCGTTTCTCAGGCGGGTAGCCAAGGGGAGGCCGATACCCGAAGAGCGCCTCGAAGAGGTAGCCCACCATTACGAGCTCATAGGCGGGAGATCGCCGCTTAACGAATACACGTATAAACAGGCCCGGGCGCTCGAAGCCGCGCTCGCCGGAAACGGCAGCGCCCTCCCGGTATACGTCGGGATGAGGAACTGGAATCCGTTTATCGTCGATACGATAAAGGAGATGTCGGAGAAGGGCGTCAGGAAGGCAGTCGGTATGATAATGGCCGCCCATCAATGCGACGCGAGCTGGGAGAGATATCAGAAGGACGTCGAGGAAGCGCTCGCGGCGGCCGGGGCGAACATGGAATTCGTTTACGCCCCTCCCCTTTTCGACCATCCGCTTTTCATCGAAGACTCCGCCGACAGGGCCGCCGAATGCCTCGCCGCAATACCCGAAGCCGAAAGGGACGAGACGATGATTCTCTATTCGGCGCACAGCATACCGGCCCCGATGGCCGAGAGCTCGCCCTACGTCGAGCAGCTCACCGAGACCGCCAGGCTCGTATCGGAGAGGCTCGGGCACGGCAAATGGAGGCTCGTCTATCAGAGCCGGAGCGGCCGACCGCAGGACCCGTGGCTGGAGCCCGACGTTTGCGACGTTATTCGCGAGCTCGCGAAGGAAGGGGTGAAGAACGTAATCGTCCAGCCGATAGGATTCCTCTGCGATCACGTAGAAGTCCTCTTCGACATAGGCGTCGAGGCGAAAGAGGCGGCGGACGAGGCCGGGATAAATCTCTTACGCGCGAAGACCGTCAACGACGATCCGAAATTCATAAGCGCCTTGACCGAAGCCGTGGAGGGCGTTTTAAACGGCCGCGCCTGAGTGGGGCAGGACGCCCCGATCGGCGGAGAAAAAACACTCACAACCCCTCGGCGTGTAGCGGTCGCCTTAGAGACAAACATTAAATTACCGGGGGCATTCCGATGAACTGTATACAGAAGGAATTTACGCTCCAGCCGAAGGGCCGGGGGTTTCATCTGGTGACGAGGGAGATCGCGGTGCATATTCCGGAGCTTGCGGAGTTCGCGGTCGGCGTCGCGCACGTATTCATATGCCACACGTCCGCTTCGCTGACGATCAACGAGAATGCCTCGCCCGACGTAAGGGTGGATTTCGAATCGCACTTCAACAAATACGTCCCCGAGAACGCGCCGTATTACAGGCACACGCTGGAAGGGCCGGACGACATGCCGGCTCACATAAAGGCGTCGCTGCTGGGAAGCTCGGTTTCGGTCCCGGTAAGGGACGGAAGGTTCAACATGGGCACGTGGCAGGGGATATATCTCTGCGAGCACAGGGACCACGGCGGCCCGCGGAAGATCATAGTAACCATTTTCGGGGAGAGGAAGGGTAAGTAACAGCCGCTTACCTCCTCCCGATCAGATACCCCGCTATAAACCCGAGCGCCAGAATCCCGGCCAGCTTTTTCCCGCTGTGTATGGGAATGTAGCGAGTCCCCTCTTCGCTTACCTCTATAACGCCAACGGGCCTTGCTGCGGCTCCGCCTCCCGCGCCGCCCTCGTCCTTATCGTGTTCCCCGTCGCCGCCGTCCTTCTTCCCGAATCCGCCGCCGAATCCGTAGGCTACCTTCGCTACCGGGATAATCGTCTTCCCGTGCGCCTCGACGGGGTCGCCGTAAACGGCCCTGACGTTCGCGCCCGATTGAAGCTTCTCCGCGATCGGCACCAGGATTTCTTTAAGTCCCATGATTATCTACCTCCCGTCAGACTCTATTATTATTAAGGATACTGGATATTCCGGTCGGTTGGCCTCGGAATCACCGAAGAGACGCTCGATATCGGCGCTTTGTTGCCGCGCCTCCCGGCAGTATATTATTCCCCGACACTAAAATTACAGAATGGAGGAAGACACATGGCGGAACTGAGTCGCGGCAAAACGGAAGTCAAAGGGTTTGCGAGTAAGGAGATGGATTTTCAGCTCATGCGCCAGCTCGGCTCGACGTATTACGGCGGGGCCTCGGCTGGCGAAAGCCTTTCCACGGCGGCGCGCATTGCGGACGGCGACCCGGCGAGCTGGGCGGCCGAATTCTCGAGCCTCGGCGAATGGCAGCAGAAAGACGCCCACAAGCGCGCAACCAGGGGGCACACGATAAGCGCGCGCGATCAGTTCCTCAAGGCCTGTAACTCCTTCAGGGCCGCCGAGTATTACACGCCCCCTCTCGACCCCGTTCACAAGGAGCTCGGGCTGAAATCGCGCTACTGCTTCGGGCAGGCGATGAATCACGCGTGGCATACGTTTGAAGAGGCGATGGTGACGTATAAAAACGTCGAGCTCCCGGTCTACATTATGTCCCCCGGCCCCGAGCCGATAAAGAGAAAGACCCTTCTCATAGTGAGCGGATTCGACGGCACCCTCGAAGAGGAGTACATAATGCACGGCTACCCGGCGCTCGAGCGCGGATACAACGTGGTACACTTCACCGGCCCGGGCCAGATGGACATGTACCGGTTTTTCTCGAATACCCACTTCGAGCCCGACTTCGAGAACGTAACCGGGACCGTCATCGATTACATAAAGGACAGGCCCGAAATAGATATGGACAGGCTGGCGCTCATGGGCATCAGCTTCGGCGGATATTTCGCCACGCGCTCGGCGGCCCACGAGCCGAGGATAAAGGCGCTCATAGCCAACTCGCCGATCATCGACCTCCACGCCTATCTCGTAGGGTTTACAGGGTTTGACCCTGCCGGGCTGCCGGACGATCAGAATTTTACCGTGGCCGACATACCAAATATCCCGGATGAAGTATTCCCGAGAGAAAAGAAGGTCAGCGCAGAAAGCCTCATTATAAGATACGGCCAGCCGTCGTTCAGGGACGCCTTTATTTATATCAAGGAATTTAAGGTCGGCGAGGCGATTAAGAATATAAAGTGCCCTTCGCTGGCCCTTGTAGGATCCGGAGAGGGCGGAGAGCCCGCGGCGCAATTCAAGACGTTCGTCGAGAACGTATCCGGACCGGTTTCCGAATACGAGTTCACGGAGTTCGAAGGAGCGGACACGCACTGCCAGGTAGGGAACCCGTCCTTTGCCGCAGCCGTAGCCTACGACTGGCTGGACGAGGCTTTCGGATAAAATTTGTCTTCGTACTATTCTGTACGAGGAGGAACGTAAAATGATCATCGACCATATAGGCATACGCGTTTCGGACTACGAGGCTTCGAAAGAGTTTTACCTGAAAGCTCTCGCGCCGCTCGGCTACGGAATTGTTATGGAGTTCGAAGGGGTCGCCGGTTTCGGAATTCACGGCAAGCCTGAATTCTGGATCGGGCGCGGAGACGGGACCGTACGTCCGGCACACGTAGCGTTCAAAGCCGGGAACAGGGAGCAGGTAAGGAAATTCTACGATGCGGCAATATCGGCCGGAGGCAAGGACAACGGGCCTCCCGGCATAAGGGAGATGTATCATCCGACGTATTACGGCGCCTTCGTCTTCGATCCCGACGGTTATAATATAGAAGCTGTCTGCCACGACCCCGAATAAAAGTGCGGATACTTTAAACGAAACGCGGAACTGAAATGAGAAAAACCATGTGTAGCCAAATCAAGGATATCTGTTTATTAACGTTTCTCCTGGCCCTGCCCTTCTTTCATGTTTCGAGCGCAGCGGGGAGCGAAGACGAGATAATAAAGCTCGGGAAATGGACGGAGCCCGGCCTGGAGACACTGATGACGGAATCCGCCTCGGCGGGCGGCATCGGGGAGCGGATCGGGTTCATATCGGCGGAATTCCTGGGCACGCCTTACGTCGCGGACACACTCACGGGCAGTGTGAATACGCCCGAGGTTTTCACGATAGACCTCGAAGGTATGGACTGCTTCACGTACGTCGATTACGTCGAGGCACTGAGCCTTTCAGACTCGTTTCCGGATTTCGAGGAGAACCTGAGGAAGATCCGCTACAAGGACGGAGTCGTGGCGTTTCGGAACAGGAACCATTTTTTCTCGGACTGGCCGATAAACAATTCGGGTAAGGTGAAGGACATGACTCGCGAAATCGGCGGCGGCAAAACCCGATCGGCTTCGAAATCCCTTAACCTTAAAAAAGACGGCACTGTTTACCTGCCCGGCATACCGGTGAAAAACCGTACTATCTACTATATTCCGTCTTCCGAAATAGACGGCGAAGTGACTTCGAGCCTCCGGACGGGCGACTACGCAGGCATCTTCACGGAGATAGACGGCCTCGACGTCTCGCACACGGGCATAATCGTCAAGAAGGGGAATACGGCATACCTGAGACATGCATCGTCGAGAAAAAGCAACATGAAAGTCGTAGACGAGAACCTCACCGAATACATGCAAAACAAACCGGGACTGGTCGTTTACAGGCCGGTCAGGCAAGGCGCGAATTGACGACCCCGGAAGAATACGTACTCGAGGCCGTAGACCACTACTATAACGGCGAATTCGAGCAGGCGATCGCGGTCCTGGGAAAGGCCATCGAGCTCAGGCCGGATTTCGCCGAGGCGTGGTACAACAAGGGGATCACGTACTCCGTCATGGAACGGCCCGACGAAGAGCTGGACGCCTACGAAAAGGCGCTCGGGATAAACCCGGAATACGCAGAGGCGTGGAACAACAAGGCCTCCGCCCTCGGGAAGCTGGGCAGGCTCGAAGAATCGCTGGCGGCGGCCGAGAAGGCTGTCGCGCTCAAGCCCGATTTCGCCGTCGCGTGGTGCAATAAGGGCGCGGCGCTCAGCGGGCTCGACAGGGACCTCGAAGCGGTCGCCGCGTACGACAGGGCCATCGCGATCCAGGGAAATTACGTGGAGGCATGGTACAACAAGGCCGTCTCGCTACATAACCTCGCAAAACCGAACGGCGCGCTTAAGGCGTATAACAAAACGCTGGAGCTCAAGCCCGATTATGCCGAAGCCCTCTACAACAGGGCCGGACTATACGCCGGGTCGGGAGAAACCGCCAAAGCCGCCGAGGACCTCGCACGCGCCGTCGAGCTCGACCCCGCGCTCATGGACAAGGCCCTGTCGGACCCCGATCTCGGCCCGCTCGTCCGCTGACCGGGTGAAAAATTTTCGAATAAATGCTACTCTTATAGCTGCCCGTTAGTTTTCACAAAGGAGGCTGCAATGACCGACAAGGTAAAAGAGTTAACGGACCTTTCCAAAGAGAGCATGAAGGCAAGAGCAAACCTCGACAGGATTCTCGATTTCGTAGACCTCATAAACAAGAGGGCCGAGGAAATCGAAGGCGACGTCGTCACCCCCGGCGACGGCATAAAGGAGCTCTCGGACAAGATGGGGGAGTACATCGACCAGATTAAATCCAGCGTGGATGGAGAGCTCGATAAAATCCCCGTCGACCCCGAAGAGACCAAAGAGGCCGCCGAGAAGCTGCTCCTGTTTCACGGCAGCCTGCCCCAGGTTATAGCGTGGGCGGACACTCAAAAGAGCGGGCACAAACAGAACTCTTACTGGTGGAGATACTGGGTGAGCGTGCTTGAGAACGCCTTGCAGCTCGAAATCGCGAAGGGCTCGCCGGATATAAAACCCGTATAAAAGGACCGCCGTCAGCCTGTCCTGAAATCGGGGATTATCTCTTCCGCCGCTGTTTCCATAATACGGTGGTATTCGTCTAGATTGCCCGCGTCGGGATCGAATAACATGTGCGAAACACCGTCCCCCATATATTCCGCGACGTAATCGCGGATGCGCGAAACCGTGCCTGAAAGCGTAAACATGGAGCGCGCCGTTCCAGGCCCTGGAGCTTCCGCGCCGTCCCTGAACCCGAGCCTGTTCCTTAAAGAGAAAACGAAGCCGTCGAGACCGCGCCCCGCATCAGCCGCGATTCTAAATATCTCGTCCATCCCCGCGCGCACGTCCCCGGGGCTCACCGCCGTCGGCTGCCAGCCGTCGCCCAGAAGGGCCGCCCTCCCGAGCGCGCGCCGGCTCGACCCGGCGATCCATATCGGAGGGCCGGACGCCCGGACCGGCTTGGGGTAGAATCCGACGCCGGAGAATTCCACGAACTCGCCGTGGAACTCGGGGCGCTCCGATTGCCAGAGCTCCTCTATGGCCGCTATATACTCATCCGTCATCCTGCCGCGTGATTCGAACGGCACGCCGAGGGCTTCGAATTCCTCCCTCATCCATCCGGGCCCTACCCCGAATACGAGCCTCCCCCGGGACAGGACGTCGAGCGTCGCCGCCATCTTGGCCGTCACGAGAGGATTCCTGTAGGGAAGTATCACGACGCTCGTGCCGACTATAATCCGCGATGTTTCGGCGGCGATGGAAGAGAGGAGAATGAACGGATCGTGGAACCGGTCGCTGAATATCCCGGCGCGCTTCTCGGGTATGACGACGTGGTCGCTCGCCCACACCGAGTCGAACCCGAGCTCCTCGGCCCTTTTGGCGATGCGGACGTTTGCCCCGGCGTCGGCGTCGAGACGTATGGGAAGACAGATACCGAATTTCAAATCGTGTTCCGTGCTTAAGTAGTGGCCGGGCCTCAGAAGCCCCGCGCAATTTCGACCACCTCTTCGGCGCACCCCCAAGAAAGCGTAAAGCCGCCTCCGCCGTGGCCGTAGTTGTGTATCACGGGCCGCCCGCCGGGGGTGACGCCTTTTTCGAGACAGACCTCAGTCCTCCCCGGCCTGAGCCCGACGCCGTGACCGAGCACCTCGGCGTCTTTTATACGCGGCTCGAGTATCGCGCATTTCCTTAGAATCCCGGCCGCAGTTTCAGGGTTGACGTCGAGGCTCCAGTTATTTTCCTCCGCCGTGCCGCCGAGTATGCAGTCGCCGTAGCGCGGCACAATGTAAGACAGCGCGAGCGGGCCGGACTCGTCGCTGAGACACTTTTTCAGGCCCGGGTTCGAAGTCCTGACGAGCTGCCCCCTTATCGGGTAGACATTTTCGTCGCCGCAGAGCTTCCGCGAGCCGAGCCCGGTGCAGTTGACGAGAATCTCGCCATCCGCCGCGAGCCCGTCGAGCGAGTCGAGCTCTGTTTCGAGCTTTTCCATACGGCCCCCCGATCTTTTAAACCTCTCGACGAGATAGCTCATGTACACGGGCGTCTCTATGCGCGGGACCTCGACGACAAACCCATCGATGTATCCGGGGGGCAGCTCGTCGGGACGTGCGTGCCTGTACGACTTTACGGCGGGCTTCCAGAAGGGCTCTTCGGCCGGCCTGTCGAATAGCTTAAGTAGCTCGAACGCGTCGATGCCGGTCCCGGGAACGCTCCTCAGCGCGGTATACGTTTTGTAGGAAACCGTTGCCCACGCGAGGACCCTGCCCTCCGGGAAAACCCTGTAGGGATACCAGTACGCGGGCGCGACGTTGGACGTCGTCTCCGGGGGGAGCGAGGCCGCGATTATCCTCACCTGGAATCCTTCTTCGAGGAGCCTGATACCGGACGTAAGCCCTATGACCCCGGCCCCGACGACGAGAGCCTTATTCATGAGCTCCTCCTTCGTGACCGCGGGCCGACTTCACCATCTCGACCAGAACCTTCCTCGCATCTTCGGGGCTCCGGGCCTCTCTCGAAAACCCGATACGCCTGCTCATGACATCCTCGCCGGATTTGATCCGGACCTGAAACCCGAGCCTGTCGACGGACGTCATGAGGGCCTCGTCCGCCTCGACGCCCGTATACTCCGACGCGAGCAATACGAGCGCGGCGGCGTGGTCTTCGTTCATGTGTTTTATGATGCCACGGGCCGAATCCGAAAGCGGATCGGCCTCGGCGGAGTAATAGTCGTCTACAGTCACCCAGCCCATGGCCCCGAATCCGCCGACGAAATATACGTCGTCGATTTCGAGCCTGTAAAACGAGAAGTCGTCGAAATCGACCCAGTAGGATGCGTTCCTGTACCGGGCAAGGTAGCGCTCCCTTACGCCTTCGAGCTCGGCGTCGGGGACCTTGCCCGCGCTCCCCATGAGTGTCACGCGGGACGCGTTAAGCGGCTCGCCGCCGGCGTCGGCCCGGGACACGAAGAGGCTCGCCCTCGGGTCGTTCGAGATATTGTGAGTGTGGACGGCCATCGTGCTTATGAGAAACGTCGGCCTCCCCTTTTCGTCGAGCCCGTAAGGCATGAGTGAGCCGAACGGCACGCCCGGATGCTTCTTCGAAACGGTGGATAGAGTGCCGGTGAGGTTCCTGTAGACGAGGGTCCTCACGCGCTCGGCGAAGGAAGGCTCCGGGACGGGCGGCCTTCCGCCTGACGGCGCCCCGTCGCCGTGCTGTCTCGAGGCTTTAGTCATGCCGGCACCGTCCAGACTCCATTATTCGAATTCGATCCTATGAGCACTTTCAATCTCCTTGAAAAGGTGAGGTGAAGACAGTATTAACAGTCCCAACCTGATTAAATGTACACATTCCCATGAAATACTCTAACCGAACCTCAGGTTCCTTGGTATTGCCCCCCGCCGGTGTAATATTATCCCCATGGTCAAATTCATAGACGAGGCAAAGATTTACGTGAGGTCCGGTGCGGGCGGCAACGGGTGCGTGAGCTTCAGGAGGGAGAAGTACGTCCCGCGCGGCGGGCCGAACGGCGGCGACGGCGGCGACGGCGGCGACGTCTATGTAATCGCGAACGAGAACATGGCCTCTCTCCTCGACCACCGCTACAGGCAGCATTACAGGGCAAAGCGCGGCGAGCACGGCAAGGGCAAGGACATGCACGGGAAGAACGGCGAGGACCTATACGTCCCCGTGCCGCCGGGAACTATTATCAGGGATTTCGAGACGGGCGAGATAATCGGCGACCTCACGAAAAACGGCGAGACGCTCCTCGTCGCAAACGGCGGGCGCGGCGGTAAGGGCAACGCACGGTTCGCCACCTCGACCAACCAGGCCCCGAGGAACGCCGAGCCCGGCGGCGAGCCGGAGGAAAGGACGCTCCTCCTGGAGCTGAAGCTCCTGGCGGACGTGGGCATAATCGGGTTCCCGAACGCCGGGAAATCGACGCTCATTTCGAGAATATCGGCGGCGCGCCCGAAGGTCGCGGACTACCCGTTCACGACGCTCGTGCCCAACCTGGGGGTCGTAAGCTACGTAGACGGGAAGACGTTCGTCGTAGCCGACATTCCGGGAATAATCGAGGGCGCGCACGAGGGCGCGGGCCTCGGGCTGCAGTTCCTCCGGCACGTCGAGAGAACGAAGCTCCTCGTACACGTCCTCGACCTCTCCCCCATGACCGGAAGGGACCCTGTAGACGACTTCGAGACGCTAAACCACGAGCTGAAATCCTACAGCCCGGAGCTATACGAAAAGCCCCAGATCGTCGCGCCGAACAAGATAGACATAACGGAGTCGAGGGAAAAGCTCGAAGAGATAAGGGGATACTTCGAAAAGAGGAACATACCTATATTCCCGATATCCGGAGCGACGGGCGAAGGCCTTAAGGAGCTCGTCCGCGAGACCGGGAAGAGGCTCGAAGAGATCAAGCTCGAAGAAGCGCCCGAGATCGAAACCGAAGAATGGCCGGAGATCGAATGACCACCCCGCCGCCGGCTCCTATTCCGCTTCGGGCGGGCACGTCCCCGGCAGGCAGGCCTGGAAAACGGCCATCATGCCGTTGTCCTCGTGCTCGCCTATGTGGCAGTGGTAGACCGCCTTGCCCTCGATTACCGGATTCCTGAAATCAATCACGATAACCGCTTCACCGGGCCCTTCGAAATCGGGGTCCTGCCCCTCGTAGGGGATGTTAATCGTATCCTGGCTGCCGACGAACGGCTGAGGGACGCCGTTTATCTCGCATACCTGGAAGTCGGTCAGGTGAATGTGGAAAACGTGGAGCTCGCCGGAGGTGTTCTGAACCCTCCACCTTTCGAGGCCCCCGATCTCGACGACCGTATCGACGCGGCTCGGATCGAATTCCTTACCGTTAATAAAGAACGTATCGCCGTCGGCCGTTTCGGAGAATACGATGTCACGCTCCCTTTGAACGGGCATCTCGCAGAGGTCTTCCACGACGGGGAATTCCGCTTCGGGAATCGGGAGCTCGACCGGGTCCAGCACGGGATCGCCCTCGACGATCATCGTCAATAGCGTGGCGCCGCCGTAATGGTCGCCCTGCGGGCCGGTGTTGAACTTCCTGGCGCGAAGCCTGTATACTCCCGGCTCGCCCCCCTGCACAAGAACGCCGGCGCGGGAGCTGGTCGGGAGGAGCAAGTCTTCGTACTCGACAGTCCGGTTCCGCCTGTTGCCGTCCCTCTCGATCTCGTAGAACCTGTGCCCCTCGAGCTCGAGGTCGTAATAAAGATCGGCCCCGATGTTCATGAGCGTCCAGAACTGCGTCTCGCCGGGCCGTATCCTGAGGACGGGGTTGGTCTGCCCGTTAACCGTGAAGTTCGTCGGCGCGCTCGGGTCTATGCCGCCGGGGGGAGGGAACTCGCCGTTCTTTATCTGGACGTCCTTCAGATACATGATCTGCTGCTTTATGCCGTCGAGCTGGGGGAACGGATCGAGCATGCCGTTTACGAGAAGGCCGCCCGACATTCCGCCCATGATCTGCTCTTCCGTAAGGCCGTAAAGATGCGGATGATAATAGAACATGCCCTCGGGATGATCTTCAGGGATGTCAACGGTGTAATCGAAGCTGCTCGAAGGCGTTATCATGATGAATATATCGTCCGAGGGACTGAGCGGGCTTACGTTCATCCCGTGATAGTGCATGTTCGTCATCTGGTCTATGGAGTTGTTCACGCGGAGGTGTATGGTGTCGCCCCTGTTCACGCTGAGAACCGGGGGAACGTATGTGCCGTTATAAGTGGCGCTGACGAAGCTCTTGCCGTTTACCTCGTTTTCGGAGAAGATGACGTCGAACACTTCGTCGATGACGCCGTCACGGCTGTGAATGATCACGGGATTGACGAACTCTTCCCTGTCGGGCTTCTTCTTGTTATCGCCACACCCGCCCGTCGACAGAACCGAGACCAGAACCAAAAGCGAAACCCCGGCAATAATTCGAGATAGTCCCTTCATGAATCCTCCCTGGAAGCCGCGCGCGATAATCTGCATTGTAGATTCTTTTTCATGCTACTGCAATAGTTTTTTTATGTCGGATGTAATACCCCCGGCGTCGAGTTTGTAGTGCGGATATGTCAGGCGGAGATTGCCGTCCCTGTCCACCAGATAGACGGTATTCGTATGGGTCATGAGGTAGCGGTCCCAGGTGTCGTGCTCCCCCCTCCCGTAGACCGCCTCGTGCTTCACGATGGTGACGCCGTAGTCCGAAGCGATCTTGTCTATATCGGCCCTCGTCCCGGTGACGCCGATAAATTTCTCGTTGAAAAAGGGGACGTAAGACTTGAGCCTTTCGGGGGTGTCCCTTTCCGGATCGACCGTCACGAAGAGCACCTGGACGCCGTCCGCATCTTCGCCGAGGCCATCCAGCACCCCGGACAGCATGGCGAGGGTAGTGGGACAGACGTCGGGGCAGTTGGTATACCCCCACGCAATGAGGACGATCTTGTCCCTGAACCTGTCGAGGCTGATGTTATCGCCGTTGTGATCGACGAGCGAAAAGTCGGGCGCCGGGCGGTGGTAAACCTTGCCGAAATACTGTCCGCCGCCGGGCTTCGTGTAGTAGTATGCGAAGAGCCCCCATCCCGAGGCGGCGGCAAGAAGCAGTGTCGTTATCAAGAGGTTTTTCTTCATCGAATGCGCGGCGTCGCGAGATAATTATAACAGCGAATGCGGCCCCGTATGGAGTGCGATTTAACAGTAGTACCGGGAGAGCTTTTATATTAAACTTATCTCCATGAAGCGTTTAAGCGCCGGAGTCTTTACGGCCCTGTTACTTCTAGTGGCGTTTAGTTACATGGGGCGGGATGCCCACGCCCAGGACGCCTTCGAATACAACAGCAATCAGGTGCTCCACCCCGAGTGGTTCATCAAGGTTACGGACTGGTCTTTCTATACGGCCGCGCGCGTGGCGATACTGAGCTCGGTGACCATAGAGAACAACTCGGACGTCACGTACAGGGACGTGCGGGTAAAGCTCCTTTACACGTCCTATCCCGCCCCGGTAGCGGGGATAATCGCGACCAGCACGACGACGCTGCCCGTAACCCTTCCGCCGAAGAGCAAGGCGACGTACCTTAAGGGCGGTATGACGGTCGGCGCCGGGGAGCAAAGCTATAAACTGAGCGACGTAGTGGTCATATCGGCGACTGCCGTAAAGGATTGATACCGGGGGGCAGAACCCCTTCCCGGCGGAGAAAAAATATGAAACCGACAATAATATTCACCGCATTACTTATCCTCGTGGCCCTCGGGCTGACAGTCCCGCCCGGTATGGCTGAAGAGGGCCGGCAGGCTTCGGAATACTACGAGACGGCGCAGTACGACCCGGAGGACATAGCCCCGCCGCCCGCGCCCGATACGCCAGAGGCGCCGGGCCCCGGGGACATACAGGACGACGCCCTTTCGCCCGACAGCGTTATCGACGATCCCGATCCCCCGATAGATGAAACGGAGCCCTACACCATGGACCCGTACGAAGAAGGCGAGGACGAAGGCCAATACTATCCGGACGCGGGATGGGACGAATACGACGAGGAGAGTTATTACACCGACGACTCCGCTTTTCTCGTAGAGCAGGAAGACCCGCTCGTAGAAAGCCCTGAATATCCGCTACGGCGCCCCTACCCTCTGGTAACGCAGGAGCGTCCGCTGGTCGATATGCCGGACCCCCTGGTCGCGCAGGAAGATCCCCTCGTGAGGCGGCCGGCTCCGCTGGTAGGGAGGCCGAACCCGCTCGTTAACAAACCCTACCCTCTCGTACAGAGGCCCGCGCCCGTCGTTCCGCAGCAGAACCCCGTCGTCAGGATGCCGAGCCCCGTCGTGAAGATGCCGGAGCCGCTGGCCAGATAGTGGGCGCATCAAGAGCCGGACAGATTTTCATACCGCAAAATACAAGGGAGCCGAAATGCATAAGGAACGAATAATAAAATCCGTTTTCCACGCCCTTCTTCTGCTGCTCTTCGCCGGCGCGGCGGCGGTTATACCCGCCCGGCCTTCCCCCGCTGGAGAAAAGCCGCTCGTCCAGTACGACGATACGGACATAGCTCCCCCCATGCCGGACGCCGGCAACCCGGACCCTCTCTTCGAAGATCCCGACCCGGGGGCGGAGATCACGGACCCGTTCGAGGACGGCCTCGGCCCCGACGATTCGGAGCCGGGTATCGCACCGCCGGAAGACGTCACCGACGATTATCCGGCCGCCGAATGACGCACCCGCCCGGAATTAGAATGTTTCTTTAAAACGTGTTAAATTCTCACTACACGACAAACCGCACAAGGAGGCATGGGTTCATGCTATTCGACAGAAAGATCGACTTCTCGGACGATAAAAAGCAGGAATGGGAGCTTCTCAGGTCCAAGGTAGGCTCCGGCATGGAGCTTCCTCTCCCGGATTCCGAGCGCTGGTTCCTGACCACGATAGACGGAGACGAGCTCGTGATTGAAAGCGCGAGGGCCAACGTCCGCCCCATAATGATTTACGATCCGATCAAGGTAACCTTCGAGGAATTCCACATCGTCGCCACGCACTACAACAGCTTTTTGGAGCTACAGGTGCGCACCATGAGCGACACGCACGAAGTCAGGGACAAGGTCAAGAACCTGAAGTATATCTTCATGCTTATATATCATCTGCTGTAAACTACGATAACCGGGATAACCGGCCCTTTCATTACGGGCCGGGGATTTCGTTACGGATTTCAAAGGAGGCGCCGTTGTTTCCCCGAAATTACTACGAGCTTATGGCCGAATACAATAAATGGATGGACGGCAAGATATACGAAAAGTGCGCCGCCATCCCGGACGCCGACAGGAAAAAGGACATGGGGGCTTTCTTCAAATCGATTCACGGCACCCTTAACCACATTTACTATGGCGACATCTCATGGATCGAAAGGCTAAGAGACGACACATACACTCCCCGGCAAATAGGCGTCGATTTCTTCGACGATTTCGGCGAGCTGAGAGCGGCGCAGGAGAAGCTGGACGACGAAATACTCGACTGGGCCCGCGCGCTGACGCCCGAATACCTAAGCGCTGAATACTCGTACGTCAGTAACGTCGACAAAAAGGAAAGAAAGCTCCCGAGATGGACGCTCGTGGTGAACCTCTTCAACCACCAGACGCACCACAGGGGGCAGATAACGACGCTCATGAAGCAGCTAGGCGTCGATCCGGGAACGACGGACGTCCCGTGGCTCCCCTGCCTTCAGGCTAAGTGACGGACGCAAATCGCTTTTTAACACCCGCTTAACGGGCTCTTAATTTTTTTCAAATAAGTTAACGGGTCATAAAAGATGTCAGGAGAGCGTGCACATGAAACGTCCGCTGAACGTTATTATCCCCGCAGTGCTCATAATCTTCACCGCGGCGCTGCCGTCGGGCGCCCAGACAGAAGGGTTTAACGTAAAGACCACCGTTCAGAAAATATCCGGCGACGCGTCCGCCTTCTTAAACGGCATAATAGCCGACGCCGAAACAGATCCCGCAAAATCCATTCCGAAAGAGCTCGTTTGCAAGTCGAGCTGTTTTATAGTCATCCCGTCGATCGCGCCTGTCGCCGGGAGGGACGATTTCGCGGGGACCGGTCTTCTAACTTGCCGCATCCAGGGAACACGCAAACCGGGGCCGCCGCTTTTCTACCAAATAACCAACGTCGAATCTTTCAGCGAAAGCGAGGGCGGCGTGCTCATATTCGTTACGGGCAAAGCAGGCGTAAAATCGGTTCTCGGAGACCAGCTCCAGCTGAGCGCCGCCGACTCGGGCGCGGGTGAAGTGGGCGAAAAAAGTGCGGAGAATGACAAATCCTTCGTCGCATACGTGAGGCCCTCGAACAGGCCCATACAGGGATTCGATCCCTCGGGGAGCACGCTCGTATACGCGAGCGGGGATACGTTCAACGCCTACCAGCAGGACCTGGACCCCGTAGACGTAATGCTGTTCGGGATAGACGTCCCCCCTGCATTGAGGGGATTCGCCGCCGAGGTGGACGAGCTCTCAAAAGGATGCAAACAGCCGTAGGGGCCGGCATTTAAACCCCGGCGTCGGCGAGCTGCCTCGGAGCCCCCCGTTCATTCGAAATAGCACGTCCCCATGCCATCCTCTTCCTCGTATGTAGGCTGGCAGTAGCAGACGCCTATCTCGCCGCAGTCGTAGGACGTGTTACACTTCTTTCCCTGGTTACAGTCGTCGCACACGACGGGTTTGGTCCCGAGGTAAAACCCCACGGAACCAAGCGCCGCGGCGATTACGAGCGCAAACAATACTTTCTTCATCTGAAGCCTCCCGTATTAACGCCGGCTTGCCTTAACCCGAAACCTCCTGAGAAGGATGCCCGCCATTACGAGCCCCGTGACCAGGAGATAGAGCGAGAAGTCGGCCTTTCCGCCCGGGCCGGCAACGGCGCATCCCGCGCCGCCCCCGGTCCCCCTGCTCTCCCCGCAGAGCGTCCCGTTCACGTCGCACTGAGGCGTGATGCCGAGGTCTCTCTGACGCTGGTTAAGGGCGAACACCACGTGCTCGGTTTCGGTATTGGCTTCGCAGCCGCATATCTGGCTCGCGCAGCAGCTGCAGCCGACCTCCGTTTCGAGCTTTGCTATTTCCGATATTTCGCATCCGCTTAGCCCCGAGCACGCTTCACCTACGAGCTCCCCGTCGTTACACCGAGAGGTGCAGAGCGTCGCGTCGCACGCATACCCGACCTCGACGCCGTTCGCCCCCCGGCAGCTTTGGTACTCGCTGCAAACCTCGGAGCAGTCTACGTCCGGCGGCGGCTGCGGTACGTCGGGCGTAATCAGCGGGCACCCGCCGAGAGACTCGGGGGCGTCCGGGATGCAGCCCCCGGGCGGGGGGACCGGGGTAGTCCCCGTAACGTTCGGATTATACGCCGCCGACCACACGAGATCGTCGCCCAGCGTGCAGGCCTGGTTATTGAGACCTACCTGGAACGGGCCGTCGTACGTCGGGCACAGGCAGTTGACTACCCCATCCTCACTCGTTCTCGTACAGGGCGCGGTCATGCACCCGGCATACGGCGACTGCGCGCAGTTCGTCTGACCTATGCCCTCTTCAGGCACGCAAGCGAAGCTGAACGTCGAAATCATGTCGGTATTCGGCAGGAATGTTCCCGTGTTGATGTAACCGCAAACAGGCGCCGAGTTAGTCGCCTGGCAGCCGCTCCCGTCGGCGCCGCAGACGTCGACGGTTTCGAGGTAGACATCGACATTCTGGATCGCGTTAATATCGACGAAATATTTTCCGTAAGGAAGCTCGAAGCACTCGCAGTTAGCGAATTTCCCGTCCTCGGTCGTCTCGCACGTGAACGGCTCGGGGCCGGAGTAGTAACAGAGCGCGTACGGGCCGCCCTCGCAGGGAAGAAAGTTTGCCGGACTAAGAATAATGTCGGCGTACGCCGGCCCGAACGGCGTCGTCATCATATCGTTCGGCACAAAAGCGAATCCGCCGTAAGACGGCCCGGCGAATCCGGCCAGGGAGAATAAAACCGTCGCGAGAGATAGAGCATAACGTTTCATGATAATGCCTCCTCGTTTGCCTTCAGTGAAAGTCGTGTCCGATTTTCTACTACAGAACCGTGTGGATATCCCCAAGTATCTGACTCTTTTACCGTTCAGTCAATATATTAATTGGCCGGAATCATTGTCTATTCCATAAAGTACTGAAAATAGGGGAGATCGGGCTGTCAGCGGAAAATCAAGTTTTAACCCTGGGGTTCCTATACGCCGGTCTTTTTCTTTTTCCCGAGAGCGGCGATTATCTCTTTCAGTGTACCGTCCCTTACGATTTGAACGACGGCCGGCAGGATCGAAACGATTATAATCGCGGCTATTATAGGCAGGAGATACTTGTCTATATTCGGAACGGCCGAGCCCAGATAGTAGCCGAGAGCGGTAAGTCCTATCGCCCACAGAACAGCGCCGATGATGTTATATACGAAAAAGGTCCTGTAGTGCATCCTGCCCACGCCTGCCAGTATGGGGGCGAACGTGCGGACGACGGGAATGAAGCGGGCCAGTATGATGGTTTTGCCGCCGTACCTCGCGTAATATTCCTGTGCACGGACGAGATGCTTCTTGTGAAAGAAGAGCGAGTCCTCTTTTTTGAATATCGCGGGACCTACTTTCTTCCCGAACGCGTAGCCGAAGTTGTCCCCGAGCACGGCCGCCGCGAAGCATAAGACTATCAAAACGGTTATGTCGAAGTATCCCTGCGACGCCAGGAACCCGGCCGTGAAAAGGAGCGAATCGCCCGGCAGGAAGAATCCCACGAAAAGCCCGGACTCGGCGAATATTATCACGAAGAGACCGAGGTAGCCGGCGGTCTGTATCAGCGTAACGAGACTTATATCGAAAAATGGCATATGCCTGCTATCAATTTATAACAGATTTATCCGAATAGTACATCATATTTATATGGAGAGGCAATAACGGGTCCGGCGCGCGGAAACGCCGCGAGAAAAGCCCGCCGATCGGGCCGGCCGAATACGCCGCCGGGAACCGTCCGGAAAGACTCGTGCCGTTTTCCCGGGAATATGCTATATTCCAGAATCAAGGGGGGTTGTACTAACGTCGTTACCGACCGGCCCGTACATCAAAAGGAGGGAAATCCATGAGTACACAATTTGACCCGGCGCTTTTCCGGCTCTACACCCGGGGCGGGAGAGTATTCTTCAACATAGTCGTTCTCGCTGTCGTTCTCGTTTCCGGCTTCGGCATACGGACAGCCTCGGCCCAGTACGAGGCCAGCGCCAACCTGGACTCCGAAGCCGCCGCGGTTCTGCAGTCGATGAGCAACTATCTCGGCAGCCGCTCGGATTACTCGTTTAAGGCCGACATCATGTACAACGAGGTGCTCGGCTCGGGACAGAAGGTACAGTACGGCGCCGAAGCGGTGGCGTACCTTACGAAGCCGAACAAATTCGCCATAAGCTACATCACGGAAAGGGGCGGCTATAAACTCTGGTATACCGCCGGGCAGGCGACGATACTGGAAATCCCCGAGAACGACTACGCCACGGCCACACTGCCCGGGACCGTGGACCAGGCCCTTAACAAGCTGTCCGACGAATACGCCTTCGACCCCGTGCTGAGCGAGCTCCTGTTCATAAATACGTTCAAGACGCTGACGAAGAACGTGACCAGCGGGAGGAGCCTCGGGCCCAGCCGCGTGTCGGGCGCAATGTGCCGCCATCTTATATTCCGGGGGAACGACATAGACTGGCAGATCTGGATCGAGGACGGAAATCGCCCCGTTCCGCGAAAGCTCGTTATAACTTACAAGAACCGCCCGGAATCGCCGCAGTTCATAGCCCTCATAAAGGACTGGGTGGCCGATAAAACAATCCGCGACGCGGCGTACAAGCCCGACATTCCCAAAATGAGCAGCCCGGGCGAGTTTTTGCAAATAACCGGGAGACCCGAATTTGCGGGAATAAGCATAAGGGCCTTTCAGTAGAATTCTTGATTGAAAGCCGGGAATAAGAAGGAAGGAATCTAAAGGCAAAAAAAAGCGGCGCACCGGAGTTCCGGCGCGCCGCAATTGTTTTCGTTGTCGTTAGGCTAGTACTACGTCCTGAGCCTGCGGGCCTTTCTGCCCGTTCACGACCGTGAACTCTACGCGCTGGCCTTCTTCGAGTGAACGAAAGCCGGTCGCCTTGATTTCGCTGTAGTGAACGAAAACGTCTTTTTCGTTTTCAAGCTCAATAAAGCCGAAACCTTTAGTAGAATTGAACCACTTTACAGTGCCAATTTTACGTTCTGACATGTCTGGCTACCTCCTGTTTTAAATTGGGTTGTGCTAGTGGTTCAAAATCACTTTCAGGTAAAGATTAAAGATCCTAGAATAGACAAGAACTGCACTACTGCAACCTTACCAATAGTTTAGCGCGTTTCAAGAGCGGCGTCAACCTGCATTAATAAATTACAAAACCGGATAAATGCCCTGTATAGACGGGCCTTTATACAGGCGCATGCACATGCACATGCCGCCGCCGTGGATGGTTTCGCACCTATGCCGCAAAAATGCATCGGTCCCGGTGGTTAATCCAAGAGGCTTGCAAGCGCCCGGCCCCTTCCCCCTTTCGGGCAAGGGAATTCACGGTCAGGAAAAGGCGCACCGTTACGCCCGATAAGCGCGGGAATCCGCCTCACTCGCAATTCGACAGGAATTCCTCTATGCCCTTTTCCACCCCGGGAAGGTTCGCCCAGCATTCCTCGTCCGGCGTGCATTCGAGCATGTAGGCCCAATGCGTTATCTGCGCCGAAGAGCTCCCCGACGCCATCTGCATGAGGAAGGTCCACTCGCCGTCCTTAAACGCCATCTTGCCCGTGCCTGTGGTGAGCGTTACAGTGTCTTCGGACGAAGCCTGTAGCGGGTTAAAAGAAATAAAGACATTGCCGTCAGGTGTGACCGATCCTATCAGATACTGACATGCCGGGGGAGTTATGCCGAACTGCGCCACGACGGTGCCGAAGAAATAGCCGTCGGCGTAGCTCTCTATATGCCATACAGTTTGGTCGCTCACAGGGGAATAATTGGCCGGGTCCGACGTGTTCCACATTACGGCGGGCAGGTTCACCGGAGGGACGTACCAGTACGTGCCCCCGTCTTCTCCGAGCCAGCTCCATCTCGCCGGGGTAAGGCCGGGGAACTGCTCGATGTCGCCGAGATCAACCTCGTTCTCGTTCCTCATACATTTGTCGGGCCTTAGCTTCAGGTCGCCCGTTCTCTTGTTGGCGCAGATCACCTCTGCCCGAGAGTAATCCGCATCGAACACTGTTACAGCCGTTAATAAAACGATTAAAGCAAATACGAATCTTCCAGCTCTCACGTCTAATTTCCTCCTGATTTTATGCTGACCGGAACATCCCCCGCACCTCAAATTATAGTGCATTTAATTATTTAGTGTTATCGCACGCCGGTTCCGTTTGTCTCCCGTCCGTAACCTCGGGGATCAATCTGGAAGCATGGCTGCACGAAATTTCTTTCCGGGGGCTTACGCCCTCCCTTCACAGATAGAAGCAAAGCGAGATTATCCGTAAAATTAGCCCTGGCGTATAAACACTGTATGGATGCGGCTCACATCATCCGGGCGTTATCTTCTTCAAGGGTAATTGCATATACATGCAATGAGCGCGCAGGTACATGATACCGTTCGTAACTATCTACAATAATTTCGATACATTAGAAGATATAAAGTACCTTTGCCAAGAGGGGGAACGATAATAGCCCACCCCCCAGGTTAGAGTGGCTATACACATAAAGACGGGATTTTGCCCGGCAGTTCAAACATGGAAATACATGATATAGATTATCAGTCTCATTATCAATAATCCCTGGCCTTTTATAAACAATTAGGTAGGATTTCCCGGGAAAAGAGATAAGAATCGGGCAAATATCACACATACGGAACCCGGTCAAATCCATTATAATCTAGTAAGAGAGGTATACTCATGACACAGCTCAGGAACCGTTTCAGGACCTTTTTAGGCCTGGCCGCTATTCTCGTTCTCGGGGGATGCGCGGCAACCAAAACCACGACATCTTCTCCCGAGTCCGTTCAGGCGCCGGCCGTCTCTTCGCCGGCCCCTCACCGGTACACGTTCGGCTGGTCTTTTGCCGACGAAGAATCCACGAAGCCGAGGGGCGGCATAACGACAGGCGCCCCCGTGACGCTCCGGACGTCGCCGGGCCCGGGATGGCTCGCGATCCGGGAGCCGGGAATCGATAAGCTCGAAAAGGACAGAAGGGCGATACTCGCCATGCAGGGAATCTACAGGGTGACATTCGATTTTGTAGAGACCGTGCCTCTCAGGGCGGGATACACACCCGCGAGACCATATCAATCCTGGGCGACGGAGTTCGTCGAAGTGATCGAGGACAGCGGCGATTTTATCAGCCTCCAGCACGTGCTCGTCATGTACGTCGTGGACGAGAACGGTAACGTTCAGGGCCCCATGGTTTCCAAACACTGGCGGCAGGACTGGAAGTACGAAGACACCGAGCTTCTCGAATACCAGGGCAACAACACATGGAAGACCGTGACCGTCCCGGCCTCCGAAGCGAAGGGCAAGTGGTCCCAGGCCGTATACCAGGTGGACGACATGCCGAGGTACGAAGGAATCGGGGAGTGGACCTACGACGGGAACTACTACGAGTGGACGAGCAACCCCACGTGGAGGCCGCTCCCGAGAAGGGAATTTACGGCGAGAGACGACTACAACGTCCTCTCCGGAGTCAACCGCGTCACGATAAACCCCGGAGGATGGGTGCACGAGCAGGATAATATCAAGGTGGTAGTCGATGCATCGGGGAAGTCGCTGGCCAGGGACCCTTATGTAGCGAAAGAGACCGGCCTTAACCGCTACGAGCTGATAGAGGGGTTCGACTACCAGGCGGGCCTGGATTACTGGAAGCGCACCGCGCCGTTCTGGGCCGACGTGAGGGAGGTGTGGGCCGAAGAGATCGCCGAAAATCAGCCCCTCAGGCTCAGGAACAAATACGAAGATAAGAAGGTATACGAGTACCTGTTCGAGTACGCGGACAACATAACCTCGGAAACGGCCTACAACAGCGCCGAGGGCAAGAAGTACGCAAAATCCGTCATAGAGAATTTCGTGATTTCCACCGGCCGGCCGGCGGAAACAAGCGTTTATTAACGAGTCCCCGGGTGCGGGCTTCGGCCAGCGCCCGGGAGATGTCTCCATTGACACGGGCCGCCTCTACTGGGCACTATATCTAAGAGGTCGATTGGAGAAATTGTTCGAAGGCATCGGTGGTCTCTTTAACAAAACCAAGAAAACAAATCCGAAGTTCGAGGACGCGGTCTTTATAGAAGGGCCGCATTCACGGCTTAGCGAGCTCTTTTTCCTGCTCAGGGTTATGCGGGAGTTCATTCGGGGATTCAGGATCCTTCATTTCGCCGGCCCCGCGGTGACGGTATTCGGCTCCGCGAGGACGAAGGAAGGGCACCCCGCCTACGAGGTTGCACGCGAGATCGGCGGCGAGCTCGCCGGGATGGGATTCTCCGTCATGACGGGCGGAGGGGGAGGCATAATGGAGGCCGCCAACAGGGGCGCCAAGGAAGCCGGCGGCACCTCTATTGGATGCAACATCCTCCTTCCAATGGAGCAGCACCCGAATCCCTACCTCGACATAATGATAAATTTCAAATACTTCTTCGTGAGAAAGCTCATGCTCCTTAAATATTCCTACGCCTTCGTAGTCCTGCCGGGTGGCGCGGGCACGATGGACGAGCTCTTCGAGACGCTTACCCTCATACAGACGAAGAAGATATACAACTTCCCCATAATCCTCCTCGGGAAGGATTACTTCAAGCCTCTCATGGATTTTCTCGACCTCATGATCATAGAAAGAACCATCGACGAGGACGACCTGGGGTACCTCATAGTTACGGATTCAGTGGACGAAGCGATCGGTTACATACGTACGCATATAGTCGACAAGTACGGAATCAAGCTGAAGAAGGTTCCCAAGCCCTCGAAGATACTCCTCGAAAAAAAGGTCTGAGGGCACTCGTCCGAGAGCCGCCCTGCCCTTTGCGACCGCCGCCTCCCCTAATTTGCAGTTACAACTCCCGGAATCATTCGGCATACTATTATGTTGTGAGTACCAAAGCCGCCGGCCTGTAATTGAGGGCGAGGGATTGGAGAAACGAAAATGCAAAAGAATTCCTATATCGGATTATTCCTCTTGGCCATACTTCTCGCGGTCGGAATTTCCGTGCCGTCTTATTCCGCTCCGGACGGAAGCGGGCAGCCCAAGGCGGCTGATACCAACGCCGGAGAGGTTAGCGTGAAGAATCCAGCCACAGGCGAATACCAAAAGCCCTCGGACGAAGAGCTGAAGAAAACACTGACCCCTCTACAATATAAAGTGACCCAGAAGGAAGGGACCGAAAGGCCGTTTTCGAACGAGTACTGGGACAACAAGAAGGAAGGCATATACGTCGATATAGTGTCCGGCGAGCCGCTCTTCAGCTCGCGCGAAAAGTTCGATTCCGGGACAGGCTGGCCGAGCTTCTGGAAGCCCCTCGAAGGGGCGAATGTGGTGGAGGTCGAGGACGACAGCCTCTTCATGACGCGGACGGAGGTCAGGAGCAGGAACGGGGACTCACACCTCGGCCACGTCTTTAACGACGGCCCCGACCCGACGGGGCTAAGGTACTGCATAAACTCGGCGTCGCTCAGGTTCATTCCAAAAGAAGACCTGGAGAAGGAAGGCTACGGGCAGTATAAGGTTCTCTTCGAAGGGGAGACGTACTCCAACGCCGGCGGCCATCCTTAACCCGGCCCTATTATCTCCACCCCGATTTTAAGGTAAAGTGTGATATCGAACGTGCGCCTGACGGTTAAGCCCGGCGTGCGCACCGCGATCGGAAACCCGGAGAGCCCACTTGCCGTTTAGATTCGGAAGAGGAATATGCTGCGTTGAGGAATCGGCCGAAGCGCTCGAATGGCTCGTCACCAACGGCAGTGGCGGATACGCTTCGGGGACGGTCGCCGGCATTCTGACGAGAAGATACCACGGACTTCTTGTCGCCGCACTCGATCCTCCCGTCGGGAGGTACCTCCTCGTCGCCAAGCTCGACGAGATAGCCGAATACGGAGGCGCGTCCGTCGCGCTCTCTTCCAACAGGTGGGCGGACGGCGCGGTGGACCCCAGGGGCTACATCCACATAGAAAGCTTTTATCTCGACGGCGGAATCCCCGTATGGAACTACGCTATCGCCGACGCCATACTCGAAAAGCGCGTCTGGATGGAGCAGGGAGCGGACACGACTTACATACGATATAAGCTCCTCCGGGCATCTAAGCCTCTCGTCCTCGGCATTAAGGTATTCGTCAATTACAGGGACTACCACGGCTCGACGAGCGCCGGTGGCTGGAAGATGGACGTCGGCCCCGTCGAGGGCGGAATATCCGTCAAGGCGTACGAGGGGGCGGCCCCCTATTACGTCCTCGCCGACAAAGCCGACGTCGAAATATATAACCAGTGGTACTATGGATTCGGTCTTTCTCTGGAAAAGTACAGGGGGCTCGGCTCGTCGGAAGACCACCTCCTCGCCGCGGAGATGAGCCGCACACTGACAGAGGGCGAATCACTCACGGTCGTCGCCTCGACCGCCGCCCCGGAGGAAATCGACGGGGCCGGGAGCCTGGCCGGACGAAAGGCGTACGAGGAAACCATACTTCAAAAATTCAGGCGGAAGGCGTCTATCGGCCCCGGCGCGGACTCCGCTCTAGTAGAGCGCCTGGCGCTTTCGGCGGACCAGTTCATAGTGGCGAGGCCCGGCCGGGCAGAAAAACCCGGGAGCACGGTCATAGCCGGGTACCACTGGTTCGGCGACTGGGGAAGGGACACGATGGTTAGCCTGCCGGGCCTCACGCTCACGACCGGCCGGCCCGAGGTAGCGAGGGACATCCTCGAGACGTTCGCCGGCTTCATAAGCGAGGGCATGCTCCCCAACCGCTTCCCCGACGCCGGACAGGCGCCGGAATACAACACCGTGGACGCGGCGCTGTGGTACTTCGAGGCGGTGCGCGCCTACTTCGGCGACACCCGCGACGAGGAATTCATCACCGCGATATTCCCCGCCCTCGAAGGGATAATCGACTCCTATACCAGGGGCACTCGTTACGGCATAAAGGCCGACCCGAACGACGGCCTCCTTTACGCGGGGGAGGAGGGCGTACAGCTCACGTGGATGGACGCCAGGGTCGGCGGCAGGGTCATAACACCCCGCATGGGAAAGCCGGTGGAGGTAAACGCCCTCTGGTACAGCGCGCTTCGCTCGATGTCGGAATTCGCCCATATTATCGGGAAGCCGACCGCGAAGTTCGACTCGGCCGCGGACCTCGCCCTCACGGGCTT
This sequence comes from Thermodesulfobacteriota bacterium, assembly GCA_035325995.1. Classification (NCBI taxonomy): domain Bacteria; kingdom Pseudomonadati; phylum Thermodesulfobacteriota; species Thermodesulfobacteriota bacterium. The sequence continues at coordinate 123,457 of DAOKYU010000001.1, read as the reverse complement.
CGAGCGTTTCTGGAACGAAGACAGGGGCTACTGCTTCGACGTCGTGGACGGCCCGCAGGGGAACGACCCGGCGCTCAGGCCCAACCAGATATTTGCGGTATCTCTTTCGGCAAGCCCGCTCGACGCCGAACGGCGGAAGAAAGTCGTCGATGCGTGCGCGGAGAAGCTCCTCACGTCCCACGGCCTCCGGAGCCTTTCACCCGAAAGCCCCGGCTACAAGGGCGTTTACGGCGGCGACCAGTCGAGCCGTGACGGAGCGTATCACCAGGGCACCGTATGGGGCTGGCTCATAGGCCCGTTTGCGCTCGCGCATATGAAGGTGTACGGGGACGCCGGTAAAGCGAAAGGGTTTCTCCGGCCGATGCTCGATCATATGAGGGCCGCGGGCGTCGGGACAATGAGCGAGATATTCGACGGCGACCCACCGATGAAGCCGAGGGGCTGCATAGCACAGGCCTGGACCGTCGGAGAGATATTGAGAGCCCTGGCCGAAATAGATAAATCGTCGCGCGGCAAAAACAGATAAAACCTTCGCCTCCCGGAAAAGCTCATCGCAACCCCCGCCTCGTTTTTGTTTCGCAAACGCCTTGAAATCCGTATATGCGCGTATACAATTCCCCGGTGACTTACCGATGCCGCGGCCAAAGCGCGCAGGGCAGTTGCCATAAGCGCCCGGATGGCCCCACACCCTCCCCGGAGCCCGACGCCCGGTCACGACGATTTATTTCCCTGAAGTCCGGATCGATCCAGAGGTAAGCGTATGGGAAATCTTTCAGCCGACAATATCACAGCCATGTTCCTGGCGCTCGGAATATTGCTCGGCACTGCGCGCCTATTGGGCGAGCTCGCACAAAGGCTCCACCAGCCGTCCGTACTCGGCGAGCTCCTGGCCGGCGTCCTTCTCGGCCCCACGGTGCTCGGAACCCTTGCCCCCGACCTCTTCGCATACATCTTTCCGCCGGCCGGGCCGAACGCGATAGCCCTCGGCGCTATTACACTCCTCTCAGTGGTTCTCTTCCTCCTCGTTGCCGGTCTCGAGGTCGATCTCTCGATCATCGGCAGGCAGGGAAGGATCGCCCCATGGGTCAGCGTATCGGGAATCGTGCTCCCGTTTATAATAGGCTTTATCGCGGCCTGGATCGCGCCGGAGATGCTCGGCCGCCACGAAGGCGCCAGTCCGCTCATTTTCGCGCTCTTCCTCGCGACGGCGCTCGCCATCTCGGCGCTTCCGGTGATAGCGAAGACGCTCATGGACCTCGATCTTTACCGGACCGACTTCGGGATGATAATCGTAAGCGCGGCTGTTTTCGACGACCTCACGGGGTGGATCATATTCGCCATAATCCTTGGACTCATGGGCACGTCGGCAGGCCACTCGAACCATATACTCACGACGATACTCCTGACGCTCGCTTTCGCGGGATTCATGCTGACCGCCGGCAGATGGCTGATACACAGGTCCCTCCCGTTCCTCCAGGCCTACAGCAAAAGGCCCGGAGGGGTCCTCGGCTTCGCCCTGACGCTCGCCCTTCTGGGGGCCGCCTTTACCGAATGGATAGGGATTCACGCGATCTTCGGCGCGTTCCTCGTCGGCGTCGCCGTCGGTGCATCGCCACACTTAAGAGAGCATACGAGGTCGGTGCTGGACAAGTTCGTATCGTCCATTTTCGCGCCGCTCTTCTTCGGAAGCATAGGCCTCAGGGTTAATTTCATAGAGCATTTCGATCTGCCCCTCGTCGTGACTATCATACTCATAGCCTGTCTCTGCAAGCTTGTCGGCGGGACGCTCGGGGCCCGGCTCGGCGGTCTGCCGGGAAGGGACTCTCTGGCCGTGGGATTCGCAATGAACGCCAGGGGAGCCATGGAAATAGTGCTCGGTATTCTCGCGCTTCAGGCGGGGATCATAAACGACAGGCTCTTCGTCGCGCTCATTATAATGGCCATAGTAACGTCCATGATAAGCGGGCCGATGATACGAGTCCTGCTGCAGCTCGGGAAGAAGAAAAGGCTCATCGACGCCTTGTCCTCGAAGACGTTCGTAAGGGATCTCAAGTCCTTTTCACGGGAGGGCGCTATAACGGAGCTTTCGGAGGCCGCCGCCGACGCGGCCGGCCTCGACCGGAATACGGCATGCAGGGCCGTGTGGGAAAGGGAGTCCGCCCTTCCGACCGGTATAGGCAAGGGCGTCGCCCTCCCCCACGCACGCCTCGCCGGAATAACGAAGCCGGTGGTCGCGATAGGCATATCCGAGGGAGGCGTGGATTTCGACGCCCCGGACGGCGAGCCGTCGCACGTCATATTCCTCATACTCACGAGCGAGGACGATCCGGGCACACAGCTCAAGCTTTCCTCGGAGATTGCGCACCTCTTCAGGGAGCACGACCTCACAGCCCCCATACTGAGGACCAGAACATTCACGGAGTTCCTGGCGCTACTTAAAAACACTCTCTCGGAGAGTGGGGCCGTCCCCTGAAACAGGGGCGGCGCACCGGCGTTCGGCAAGGCCGCTCCCATTGACATTATCTCCAAATTGTATTTTGATTTAACCGAGCTTCCCAAATCGCCTATGGAGCCCCTATGAAAAAAGCCCTGATAACCGGCATTACGGGACAGGACGGTTCGTACCTGACCGAGTTCCTGCTGTCGAAAGGCTATGAGGTCCACGGACTCATCAGAAGATCGAGCAGCTTCAATACCGGGCGAATCGACCACATCTACATCGACCCCCACGAGGAGAATGCGAAGCTCTACCTTCACTACGCCGACCTCGGCGATTCGAGCCGCCTGACGAGCCTCGTCTACGACATAAAGCCCGACGAGATATACAACCTCGCGGCGCAGAGCCACGTAAAGGTGAGCTTCGACATGCCCGAATACAGTACGAACGTAACGGGACTCGGCAACGTCAGGCTCCTCGAATCCATACGCGGCAGCGGCATCGAGTGCCGCTTCTACCAGGCGTCGAGCAGCGAAATGTTCGGCTCCTCTCCGCCGCCCCAGAACGAAGACACGGCATTCATCCCGAGGAGCCCCTACGCTGCCGCCAAGCTCATGGCTCATTTTACGACGGTGAATTACAGGGACGGTTACGGCATCTTCGCCGTAGCCGGAATACTCTTTAACCACGAGTCCCCGAGACGAGGCGAGACGTTCGTCACGAGGAAAATAACCAAGGCTGTATCGAGCATACTCTCCGGCAGGCAGGACTACCTTTACCTCGGCAGCCTCGATCCCGAGAGGGACTGGGGATACACCCCGGAGTACGTGGAAATGATGTGGCTCATGCTGCAGCACGAGGAGCCGCTCGACCTCGTGATCGGCACCGGCGAGGCGCATTCCGTAAAAGAGTTCGTCCGGGAAGCCTTTTCCTACGCCGGGCTCGACTGGAAGGAATACGTCAGGATCGACCCGGGCTACTACAGGCCGACGGAGGCGGATAATCTAAGGGCCGACCCCCGGAGGGCCGAGGACGCATTCGGATGGAGACCGCGCGTCAGGTTCGGCGAGCTCGTGAGGATAATGGTGGACGCCGACTTGCGGGCTTCGGGACTCACGCCCATAGGCGAGGGGGACGATATCCTGAAAGAAAAATTTCCTGAAAGATGGTGGAAAAGAGATTAACCTCTTGGAGAGAGGGTTTGAAATGGCTTCCACGCGGAAGGCACGGACATGGCCATAGACCTGAGTCAAAAACGCATACTGCTTACCGGCGGGAGCGGGTTTCTGGGCACGTACGTCCTCGAAGAGCTCCTGTCGAGGGGCGTTCCCGACGGGAGCATCTTCACCCCCGGGAGGAGGGAGCTCGACCTCAGGAAGTGGGAGAGCTGCGTAAAGGCAGTGAGGCACGCCGACATCGTGATTCACCTCGCAGCAAAGGTGGGCGGAATAGGTTTTAATTTAAAGTACCCGGGGGAGCTTTTTTACGACAACGCCGTAATGGGCATACAGCTCATGGAAGCGGCGAGGCAGGCGGGAGCCGAAAAATTCGTCTGCGTCGGGACTGTATGCTCCTACCCGCGCGAGACGCCGGTGCCCTTCGGGGAAGACGACCTCTGGAACGGATACCCCGAGGAGACGAACGCCCCTTACGGAATAGCGAAGAAGGCCCTCCTCGTCCAGGCTCAGTCTTACAGGAAGCAGTACGGCTTTAACGCCGTATACCTCATGCCCGTAAACCTCTACGGCCCCGGCGATCATTTCAGCGCCGAAGACGCCCACGTGATTCCGGCCCTCATTCTCAAGTTCTTCGACGCAAAGTTAAAAGGACTACCCGAGGTGACGGCGTGGGGAACGGGAAGCGCATCGAGGGAATTTCTTTTCGTGAGGGACGCGGCGCGGGGGATTGTAGACGCCGCCGAGAGATACGACAAGGGCGAGCCTGTAAACCTCGGCTCGGGGAACGAGATAGGAATCAGGGAGCTCGCCGGCATGATAAAGGAGATGACAGGGTACGAAGGCAGGATCGTCTGGGACACGTCGCGCCCCGACGGGCAGCCGGAAAGAAGGCTCGACGTTTCGAGGGCCAAAACCGAATTCGGCTTTAAGGCCACGACGACCTTCGAAGAGGGCCTGGCCGCCACGGTAACGTGGTACAGGGAGACAATGCTCGGATGACGCCCCGGCCCGTGACGGACGCGGCCGGATCGGTACAGTGCACGGCTCGCCGCCACGACGGCATGTGATGAAATACAAAATTATCATACTTTTCTATAACTCCATGTGGGGTCAGCCGCTCGAATACCCCGGGCGGGACATTCCCGAGCCGTTTATCCTCACGGACGACCGGAGCCTCTACGACAAGGCATCCGCGGTCGTATTCCACGTCCCTTCGCTCGGGCTCGACTTCGTCGTCGGGAGGGGCCCTATCAAAAGAGAGGGACAGGTATGGATCGCCTGGTCGATGGAATCCGCCGCCCACCATCCCATTTTGTCGAGCGAGCTCGTCATGCGCCGCTTCGACCTCATGATGACCTACAGCCGGGAATCGGACATCTGGTGCCCGTATATCCTCCGCTCGCATAGAGAAGAGCTGCGAAACGAGCCTCTCCAGAAAACGGACGACCGCCTCGTGAACGCGTTCATATCCAGCGGATACGACACCAACGGGCGGACGGAATATCTCGGGGAAATGATGAAGCACATCGAGGTGCATTCGTATGGAAAGCTTTTCAGGAACGCTCCGCAGCCGGGCGGCGCGGGACGGCGTTTCAAGCTCGACACGATGGCGCGGTACAAATTCACCGTCGCTTTCGAAAACACCTCCGAGGCGGATTACGTAACGGAAAAATTCTACGACCCTCTCATCGCGGGCTCCGTGCCGGTTTATCTCGGCGCTCCCAACATCGAGGAATTTTCCCCGGGAGAAAAATGTTTTATAAATGTCCGGGACTTCGAGGGACCGGAATCGCTGTCACGTTTTCTACTCGATCTATCGGGCGACCCCGTGCGCTATTCGGAATACTTCGAATGGAAGAAGAAACCGTTTTGTTCCGGATTCGAAAGGCTGCTTCAGGCTCAAAACGAGCACCAGTTCGTCAGGCTGTGCAGGAAAGTCGGCGATATACTGAAGGCGCGCGCCGGGAGCGCGGCTTACGCGCCCGTCATCGAGTCATAAACCGCGGACTCACTCGTCCGGCCCGGAATCCCGGCCCCCGGGGGCGGCCGCATCGATCCGCATAAGGACCTTATCTATCCTCCGCCCGTCCATGTCGATGACCTCGAAATGCACGTTCTCGTAATCGAAGCCCTCCCCCGCCTGCGGTATGCGCCCGAGGTTCTGAAGGACGAATCCCGCCACCGTATTGACCTCTTCCTCGGGTTCGATGCCCGTCATCCTCTCGATTATATCCATCGGGAGCATGCCGTCCACGAGCCACGAGCCATCTTCCCTCTGAACTATTCCCGGCTCGAAATCCTCGCCGAGCTCGGGGAAGTCGCCGGCGATCGACTCGAGGACGTCCGTGATTGTCACGAGACCCTCCGTCGCCCCGTATTCGTTGACGACGACGGCCATGTGGACCTTCTCCTTCTTGAACATGTTGAGCAGCCTGAGGACGGGCGTGCTCTCGGGAACGAAGAGCACGGGAGTCATCAAGTCGGCGAGATTCTTCGCGCTCCCCCGGAGCGCCTCGGGAAGAAGGTCCTTCGTGTGGACTGTGCCGACCGGATGATCGACGCTCCCGTCGCATACGAGGAGGCGCGAAAAATGGTTCGATTCGATGATTTCGAGCATAGTGTCCCTGTCCGCCCTGCTGTCTATCCATACGATGAGGGAGCGCGGCGTCATGATAACCCTTACGGGCCTGTCGGCGAGCCTGAGAACGCCCTCGATCATTTCCTGCACCTGCGGGACGAAGACGCCCGCCTGCGTCCCCTCGGCTATGAGAGATTTCACCTCGTCTTCGGTGACTGTCGATTCGCGGCGACCCGATAATCCGAACATCCTCAGGACGCTCTCGGTCGAAACGTGAAGGAGCCATACGGCCGGCGCGGCGATAACGGAGAGCCACTTCATCGGCCCGGCGACGAGAGACGCGATACGCTCGGGCCGGGAGAGAGCGATGCGCTTCGGAACGAGCTCGCCCAGAATCAGCGAGAGATAGGTGATCGCCACTACGGTGACACTGATACCTATGGCGTAGCCGTGGGGGGAAAACACGCGGAACGTGTCGAGCCACGAGCCCAGCCTCTGCCCGAGCGTCGCGCCGCTGAATGCGCCGGCGATTATGCCGACGAGCGTGATGCCTATCTGTACCGTTGACAGAAAGCGGCTCGGGTCTTCGGCCAGGCGCACCGCCGCGGCCGCACCCCTGCTGCCGTCGCTCGCCATCTGTTTCAGGAGGCTCTTCCGCGACGAGACTATGGCGAGCTCGGACATCGCGAGGAGACCGTTCACGAGCGTAAGCAGAACGACGGCCAGTATTTCTACATAGACCATGGCCTATCCTTCCGGCGACAATACAATGATATTACGGGAGAAGCAGGAAGCGCGCTTCCATGCGGATTAAAGACAGGCGACCACGCACACCATCGATTGTCGCCCTGGTCGTCCTCGTTTGTCTTTTCGGTCATCGTTTTAGAAGCGGGAGAAGTCAGGTCAGCCGACACATCCCGACACTTTACAGAGATTGCTCGTTTACGGCTATTATCGTTTTCCCGTCATCCCCGGATTCGAAGTAAGAAACCCCGCTAATGAATTTTCAAAACTTCTTCGCGGCGCCGGATGACTTCGGTGCCACATCATAGAGCAAGCCCGGTCGCTACATTGCACCGGCCGGCCCAGAGGCCTCGCATATCCCTGATTACGGCAGAGAATAAATATACATTACAGATGTTTACAACAAATATATAATACCACACGGGAGCCCGGGCAGGCAATCATTTTCCCAATAACCGCACGCTGCCTGATAGAACTCCGTTTCCGGGGCAGTGCTCAAATACATTCGAGCTCGAAATGTATGCAAAGTTATGAGGAGCAGGCTGCAAATATGGCGGGAGTTGGCTCCCCGTTTGCAACCCTCTTCATAACCGTTCTCTTTCTCCCGCAGTTAACCAAAAACCTTCAATATCAACGGGTTATCAAAAATCAGGCGGTTCCCGGCGGACCGGAAGCGTCGTCAAACTCAATTTCCCTTACACCTATTCTTCCAAGATACGTTTCCGAGCAATCTGTTCGATCTTGGCAGCATCAATACCTCCATCAGGCGCATCCTGAGATGTAATCAATCGATCCGAAAAACCGTTTTCCTTATACCAAGTCTGTTTTCGTTCCCACGCCTCGCGATAGCTGGGAACGTTTAGCATACCAAGATGTTCCCAATAAAAAACATCCCCTTCAAAGCTGACCGTGAAGTCAGGAAGGCGAAAGTCCTTCGGATCAGTCCGCGAATAGAGCGGCTGCTCGTAGTCGTAGCTGATCCCAAGCGCATCCAACACATCTGCCACGACAACCTCGCTCTTGGAGCGGACAGCAATGCCCTTCCGCGTACGATGGATGAGTGCCTCCAGGTGAGGTCGCTTCACATCATCCGGTCGAAGGGCTATCGTGAACATATGAGTATTCCGCAACCGGGTGTCTGAGCAGTCCGGACTGCGTAAACGTCGGAGGGGCTCGATATCCTTTTCGACCAAAAGCACCAGCTTGCGACGGAACCGCGTGAGGCCGGTATAAATCAGTTCTCGCGACAAAGTCGAGGCTTTCTGCGGGATGATCAGGAAAACCACCTCGAAGTCGCTCCCCTGCGCCTTATGGACGGTCAACGCGTAGGCAAGTTCGAGGTATTCGTCAACCTGACCGCGGTAGTACCGATAGGAGGCGTCTATTTGCGTAGAAAAAACAGCGGCAAGGACATCGCTGCCTTCCTTCCTCTTGAAGGCCTCAGTAACAATTCCGATCTCGCCATTGGCGACGTAGTCCAGCCCACTTCCCTTGGGGTAGGCCCATCCATCCTTGCTTCGATTTCGAACCTGAATAACCTTGTCGGTCCAGACGATCTCATACTCACCGAAAGGTCGTGGCATCTTGCTCCACTGGCTCTGCGACTTCTGAAGGAGACCTGCCTTGTATTCTCTCTGAATCAGGCGGTTGAGATCGTCAGTGCCGAAATGTTGCGTACGAGTGGGTGAGAGGATTTGCCACGCCTCACTGCGGACCCAGTCCTTCTGATCGATCCCAAGCGACCGATTGAAGCTCTTGTAGTCATTATCACGGATACCAAGTATATTAGCCATCCGCCCCTTAAGCTTGGCAAGCAGATCGTCGTGGTCGTCCCAAAACACAATATCCAGGTCGCCCATCGACTGGCCCCGAGCGACTGAGGCCAGAATCTCGTCATCACCCGGATTGACGACTGATGTTCGGTATCCGTCCGCAAGCGCGAGGGCCACACTCTCCTCGGCTGGACCTCCCTCCTCCTCATCAACTCGCATGCAGACTGTAAGTGGAGCAATGCATTCAGGGTGGTCTCTCTGAAGCCACTCGATAATGTCAGCGAAAGGCCTCCCAGGTCCAATTGGTGGTAGCTGGTTGGGATCACCGACAAGAATCAGACGACTCAATGGGCCGGAGTCAAGAGCACGCAGCAATGTGCCAAAGAGGTCCGTTGGGATCATTGAACACTCGTCAATAATAACGGTGGTCGCTTGAAAGGGGCTCTGATCGCTTTGTTTTTTGAGTACGAAAATATCGGGCACGAACCAGCCCTGCTTAAGCAGAAACTGGTGAGTGGTCATTGCATTTCGACCGGTTTTAGTGGAAAGCCGAACGCGGGCCTTTCCGGTGGGAGCCAGCAAGAGCGTGGGATGTCGACCCTCGACACGCACCAATTCCTGGAGAAATACCTTCAGTACCGAAGTCTTGCCAGTACCGGCCCCACCTGTCAGTACGCTCAGTCGTCGTGAGAAGAGCGTTGAGAGAGCAGCTCGCTTTTCCTCCAGCGCTGCCCTTTCCCGCTCGGATTTCGGTTCGCCAAAGAGCTTCTTCAGGGCGCCGAACCAATCAATCGGAGGCTTGACCGCCGGATTCGTCTTCTTGGCCCGTCGCTTAATCAGCGAAGCAGCGAACTCCTCTAGGGCCCGAAGGTGCTTGAGCGCGACAAGCTCGGGATCGGAGTCGAAGGCCGTCCACAGGACTTCTCGATAGAATTCGGCTTCGGCCAATACGACTTCCCGATCTGGCCGACATGCCCTTTTCTCGGGAAAGCGTCCGATGATCTTGCTCAGGAAGTCGGCGAATGTGAGGACAGTATCACCGTTATTTGCGGCCTCCTGGAGAATCGCAACACCAACCGCCCGAACCCTACGCCGGTCGTCGTGAGAGATTTCGTCTGCATCGGGAAACACCGCGGCATCCCCTTCGGGCCTCAAGCCATGATCGACTGTCTCCAGCGCCACGGGATCGGAGTCCGCCGACCCAAGGTCGCACTCGGATAGGATGTAAGGGTTGGCGACCAAATCCTTCTCGGTCGCGTCGATTCCGCTTGCTGCCCGCTGGTCCGGATTGGCGATCCGCTGCACCTGGCCCGGGGTGAGCTCAAGCCGGGCGAGCTTGGACAGCAATGCATGGCGAGTTTTTAGGACACGCCAGCGCTCTCTCGCTTTGAGGAGCCCAGTCCTGTATGTTCCTTTGTCCGGTTCGACCCTTCCTTCAAGGATTGACAGGACATAGTCCCAGGAATTTTCACCCCGTTTTGCCATTGGTGCCAGCACAGTTCGCTGAAACGAGGTCCCCTTTGAAAACCCGAGGTACTGGAGCACGCTTCCAGCGCCAGGGAACGGGCCTCGACCGCTCCATGCCTCGGCCAGGACGTCGTTTAGCCAATCGAGGCGTCCGTCCCAATCAAAAGCGACGCGCCCCTCAGCCTTGACGCGCTCCACACACTGTATAACGCGCTCAATGATGGCAACCGCGACGTCGTCGGAAACATGTTCCCCTCCGTATGAGAATGGAAGCAGCGCGCTCCGTGGAACTCGGCAGATGATATCGTCAGTGCTGTGACCATCCCGCAGGTATTCTTGGTAAGGGATACGAACCCCCTGCTTAGGGTACGCCTGGGTAATCCGTCGGGACCATACTGGATACTGATCCTGGTACTTTGGGGTTGTGCCAAAATAGAGCTGAGGACCAACCTCAGCGATTCTTCCAATACCGACAATAATTCGCGGCGAGTTCTCATCCAGGGGATTCCCATGGTTGCAGTAATAGAACACAAGTGATTTCTTTGGCTCAAGTTTTCCCCAGAATCCCTTGAGAAGTTCACGCTGACGGTCAGGCTCAAAAACCCAACCATTACTTCGCGGATTGTCTGGCCCCCGAAGCGATATATCTTCAGCTTCGCAGACCTCTTGGACAAATTCCTCGCGCATCCAACGGTAAGGTGCTGGACATGATGAATATGGAGGTATGTCTTCTGAGACTGCTGGTAGCCCCCGAAACTCAAGCGGGTCTTGATGTGTAATCGAAAATCCTCTTTCGGCGTACGCCGCTGGATCACGAGAGCATGGTGGCAACCATCCGTCCAACTCGACGAGAGGTTTGCCGGCTGCTGCGCGCTCCTTTTCATCATTCCGCGAATCACGTATGTGTTGGTGGACAATGCAGTGAGCGTTGAGGTGCGGCAGGTCACAAACGTGACCATCCCAAGCCCGATCATGCCATGCCAACCTTACTGACAGATGCGTGGTCATGCTTTCTCACCCCTGTTACCTTCCAATGCTAATCCCCCGATCCTTCCCATTTCTTCCAGAATGGTCTTTACATCGCAGAGATGAGTCTCGACGAACTGAATGGTGGTTTCAAGTTCGCCGAGTCGCAATGGAGCATCCAGTGAGTCCATGTTCAGAAGGGCTTTTCTCAGATCGGCCATAGCTGCTTCGTCCTTCTTGACAAGCTCTTTGTACATTGCAGCGCAAAGTGGGCATAGGGCCAAAAACTGCGCCTCATGCTCCTTGGGTAAGATGTCCTTGGTAAACGTCTCAACTGCTTCAAAGTAATACTCGCCATCAAGCTTCTTAAAAGGCATTTCCTTCTTGCAGATCTGACATACCATTTGGCCGTCATAGTTGGTGTACTGTTCCCTGAGCCATAGAGAAGGATCGATAGTGCCTCTGGTTGTCCGAACGCTTCTTTCGCGCTCTTCATATTCCTTGTTAGAGGATTCGGAGAGCAGATCTGTTACCCGTTCTTGTCGACGCTCTGGATTAGTCACCGTTCTTGTTGGGAATATCGGCCTGGTATTTCTTGATGCGATTTCAGCCTTTAGCTGAGCAAACTCGTCCGGATGCATCTTCAGAAATTCGATGTCCTCAAGAGAGACTCCGAGCATATTGGCATGTTCACGTTTCTTATCGTCTTCGGAAGAGGCCCTATGACCAACACCTTGATTAATACCGAGAGCATCGTTCAATTCCTCTGCCCCTTGAAAGTCGTCAAGAAGCTGATCTGTGTTAATGTCCCCCGGTTTTTCTATGCTCCCGTCCCGCGTAGGAATCCACTTCGTGTTCCTAAGGCGGGTCAGCATTTGAGAGTCGAAGGACTTGCTATGGCCGCTATAGTAAAACCAATGATAGCGACCCCTGAAAAACGAGGAGTCCAATTCCAAATGCTCTTTAAGATAGCCCCACAGGACGAGAGCTACTTTCGCCTTATCTTCAAAACTCTGAAGTGACTCGAAGGATTCAAGGAAATCATCCAACCCATGAAGGTAATAGTTTTCGATTGTCTCGGCACGCGTAGAGTATTCACGTACGCCAGAAGGCAAGTCATCAGAAAACAGGATACGCCGTGGCAGAGTCGCAATGCCAAGGTCGATCAAAATATCTGAGGATGCTGAAGCCAGCGGCTGTTCGGATAAAAACCACGCGTCTGTCGTTCCAGAAAAATATTGCCGCAAAGTCGGATTATCCTGGTAGATATCGAGCGGTTTTTTATATGTCAGGTTTCCAACAGGGTCGACAGCCTTGAGAAAAGGTGTTTGCATTGCCTTCTGGATCACTCTTTTCTTACCGGCCTCCGAATCAGAGGTCAACGCGCGTAGAAGTTTAAGAATATCCGCCGCATGCTCGGTCTCGGAAATCGTGGACAAATCACTTTTGGAGTACTTGGGTAAAACCCTTTCGACAATGTCATCAAACACATTCGGTTCCGATAAGCCCAAACGCTTCAGGAAATTTCCCGCTTGCTCATCGCTTGCAATCGACCGCTTCACAATTGGGAAGTCGGTGTCTTCCGGAGGAGGTAAAAAGGCATTAGGAGTTGTGCCGTCAGCCCGAAAAGGTATCACATGACTATCATCTTCAAGACGGAGAATAGGCCTGGAACGGAGAACCCCTCCCGAATCACCAGACCACCGTGGAGCACGCCAAAGCGCCTCTTGGCCAGACAGGTACCCATAAAACTCCGCCAGCCATTCATCGACTTGAATTGACAAGAAAGACTGAGTGATCCTTCGGGCAAAGCTGTCGGGTGTGATCTCCTCGACCTCCAGTTCATTAAGCAAGTATGTGCGTAGCTCCGGGGTTCGATCCTGAGTAATGTTGCCAGCCAGCCACTCGACAGTTGCGTCTGATTGAAAAAGTTTGCGAAGCTGCTCATGATCCAGCAGTTTTCTGAGGTCTGCGCCACGAGCAAGTTTTGCATTTCGCGCTGAGACGAAGCTGCCGTCATCTGCGGGCAGCAGGTCTTGGGTTAAAAGAGCATTTCGGACAGCATCAAAGATCGGATAGAACATGCCATCTTCTGGAAAATCATCCGCTCTTATGGGTAGGGCCTCAAGTAGCGAGACGCTCAATAGACCGAGGTCCTTGAGCTGCGGCAACACGTCAGCCATAAGGCACGATGTCTCATTTACCAGTGTCGCATTCCAATCGTCTTCTTTCGGTATATTGTCCCTTGCCGGCGTAGTCCTGTATGGACCTTGAATCAAAAAGCCAAACCGGGTTTCCTTTTCAGTCGGGAAGAAGACCACAAGTGGTGAGTCTTTTGTTCTTGCCACCTCTTCCCGTTGTTCTTTCTCGTTCCATTGAAGGCGAAAAGCAATCTCGATCGGGACTTGACCTGGGCAATTCCCGTCACGATCAGGCACTGCCACGGGGCGCTCAAATATCAACCAACTTTCACTTTCATCTTCGCCGTTGTTCTGCCCAATTACCGTTACTTCGCGTACATTTCCTCGCTTAGTCTCGTCCCGCAGATAAACACCACCCATCCCATCCGGTAATCTGTATTCGATTTCCTTGATCTTACGAAGAAAAAGCAATGTTCTGGCGCTTAGCTTACACAGTCTTGTACTGATCTCCCTGCACGCAATTGCCGGTTCCACATCCTCTTTGTTAAACGGAAAGGCGAAGAGGGTGGTCCATGAATCTCCGATGTCTCGCCACTGGACGGCATATGGCCGAACGTAGTTCTCGACTCTAAAGCTTTCATCGCCTGAGTGAATTTCAGGTGTAGTCGTGTATGCGTAGACAGACTTGAAACCTATCCCGAACTTGCCGATCTGAGTGAGATCTTCAGTCTTCGTTCCTTCACCGACCCCGCAAATGCCACGCACGTCTTGTTCATTAAATAGGCGGCCGTCATGAAGAACTTCGAGCCTGTCTTCTGCAAGTTGGAAGAGTACCTTCGACGCCCCGGCATCCTCAGCGTTTTGCAGAAGTTCGAAGATAAAATGCGTCCTATCCGTATATAGTCTGCCCAAAAAGGATAGATGACGTGTTCCTTGCCCATACTCGCGGATGTTGTCGTCACGTATTTTATCGTAGTCACTCGGCATGAGGCGTATCTCCAACGATCTGAATCAATCCGTATGCGACCGGCTCAGCGATTATATCCGCCCTTTCCATGGCGATGTCCACATCCTGAATACGTCTGGCGTAATCTGCCTCAGCAGCGGAGATTTGAGACTGTCGCATTTTCTGAATCTTTTCGTTGCTGGCCTGCTTAAGTTGCTCCTCGAGAAGCGCTATCCGCGCCCGATGACTCGTTGTAAGGCTCTCGCGGCGATATTCCGCTAATTCCAGCGTTCTTTGCCGGTGCCTTTCCCGTTCCTCAGACCATAGTTTATAATGTTCGGCATCAAGCTTTTCCCAGCAATTTGGATCGATTTCCTTAGTACCTTCCTCAACAAGATCTGTAGCCTTTTCCAGTAAACGGGAAAGGAGAGAGGTGACTGTTGGGGAAGAAGCAACCGGACGCAAAGCCAAATCCTCCTTGATACCATGAAAACGCCATTGATAGATTGCGAACTCGTACAGGCCGGGAGGAACCTCGCCGGAGTATGTCTTAAGTATTGTCACTGCTCGTTTTTTTCCACTAAAGGAAACGGCAGCTTGTCGGACCAGGGGATGCAACGGCATAATAAATGCCGCCTCAGGATGCTCCCTTGCGCAGTCAGATTCAAAGGTCACCAGAAGATGGGGATTACCTCCTTTAAGCCAGTTTTCCCAATCGCGGTAGGCAGTTGTGTTATGTTTGGGAAGTTGCTGATAGTCTCGCAGAAGGATACTTCGGGCTTCCTGCGAAAGACGAAGCGTTTTTAGGGGTCTTTCACCCAGGAGAAACTCCTGATCTTTCCCGCAGCTCTCTTGTAAATAGAGACGGACAATCCTTTGCATGGAGGTCGGCGATAACCAATAACTTGAGGCATCCTCGATTTCTTTCCTCATCCGGTCTTCAGGCAAGCGGATGCCGAAAAGCTCCATTTGTCGTTGCTCGAGTTCCTCTTGCTCACGGATCAGTCGAATCTTATTGTCCGCCAATTGCTGAAGCTTTGCCCTGCGATCCTCGTCACTCAAGGTAAAGTTTTCTGCAATATCTCGAATCTCCCTGGTAATTTCACCAAGAATCTCTTCGCTTCCGCCCAAAGCTCCATTAAACACTCCTATGCGCAGAAGGCAACGTTCGTAGATATCGGCATCAACGGTGCCCGGCGTAATCAGGTTGATTATGGCAACGCTTTCGCTTTTCTGTCCGTTCCGGTCGATGCGGCCGATGCGTTGTTCCACGCGCATCGGATTCCAAGGCAAATCGTAGTTCACAATGCAATCACAGAATTGATAATCTAAACCCTCGCAGCCAATTTCCGAGAACAACAGGACATCCAAGCTGCCCCTATCGTCTCGATGCTTCTCGAAGCGACTACGGAGATCAACACGTTCTTCATCCGGTGTTCCGCCGTGTATCATCCCGACCCGAAAGCCATCCTCATTGAGATGGCGATAAAGGTAATTGAGCGTATGCCTGAAGCTGCTAAACAACATCACCTTGTTATTGGGCAGCTTCTGCTTGGTCCGGATAATGGCGCGTAGCGCCTCCAGTTTCGGATCATAGGGATCGAGTAACCGCGCACTCTCAAGAAGTGATTGGATCTGCGATTGTATTGGCTCTACCGTCTCGCCCTGCGGAACAGCGGCGGAGTTATCGGCCTCCTCCCAGGACAGCTCATCAAGATGGCGATTCAGAATATCCTCAAGAAAGGGCACAAGGCCGAAAAGGCAACTCGCAGCCTGACGTCTGATCGTGGTCATCATGAATTTGACATTGATGTCTCCGTGAAGCCGGTCGAATATCTCGGCCTGAACTCGGAGGAGTTCGTCATGTAGACGCTGCTGGGCAGGCGTGAAGGGAACGACCACTGTCTCAGGTTTCCGTATCGTGAAATCGCCTATGTCCCTACGGCGGGTTCTATTGATAATCCCTGCGAAAGTGTGCATGGCTTCCAAATCGGTGATGAGCTGCACACGTTCTTCATTTGTGACGTCGCCTTCGGACAACCTGGAACGTATTCGTATAAAATTTGGATTGTAGCGCAGGATCGCCTTACCCCAAGCGGTGGCCGCTGCTTGATCAAGGGCTTCGCTTGCCCGCGTTTGCCATTCCGGCTCTTGAGCCCGTGCAAGCGATATCGCCTGGTTAATGGAAGGGTTGGGTTCCGCCATGTGAGCGAAACTCTCCTGATCGATGATCAAATCGGGACGGAGCGTATTGAGGAGGACGAAAAGATCGTTGCTGCCGAGCTGGATCGGTGTTGCAGTTAAAAATATAACGGCCTCTGCATGGTCACAGAAAAAACGCACAGCTTTGTGGCTGAATGTATCCTGATTGCGGATATGGTGTGCCTCGTCAACGATGACGAGATCGAAGCGAGGAGGCGGATCAAGGTCGAGCAGACCCTTCTTGCGTTTTCGCCTGCCGTCAGGTCCTGAACCATAAAGCAGAACTTCATCGAACAAGGAATAGGGAACAATCACCCTCTGGTGTTGCTCGGGCCAGACCCCTTCAAGGTCCATCTCGTTTATACAGTAACGAAGGGTGCTACCATCGAGATGTGTGAAACGCTCCTCGAAGCGCTTCATCTCGTTCATCCATTTGCGCTCGGTTACCAACGGGCGAGGGCAGACAATGAGAACTGACCGGATATCACGTCTTGCTTGCAATTCGCGGAGAATAAGCCCTGCCTCGATGGTCTTGCCGACACCCACGCCGTCGGCAATTAATAACCGAGGTCGATCCGACCGGATGAACCTCAGCACGGGCCGAAATTGATACGGAATGAAATCCACACGGGCGGCGTTGAGCGAATAAAGTGTAGACAGACCGGGATATCTGATTTGCAGCGCTGTCAGATAGGCGTGGAACTGATCACAGGAAAAAAACTCGGTGTTGTCATCTGAAATATCTTCGGGCTTTAACTGAGACGCATAGTAGGTCTGGGTTTCACCACTCACAAAGATCTTAAAGCGATTTTCCGGTTTGCCCGGCAGGACGGAAATTACAGCGCCACGAATACTTGGGTCAGACCGAACACATACAATCTGCCCCGGTTCAAATTCAGCACCATTTTCTTTGGGCGTCAGAGAGGATTCAAGGGCAGCGGCATCGGTTTTCTCAGGCATTTCCGTCTCTGTAGTGACAAGGGCCGTCTTTAGGGATCGCACTTCTCGTATCAATGTTTCATTCGCCTCGATGACCACGGCAAAACGCTGGAGGGTGTCCAGGTCGCGGTATACATCATCAAGAGGAAAGCCTTCGGTGGTCGCATGTGCCCACCGGTTACGGATAGTCTGCATCTCCTTGACGAAATGACGTGACTCCGATGTCAGGCCGAGCTTGTTGGAAATCTGGTACCAGTTCTGATCGAGCACTCGAAGCAGCGCGGCGAGGTCTAGAGCACCGAGGGAGGCGATGCCCCGTTGTTCCATCCGTCGCCGCTGTTGGAACGACAAATTGTTCACGACGGCCTGATTCCACCAATCCTCGAAAAGGGATGGCAGCTCCCTCTCAAGGAACATAGCAAGATACTTCGCCACCTCGCCTAAAAGCCTCGAAAGAGTGGCTTGGGTATTTTGGTCATCAAGAAGGCCTGCCATATGCTATTCCTATCTCAATTCCATGGAGGATGGTGCTTCCGCTGTTCCCAGTTCGTGAGCCAATCCATCAAGCTCTTCCTGGGCCTTCCGCAGAATCAGGGCCGCACATTCCATGCAGTAGTTGTTCTTCGACATGTTCTCCTTGATGACCAGGCACTTGTCGCCCTGGCAGATAACGTGCTCCTGGTTCCGCGAGCAGTGTCTCCGCCGCTGGGCGGTTTCGAAGCAAGCGGATACGAGAAGGCGTTTTAGCTTGGGCATAGGTCATCTCCTTGAAAGGCGCTCCTGGATTTGGGCCTGGACGGCGTCCCCGATCTGGTCGATCTGTTCCAGAACCTCCTCCAGCCGCTCAAGCGGGATTTCGCCACGAGAACCGCCGTCGGCCTCGAGCCGCTCATTAACGGCTCCGTTCACGATCATGATGACCGCCGCGTAGTTGTTGGCGCTTCTCAGTTCGGGGTAGGCCAGGACGATGTTGCGGCCGTTTATGGACGCGCCAAGGGCGTTCAGGATTCTGCTGGCCAGGGCACGGGAGCGCTCGTTGAGCCTTCGGCGGGCCTCCTGTCGTCGTCGTTGGGGCGTGACCGGTATTTCCCGGGGCTCCATACTCTCGCGGGTCCGAGCCTGGATGAGGCGCTGGCGGAGATTTTCGCGGGATAACCCAAGAGCCTCAGGGTCAAGGCCGCGTCTGCGAAACTCCTGGACGAGGTCGTCGATCACAGCGTCATCCATCGGGTCGAGGTATTCCTGCTCAATGAAGTGGCTGATGATCTCGTTCTGCACCACCATGTCCGGTGTCAGGCGTCTGCGGCGGCCCGGCTCGTCGGCTGGAGGTCGCTCGTCGCCCGCTTCAAGCCAGCCTTGGATGAGTTCCTGGTCCTCCTGGTCGATTCGCCGGAAATCCTCCCAATGTCGGTCGATGTTCAGGCCCACATGGGAGACCGCCACGCCCCGGTTGTCCGGGTGCTGGGGGTTGTTCTGGTGGATCACCCGCATGACCCTTCCAATGAACTGGACATAGGGCGATAGCGACCGGAAGGGCTGGAAGATCGCGGCCACGCTCAGATTTGGGTGATCAAATCCCTCGCCGAGCATCCGGACCTGAACAATGCAATCGATCCGGCCGCGTCGGAGGTCCTGGAGCACATCTTCAATTTCCTCCGCCGGCATGTTGCTGTGAATTTCACGCGCCTGCAACCCGCGCTCGGCGTAAAGGGACCGCACCTGCCGGGCGTGGTCCACCGAACAGGCGACCGCGATCAGTTGATGGAATGTGCCGGTCTCCCGGAGGTGTTGAAGCCACTGAATGCTGGCGTCAACGATGGACCGGTTGCACTCCGGCGCGAGGGCCACACCCCGGCTGAACCATTCCTCGTCCCGGAGTTGAAGGACCTCTTCAAGCGTGTGTTGCCTGGCGTCCCCGCGATAGGTGAAGGAGATCTCCTGGGGCGCGACATTCACAGCGGTGATCTGCTTGATGTACCCACGCACCATGGCCGTCCGGAACGGATACGCGTACACCCGCTCGCCGGCGATCTCGCGTCCGTCGCCCCTGAAAGGCGTGGCGGTCAGGCTTACGACCTTGGCGTTGGGGAACCGTTCGAAAACCCGTTCCCAACTTCTGGCGACGTTGTGATGGCCTTCGTCCACCAGGATCAGGTCGAAGAAATCATCCCCGAAGGCCGGAAGCCAGCGGTCAGCCCGGCTGGCCAATTGCTGGATGTTGGTGACCACGATATGCGAGTTCTCGCAGTCGTGGATGTTCGCGTCCTGGCCGTCCAGGACGGCCGTGAAGGGGCCATGACTCACGTCGGTCAGAACGCGCGTCGAGGTCCAGAAACATTCACGTCCGGCGACATCGAAGGAAGTGGAAATGCCCCGCCGAATCTCAAGGTTCGGAGCAATCACCAGGACCCGACCCTGGGCGGTCTCAAAAGGCAGCAGGGCCATGAGGCCGGTTTTGCCGCAGCCCACCGGAATTTGCAGGATGGCGTGCTCGGAACTGTTTCTGAAATGCTGGCGCGTGCGAAACCATCCCTCAACCTGGGGATCGCGCAGGTTCGGGTTGCCCTGAATATGGGGCCGCGTTGTGTTAAAGAATCTGGCTATCTCTTCGTTGGTCATGCTTTTTCCGTCCAGTCCTTGCAAAGGACTTCCGCTTGTTCCAAAACAAGCTCCGTGGCGTGGGCCTGCTTGTCCGGTGGATAGCCGTATTTGCGAAGAATACGCTTTATGATCACCCGCATCTGGGCTCGGACGTTTTCCCGGACTGTCCAGTCGATGGTAATGCTGTTTCGCACCGCCTTGACGAGTTCTTGAGCGATCAGCCGCAATGTCTCATCGCCGAGCACGGCAACTGCGCTATCGTTGACCTCAAGCGCATCGTAGAAGGCAACCTCGTCATCCGTCAGCCCCAGCTTCTCACCCCGCTGGTTTGCCTCGCGCAGGTCCTTCGCCAACGCGATCAATTCTTCGATCACCTGTGCCGTCTCAATGGCCCGGTTTTGGTATTTCTTGATTGCATTCTCAAGGAGCTCTGCAAACGACCGGGCTTGGACGATGTTCTTTCTTCCGCGTGCCTTGATCTCGCCTTCCAGCAGCTTGCGCAGCATCTCCACCGCCAGGTTCCTTTGCGGCATGCCGCGCACTTCCGCCAAAAACTCGTCGGACAGGATGGAGATGTCGGGCTTCTTTAGTCCCGCGGCTGCGAAGATATCGATGACCTCATCCGAAGACACCGCCTTCGAGACGATCTGCCGGATGGCGAGCTCGATCTCCTCCGGGCTGCGGCGACCGTCCCCCGTGCTCTTGGTCAGCACGGACTTCACCGCCTGGAAGAAGGCCACGTCGTCCCGAACCTCCAGCGCCTTCTCATGTGGAACGGCCAGCGCAAACGCCTTCGACAACTCGCCAACCGCTTTCACCAGCCGGTTCTTACCGTCATCCTGGGCCAGCACGTGTTCCTGCGCTGCCGGAAGCACAGAAAGCCTTTCCTGCGGCCCACCGGTCTTCCAAGTCGACCAGTTGAAGCCGTGGAAGATGCCACAGCAGACCTCGTAACGCTCCAGCATGACAGCCACGGCCTCTTCCTGATCAATAGCCGTCTGACCCTTACCGCCGCTCTCGGTGTAGTTAGCCAAGGCATACTTAAGCTGGTCGGCCAAGCCCAGATAATCCACCACGAGGCCACCGGGCTTGTCCTTGAACACGCGGTTCACTCGTGCGATGGCCTGCATCAACCCGTGGCCGCGCATCGGCTTGTCCACGTACATCGTGTGGAGGCACGGGGCGTCGAACCCTGTCAACCACATGTCGCGGACGATAACTACCTTGAACGGTTCCTTCGGGTCCTTGAAACGCTTTGCCAGTTCCTCGCGGCGAGGCTTGTTGCGGATGTGTGACTGCCAATCGACCGGGTCCGATGCCGAACCCGTCATCACAATCTTGAGGATTCCCGCGCCATCGTCATCATGGTGCCAGTCCGGACGGATCGCCACGATGGCCCTATATAACTCGACGCAGATGCGACGGCTCATGCAGACGATCATCGCCTTGCCGTCCATCGCCTCCAGTCGTCGCTCGAAGTGCTTCACCAGATCCTCGGCGATCAGATTCAACCGCTTCTCCGTCCCGACCAGAGCCTCGAGCTGTGCCCACTTGGTCTTCAGTCGCTCCTTGTGCTCGACCTCTTCGCCCTCGGTGGCCTCCTCGAACTCCTCGTCCAGCAGGGGTCGGGCGTTTTCGTCGAGTTCAAGCCTTGCAAGTCGGCTCTCGTAGTAGATAGGTACGGTCGCTCCGTCCTTCACTGCCCGCTCGATGTCGTAGATGCTGACGTAGTTGCCGAAGACCGCGCGGGTGTTCTTGTCGGTCAATTCGATAGGGGTGCCGGTAAACCCGATGAAGGAGGCGTTCGGCAATGCCTCGCGCATATGCCGGGCAAAGCCGTCGATGAAATCGTATTGGCTGCGATGCGCTTCGTCGGCGATCACGACTATATTACGGCGGTCCGATAGAAGCGGGTGTTGATCCTCGCTGTCGGTCGGGAAGAACTTGTGAACCGTCGTGAAAACGACTCCGCCGGAGGCGGTCGTCAGTAACTCCCGCAGGTTCGCCCTGCTCTGGGCCTGCATGGGCTGCTGGCGAAGTAATTCGTGACAGCGCGCGAATGTGCCGTAAAGCTGGTCGTCCAAGTCATTTCGGTCGGTGATCACTACCAGCGTCGGGTTCTTCATCGCCGGGTGCAGCACCACCCGCCCGGCGTAGAACGCCATCGTCAGACTCTTGCCCGAGCCCTGCGTGTGCCACACCACGCCGACGCGCTTGTCGCCGCCAGTGCCCGCCGCACGCACCGTCGAATCCAGCGCCAGGTTCACCGCGTGGTACTGGTGATACCCGGCCATTTTCTTGATAAGGACGCCACCACCCAAATCTTCGAACACGATAAAATGCCGGATCAGGTCCAGGAACCGTCGTTTCCCAAACACGCCCTCGATCACGACTTGAAGCTGAGGCAGCCGGTTGTCTGCCAGTTCCTCGCCCTCAATGGTGCGCCAGGGCATGAACCACTCGCGGTCAGCCGTCAGCGTGCCGATCCGCGCCTCCACGCCGTCCGAGATGAGCAGCGCCTCGTTGAATGCAAAAAGGGAGGGGATCTGTTGCTTGTAGGTCTGAAGTTGATTGAAGGCCGACCAGATGGTGGCGTTTTCGGTGGCAGCATTCTTCAGTTCCATCACAGCTATTGGCAAGCCGTTGATGAACAGCACCACGTCAGGCCGGCGTTCGTGCTGATTCTCGACCACGGTGAACTGATTCACCGCCAGGAATTCGTTGTTCTCCGGCTCGTCATAATCGAGCACGCGGACGAGATCGCCGCCAATCGATCCGTCGGCCCGCTGGTATTCGACCGGTACTCCCTCGACCATGTACTTGTGAATCACATGGTTACTCGCCACCAACGACGGCGAGTCCGGCCGACTCAGTTTACGGAAGGCTTCCTCCAATGCGTCCGGCGGCACCTGCGGGTTGAGCCGCTCAAGCGCCTGGCGAAGCCGACGTTCGAGAACGACCTGTCCGTAGTTCTCGCGCTCGGCGGCGGGTTCACCGGGGGCGATTTCCGGCCCTGAAACGATCTGGTAGCCCATGCTTTCCAGCCATGCCAAGGCGGCTTGCTCGACGACAGATTCGGTGAAAGCGGTCATTCCTTTGCCCCCTTGAACTTCGCGGTGCGCTTTGCCCAAATCTCCTCTGGATTTTCCTTGGTCATGGCCGTCTGAATCGCGACGATGGCCTTTTGGGAGTATCGCTTGAATACCGCCTTTCCGATCTTGATCTCCTTGTAGCATTCAGGGTCATTACGAAGACCGACGTGATCCACGACAGCTACCGCCTTCGGCATTGTCAGCCCGACCTTTTCTGCGAGCTGCTTCGCACCCAAGTTGTAAAACCCAAGCTCATCGACGCGCTTCACCGCCACAACCGATGCTCCGGGCGTACCCTCAGGCACCAATTGGATCGGAATGCCTTCCTTCTTCGACAAGCGCAGGGACAAAGTTGGGCCTGCGCCATCTGCCGCAATCTCCACGGCCGCAGCGCCATAGAACGCGTTGGTCCAAGGCTTACCCTGTGACAGCTCCTTACCGATCCGCCGCAAGTCGGAGTCGCTGGGCTGTCCCTTCTCACCACGAACCGTCGCGTCGAGGATCGCTAGCGGGCGCAGACGTGCGAGGGCTTCAATCTGACGTCTCTGCCCGGGTTGCAGAATCTTCTTGATTTCCTTGACCTCCGAATCGAAAAGCGTGGCCAGATCCGTGGGAGGAGAGGTCGCGACCGGGAGCACCCGTTGAGGCAGGTGGCGTGCGAGGTCCTGATCGAAAACGCCCTTTAGCAAGTCGCGAAAAAGTGTGACGCCAGATTGTATGTGGACATAGAGTTGCCCTTCTGAGATGTCCAAGAGATGGTGCTGCGCCGCGTCCCGAAGTCCGTTGATCGTCTGCAGGACGAGTGCCTGCTCCTCTTTCAGATACTTGATTTTGCCATCACTGAGTGAGCGCCGCACACAGGCGTCGAACCCTATGGTTTCCTTTGCTCGCTTTTCACGGATACGCCCTCCCCTGTGCAAAATTGCGGCCTTCATAAACATCTCGAAGGCATGGTCAAGCTGGATAAGCGTGCTGCTGATCCGGCCACGATCGTGGGGTCGATTGAAGAGCTCGATGCTCAAGACCAGCGAATCAAAGGCCTTATCTAGAAGGAGCTTTGCCTCGCGCTTCATTTGCAACACCTCCCCACGATCCGCTCGGCGTCCGGCACCCGCAGCTCGCCGGAAATCAGCTTCGGCAGCAATGTGTCTCGGATGTTCGCCAACGATATGGTCTGCTCTTCATTCGTCTCAATCCGGTCGTCCAACAGCGACACGACGCGATCAAATGCTGCCAGCACATCTGGTGACGGCACGACAAATGGCAGCCGCTCAAAGTCCGCCTTGTTAATACTCCCAAACACTGTTCCTTCGGCCTCAAACTTGAGGAAATGTTGCGCTAGTTGATGCATGGAATAGTAGGTGAAAGAGCGACTGTTGCCACGATGACGGATCGCTGCCACTCCGCGGCCAACGGCGCACCGCTCCTTCGCCATGTTAACATCGCCAACAGGCGCTCGGACGCTGACCAGTGTGTCGCCCGGCTCGGCGAAACGTGTGGGCGATGTGCAATACACCCGTCTAGTAGGGTAACGGAACCCGAAGTCAGTCCTGCCCTGGTAGAAAGGAACGCCGTTCCCTATTTCGTTGTATGTGCTACCTGGCGGAGATTGTCCCATCGTTAGCCGAAAGTGTTGACCTACGTTGGAAGCGCTCCACCCCTTCGGAATCTCACCCAATTCGGAGTCCTCGAAGGAGTCCGGGAAAAGGGCGGCGATTTCGGGCTTGAGGTTGGGGCAGGCGGCGCGGCTGACTTGCTCGTCGGTCCACTTGGGATGCTCGCGCCGCACCGCAGCCTTGGCGCGCACCGGGTCGAAGTCCACAAACCAGCTCTTGAAGATCGCCCGCGCCATCTCCTCCAGCGTCCGATTCATTTGCCGGTTCAACTCGATCTTGTCGTCCAGCGTGCCGAGGATGCAGGCGATGGCTTCCTGTTCCTTGAGCGGAGGAATCGTCACCTCACGATGACTTAGAGCACTGGTCGGCACGCGCTGGCGACCCGAACTTCCCGTCATCTGCGAAATGCAGTATTGACGGACACCGTCCCATTTGGTCAGGTAGTAGGCGAAGCCGTTGTCCGTGACGTTGGGCCTGCCACGGATCACGATGAACTCTGTAGAGCCATGACCCACTTCTTCCGCTTTGGAAGCGGCATAGCGCGCGATCTTGCCATTCTCCAAGCAGGGTGTGATGCGAGCCATGAGCGTATCACCGTTCATGAACCGCGAGCCACCACCCTTGAACTCTCGTAATTCGCTGGGGCCAACACTGCGCGAGCCGGGATCGACTGCTTGCATATCGACAAACGGATAGACTTCGCCTCGTTCAAGGCGAACCGGAGGATTCACCAGAACGGCCTGGTCGAATGGCAAGGTTACCCAACCGTTATCCGCCATAGCCAATGTCCTCCAGGTTTGCCCAGATGATCTGGTCGAGCTTTTTCGATTTCTCGGTCTGCTCGCGCAGGGCGGCAGTCAGGCGGGCCATCTTTTCCTCAAACGGTTCCCCGTCGTCCTCGACCTCAGCCGCGCCGACGTAGCGCCCGGGTGTGAGAATGTGGCCGTGGTGCCGGATGTCGTCGAGCGTGGCGCTTTTGCAGAAGCCGGGCACGTCCTTGTACTTGACCTTGCAATCTTTGTCGCCGCGCCAGGCGTGGTAGGTTTCGGCGATCTTGCGGATGTCCTCCTCGGTCAGTTCGCGGTGGACACGGTCAATCATTGTCCCCAGCTTGCGGGCATCGATGAACAATGTTTCTCCGCGGCGGTCACGGAATCGGCCGTTCTTCTTCTGCCTGGCAATAAACCAGAGGCAGACGGGAATCTGTGTCGAGTAAAAGAGCTGACCGGGCAATGCGACCATGCAATCGACCAGGTCGGCTTCGATGATGGCCTTGCGGATTTCACCTTCCCCAGACTGGTTGGAGGACATCGAGCCGTTGGCCAGGACGAAGCCCGCCAAGCCGGTAGGGGCCAGGTGATGGATGAAGTGCTGGACCCAGGCGAAGTTCGCGTTACTGGCTGGCGGTGTGCCGAATTTCCATCGCTTGTCGTCCTTGAGCAACTCGCCGCGCCAGTCGCTGTCGTTGAACGGCGGATTGGCTATGACATAGTCGGCCTTGAGGTCCGGGTGCAGGTCCCGGTGAAAGCTGTCGGCGTGCTCCTTGCCGAGGTTGCCGTCGATGCCGCGAATGGCGAGGTTCATCTTGGCCAGCCGCCAGGTGGTGTGGTTGGATTCCTGGCCGTAGATGCTTATGTCGCCAATTTTGCCGCCGTGGGCCTCGACGAACTTCTCCGACTGGACGAACATGCCGCCGGAACCGCAGCACGGGTCATAGACTCGACCCTTGTAAGGGGCAAGCATTTCGACCAGAACACGGACAACGCAACGTGGCGTATAGAATTGGCCGCCCTTCTTGCCCTCGGCGCTGGCGAACTGAGAGAGGAAATACTCGTAGACCCGGCCGAGAATATCCTTGGAGCGGTTGGCCTTATCTCCCAGACCGATGTTGCCGACCATGTCGATGAGCTGACCAAGCCTCTGCTTGTCGAGACGCGGGTGTGCGTAGTCCTTGGGCAACACGCCTTTGAGCGATGGGTTATCGCGTTCGATGGCGAGCATGGCGTCGTCGATGACCTTGCCGATGGTCGGCTGCTTGGCTTCGGATTTGAGCTTGGACCAGCGCGCCTCTTTGGGCACCCAAAATATGTTGACGGCCCGGTACTCGTCGGGGTCTTCCGGGTCGGCTCCCTTGGCTCGGTCCGCTTCGAGCTTCGCGCGTTGCTCTTCGAAGGCATCCGAGATGTACTTTAGGAAAATCAGGCCGAGGACAACATGCTTGTACTCAGCGGCGTCCATGTTGGAGCGGAGGGCGTCGGCGGCACGCCAGAGTTCAGATTCGAAACCGAGATTCGCGCCGTTGTTCGTGTCTTTTGCCATGTCAGATCTCCTCTCCAGGGAAAAACTCTTGAAGGAGGTCCTCGCCCCGTTCGCCCAGGCCCCGGGCCAAATCCTCGATCTGTTTAAGTGCCAACGGCGACGGTTTGGCGCGACCGTTCTCCCATCGGTTGATGGTTGGATAGGTCACGCCGAGCTTGGCCGCGAATTTTTCCTGAGTGAGCCCCGTTCGTTCGCGAAGTTCACGGACTAATCGGGATATGTCAGCCTGGGCATTCAACGTTGTTCTCCTTTCAGATCCGACGGGGACCTGAACGAAACAAGGTTCATATCACGCTCCCCAACAGATGATATATCATACAATAAAACGGAGCGATGTCAATAGCGATCTCCGCCGAGGGATTCTCAGGAGTTCAGAAAGAGTTGCGGGTTCATCGCCAAATTCCGCCAGTTAGCTCTTTGAAGCTCCCAGTCCAGCGATCCCCCGCCACATAGAGCCAAGCGGGAAGACCGGCTCCGTTGACTTGTGCCGGTACCAGGACACGGCGGTAGAGGCAGGGACCGCCGGGGTGAAACCCCTCCAGCCGGTCGATGGCCAAAAGGCGGGTTTCGGGATCGTCGAAGGTGAGAATCTCCCCGTACACGGGGCCCCAGGGCGCGCCTGTGCCCTTCTTCGGGAGCCGGTCGGGGGTTGGCTCGGGATTGGACATGCGGGCCGTCACGTGCGCTTGTGTGGCCACGTCGGCGAGCGGGTTGGTGGTCCCGACGGCGAGGATATCCTCCTCCGGGACCTGCAGGACCGGGATTCCAGAGGATGTCTCGAAGAGGCGGCCGCGGACCAAGGCGTCATCCACCGCCAGGACTCCCCGGCAGAAGCGGTTGTGGTTCCAGAAACCGCGCTTCAGTGTGCCGTAGACGAAGAGTCTCAGCATTCCGTTTGTGTTCGGCTTCAAGGGTTCTGTTGGGTTCATTGCCTGGTTCATGAGGTTCATTGGAGTGTCTGTCATGGCTCCGCGCCCTTTCTCTCCTGGGCGACGAACTCGAAGGGCTCCACCGAGTACGCGGCCAGGTCCTCGCGCCGGAACACCACCAGGCTCATGGGCGGGACCGCAATCTCACGCCAGCCTTTTTCCTCCGCCAGCACGGCGTCGAGGTATGCGGGGTCCGAAGCGTAGAGAACCGCTTTGCGGCGGGGATGCCAGCGTAGTTCCAGCGGTCGGTTGCCCTTGAGCACGATGACGGTTTGCGGATCGGTCCGGCAGGCGATGACGGCGGTGATCTGACCCCGACAGCGTCGGAGCCGGGCTTTGAACCGCTCGATATCCATGGCCCCGTCCCGGGCGGCGTTCGCGGCCAGGCGGAACAGAATCTCGCTGTCCACCTCGGCGAAGCGCCGCATCTTCCAGCGCCGGAACAGGTAGTCGGCGTTGTAAATGGTGCCGTTGTGGGTGCCGATCACCTCCCCGGCGCGGATCGGGTGGTTGTTGCTGTTGACCCGCTCGTCCCCTCGGGTGCGCCACCGGGTATGGCCGAGCAGAAGCGTGGCGCGGTTGTTTATGCCGGCCAGGAGTTCGGCGAAGGCCTTGTCCGTGACGAACCGCTCGGCCGTCACCGGCCGCTTGAAGAGCCGGTGTCCGCCGTCGGTGTCGAGCCATGCCGCGCCGGTGGCGTGTGGTCCGCGCTCCTCGCTCAGCAGCAGCAGGCGGGTGAAGAGCCAGGCGAGATACTCCCGCTCCTCGGCGCGTCGCCGCTTATTTCCGAAGATGACTCCCGCGAGCCCGCACATCAGGATTTCCCTCCCTGCGGATCGACGATGAACCCGCGGAAGACGCCCTCGGCATATTCCTTCGGGTGCTCCTCGATCCAGCGCGCGGCGTCGGGCCAGCCGAGCTCCCCGGCCAGCCGGGCGACGACCGGTCGGTCGAGCATGTTGGTCTGCCCGGAGAGCCGGACCGCGTCGATGCCCTGCCAGACCAAGGCGGGAATCGGTATCCGCGCGGGTTTGTCGTCCTGCACCTCGGCAAGGCCGTGTTTGATCACGGCATCCAAAAAGGATGCGGCCTTTTCCTCAGGCGTGTCGCCCCGGACCGCAAGCTCGACACCGGCGAGCATCTTGGCGTTGCGCAGGACCATGTCGATGTAATCCTCGAGGTCCCGCTGGTCGGCAAAGAGCGTAGCTCCTTTCATAGCCAGGACCACGTCGGTCACCGTCGCCCCGGTGAAGATTTCGCCGTCGCCTTCCAGCGGCTGACCATTGAGGGCGGTGTTTCGAATCAGCACTCTCATGACGCGCCTCCTTGCGTCCCGCCGGTCTCGTCCCCCAAAAATGCCGGAGGCCGGGTTTCGGGCCCGGCCTCCGTGAGGGGTTCCGCTTTGTCGGCGGGTTGTTCATTTGGTTTCACCCTGCCGCGTTTGAAGGCCGAGTCGCCCGGCAGGGCGGCGATCAGATGTTTGCGCGCGGTCTTGAACTCGTCGCCGATGAGCCCCAGGTGGAGCAGGAAGACCCGGAAGTCGTACCGGGCGCTCTGCGGGTCGAAGGACCTCTTGCGGCTCGATGCGGCCCGGCCGTTCAGCGCCTTGGCCGCCATGGCCAGGACCAGTTGGATGTAGGCTTTCACCTTGCCCGCGTGGAGCGTCCCTTCGAACCAACGGAACTCGACCGTGCCCCGGTACCAGACGTTGTGCAGGTTCACCCCGTGGTAGCGGGTGCTGTCGTAGTGCTGGGGCTGCCGGTTGTGGTAGCCGTACCAAATGTGGTTGAGCTGGTCCCTGGTCCTGGGACGGCGGCGCTCGATCTGTGCGATGAGATCGTCGCTCACCGGTTTGCTGTAGTTGCGGCGGCGTGTCTCGTTCACGCCCAGGGCGGTGAGAATGAGCGCTTCCTGTTTGTAGACGATCTTGGCGAGGTTCGCGAGGGTCCGGCCGTCAAAGGCCGTGGCGTCGACGTGGACGTGGATGCTGCAACGGTCGTCCACCTTTGCTCCGCAGGCCCGCAGCGCCCGGACGACTTCCTGGAGGACGGGGATGTCCTCGTAAGACAGGACGGGGCTCACCACCTCGGCCCGCAGGTGGACCGGCACATTGATGAGCGAGCCGTCGGACACCACTTTCCAAACCCGTCCATGGTCGTCGGTGACCTCCCAGGGGTCGAAGCTCCCCGGGCTGCCGATGTGGCGGACCTGGCCGCCCACCACCGACTGGATCGCCTGGGCGACCCGCTCGCGCGTCCGCTTGACTGTCTCGATCTCGATTCCGAAGTTGATCCGGCGTAAGTCCATGGTCTCTCCTTGCTTTCTGTAAGCCCGTTCCCGGCAAGGGATTGGCTCTTGTGTTCACACACATACAGGCTTCTTTCCGAACAGAAAGCAAGGCGAATTCGACACATAACCCCTTTGATTCCAATGGTTTATGTACATGGAAGCGTAACCTGCGGAAACACGCGGGAATACGGGATTTCCCGGCAACCGAAGAAAAGTGAGGTGTTCCGGAAATCAGGTCTGCTTCCAGATCGTCCCGGTGTGTTTCTCCCACTTTCCGCCGCCCGCGAGGTCGGTGTTGAACCACTCGTCGCCCATGGACGGGGCGGGGATGGCTGCGTCGCGCTCGGCCTGGGTGCCGACGCCACGCCGGACAGCTTCCCGCGCAGTGAGACCCTGGCTGAGCCGGTCCGGGCCGAGCAAGTCACGCCATCCGAGGGCCGGTGCCCGCAGACGGGAAACGAAGGTCCGGTAGGCGGTCGCATCCTTGGCCGCGTGGTAAAGGAGCAGCGAGCCGTCGGCGTCCCGGACCAGGCTCGGCGTGTAGCAGCGTTCGAGGAACGGCCCGCTGCCGTTTTTGAACACGGGGTTGATCTCCGCCTTGCGCCAGTGGACACGGTCCCAGGACCATGCATAGCCGATCCCGGCGTTTCCCGCGGAGCCCCCGGAGTAGAGCATCCACCATCGCCCGTCGGGAAGCCGCTCGACGTGGGCGGCGGAGACGTAGCCGTTCACGCCTTCCCAAGGCTGCGGGTTGATCAAACCGGAGAGGATCGGACCGTTTCCGATCAGTTTCCATTCGACGGCATCGTCGGAACAAGCCAAGCCGAGGCTGTCGTTGCCGCCGGTCGAGGCGATGAAATACATGGCGTAGCGCCAGGTGAAAGGTCTTCCTTCGACCGAGGTGGGCAGCGGGTTGTACCAGAGGAACGACGGACCGTAATGGCCGCGGTTCCAGACCTGGACGCTTCCCTCGGTGACCAGGTCGCCGGCGCACGGGGTGTCCCACGTGAACGCGGCGGGGTCGACCGACGGATCGCAGACCGCCGTGCGCAGCCCGGCCATGGCATAGGGCTGGTTGGGAACGTCCGGATTCCAGTAGAGGATGCGCAGCCGGGCAGCGGTCTCCAGGGCGCAGACCACGTGATAGCCGTTGACCGCGATGCCGGTGACCTTTTTCTCTTTGTCCCAAGCGAGCCCGTTGTCGGAGAAGGCGCAGCTCATGCCCGCTCCATCGCCGTAGTAGGCGATGAAGTTCCGGGGTCGGGTCCCGTCGTGGAAAGCGCCCGGGAACCGGAGGACGCGGACATAGTAGGCACGAGCGGCCGTCAGAGGCAGAACGTGCGGGTAGCGGTGGTCGAACACCACCGGCGGCAGCCCCTCGGGCGGTTCCGCTCCCGATGGGACCAGCAGCAGGCCGAGGTCAACGGCGCGCAGCAGGTCCGGGGTCATCGCCTGAACGACGGCGGCCTTTCCGGGCCCGAGCGTACCCGTAAGCCCTGGCAGTTCCAGAATCGTATCGGTGTTGCTCTTGATGGTGATGCTCATGGTTGGTTCCTCCCGGCCTGCGCCGCAAGCGCCGCGGCGGACAGGTCTTCATGCAGGTATCCGGCGTCCATCAGTTCCCGGTTGATCCGCCCGGCCTCGATCTCCTCCCGCTTGATGCGGGCCATGAGTCCGGCGAACGCCTCGGCGGCGTCCGGCTCAATGCCCTGCCGCTCCTCGATGCGCCGCAAGCGGGCGTCCAGGTTGGCGAGCAGATCGAGGGTGTGGTCCCGGAGGATTCCGTCACGCTTCTCCTGTGGTGATGGAATGAACTCGGTCAATCCGCCTTGTCTGCGAACGATCATGACGTCCCTCCGATCAGCTCAGCGTCGCACCGAGGGTGTGAATCCTCGGGTACACCAGGTTGTTGCCGGTCATCTCCGCCTTGTAGCGGACCCTGTTTCCGTTCGGGTCGGAGAAGGTTCTGGTGAGCGTGTACTCCGTCCACTCCTGGTCGATTTTGCGCGTCGTCAGGATCGACATGGCTTCCCAGGTCGCGCCGCCGTTATTGGAGGCGAACCAGTTGATGGTCGTCCCGCTCGGGATGTTCATCTGTGTGTATATTTTGGTGGATGAAACGCCCTGGGTGAGCTCGTTTTCCCGATTAAGGTACTTTCCCGTGGTATTGTTGAGATAACCGATGAGGTTCACATCCTTGTAGATCAACGCCGGAGAGATGTTGGCGGCGTTGCTGGAAAAAAGCGCCCGGACCAGCACTTGACTTGCCAAGTTGGGGAGGCGCTCCTCCTCCGCGGGCACGATGGCGTCCCAGAGGACGCCGCCGTCGGTGGAATACTCCCAAGCGATGCCGGTGCCTTGAGGGACGGATGAGTATTCATCCAGGTTCAGATCGCTGAACTGTACGCCGGTGATGGGCTGGAAGCGCACCTCCCCGCTGGGCTGAAAGTCGTAGCCATAGATTTTCATGGTGAGATCGGAGCCGTTGAGCGGGGTCCAGGTTTCGGCGTTGGAGCTTTCGAGGAGCACGCCGGCCGCATAGGTCTGCCGGGTGATCACGCCGTTTTGACCCAGTTGCCCCAGGGTGGCGACGCGCATGCGGTAGTTGCTGCTGTTGGTAAGCAACACGACGGCATAGCTGGTTCCCGCCTGCGCGTAAAACGGGTTGGCGAAGACGACCTTGGTCTCGACGTTCAGACTTACGTCGCCAGGGGCCAGGACCTTTTCAGCGAAAATCACGCCGTTGGGCAGACCCGTGGTGACGCCGCGGATTTGAACCGTGACCGGGATGGAGGGGTCTTTGGCTGTGAAGTACAGTCCAACACCGGAGACCACCTTGTCTTCGGTGAAGCTGAAGGTCTGGGCCAGAGGATCGTTGCGCACGGTGACGATCTGTGTGCGCCAGACCACCTGAACCACGGGCACGCGGATGATGCGCTCCTCGACGATGCGTTCGATGCGGGTGATGACCATCGGATCGTTGATCTGAATGCCGGCTCGGGCGGAATAGAGCCCGTCGGTCATTTCCACGATGCGGTTGCCGTTGCGCACGTTCTCGGGGATGACGAAGGACGCGCTCACGCGGCCCGCGGTGTCCGCATGGACACCCGACGCCACCACCTGGCCGTCGCAGCGGATGGTCACGTTGTTCGCGTTGGACTGAAAGTTGGACCCGACCACGGCGATCCCTGTCTGGCCGCGCCTGCCGATGTTCGGCGTGATCTCCACTGAGGCATCGGGTTTCTCGAACACGGCGTAGGGGTTGATGTTCTTGACCTCGGACCAGTCGGTCTGCTCGACGAGCACACGTTCCGTGGCCGGGAGCAACGCGAGGCTGCCCTTGAACAAGGCGTTGCTCGCCGAGGGGTTTACCGTGAGCACGGTGGCCGAGGCTGTCCTGGCCGGTGCGGCGAAGCGCCGGACCCGGTCGATGCGGGCGCTCCACTCGCTGTGATAGATGTCGGACTGGGCGTCGTTCGAAAAGTCGTCGGAATAGACGCCCTTCTTGGTCTGGGCGTCCCGGTTCTGCAGCTCGTTGTTCATCTGGAACTGGGCGTCGTTGTATTTGAGGTCCTCGACGTCCTTGATGATCTCGTGGATCTGGTCCATGGTGACGCGGGTCAGGCCGAAGTTCTGGACCGTCAGGTCCACCGAATTCGGCGGACAATCGACGCTGCAGAGTCCGAGCGTGCCTTCCGGAACGATGGGCAGCTTCGGCCAGTCCGCCGGAGCGCCTTCCAGCCGCTTGATCTCGCGGGTGGTGGCGTAGATGATGTCCCTGCGTCCGACATAGTAGTCGTAGTCGATGCTGCAGTTGGAGCCGGCCACCGGCTCGTCGCCGATATTGGCGCGGCCGAAATTGATGATGGAAAGGTTGCCGGGCTCGACCTGCACCGGGGACATGGTCAGGCCGCTCGTGTTGGAGGCGGGCGGGTTGCCGCCCACAACCTCGTCCACGCCATCGTCGGTGTATGAGGTAACCCCGGCGGCCACGTCCTTGAGCCGCTGAAAGTCCGCGCGGGCCGCGTTTTGCGTGCCGCGATAGATGCGGTAACCGGTCGCGCCGCTGACCGGCAGCCAGGAGAGGCGGTTGATTTCACCGGCCGGGGTGTCGCGCGAGACGACCTTGGCGGGATCGTACGGGGTTTCGCCGGCGGCGCTCTGCGCGGTGACCAGATAGAAATACTCGTCAGCCGCGGGATGGCCCGAACGTCCGAACCAGCCTCCGTCCACGTAGTCCGTCCCCTCGATCATCTGTTTGGTGTAGGTCCAGCGGACGGTGTAAGTCGTGCCGATGGCGGGCTCGTTGCCCGAACCCAGCCAGTCCACGTAGTTGCCGGACTGCTGCCAGTCCGCTCCTTCCTGAAAGACCGTCGCGCCCTGGCTCACCTCGATGATATCCACTACCGGGTTGGGAACGAGCAGGTCCTCGCCGCCCCCGACGGAGCCGCGGGTGATGTTGGAGACGATCTCCACGATGGCCTCGACCTGAGTGGTTTCCTTGAGAGGCGTGTTGTTGAGGGCATAGCGCCGGGTGCCGACCACGTAGGTCTTCTGTTCACCCCGGACCGATTTGACCGCAGTGGACTTGGGCACCAAGGTGGTTGTGGGCAGGTCTTTCTGCAGGCGGAACCCTTGGATATAGGCTCGGCCCGCGTTGGTGATCACCTCGACGTTTTGGCCGTCGTTGTCGCCGATGAAGCTGTCGAGTCCCTTGACCAGATAACTGCCGGCCTGGTCGTAGGTCCGCTCCGCAAGGTTCTGGAGCAGCGAGTTCAGCCCCTCGGCGGCCGCGAAGGCAAGCTGATCCTCGGTGATCGACGCCACGGTGATGCGGCTTCCGGGCAGTGTCCCGAGCAGGTCCTGCAGGTAGAGGTTCGATTTTTCGCGGACGGTCGCCGTCACGTCGCCGGTTTCGCGGTCGAACTTGTGGACAGCGACCACCTTGCGCTGGGTCACGTTGTTGGGCAACGCCTCGCCGCTCGTGTCGTGATTCTTGAGGGATAAGACCCACTTCTCACGCTCGGCGGTGGGTTCGCCGGTGGCGGGGTTGATGAGCGCGGCGTCCTGGTTGTAGCCGTAGTTGTACTTGAGCAGCTCGACATAGACGTAATCCGCGCCGCTCGTCTTGGCCGGGTCGTAGGTGAGCACCGCGCCGGGCACGCGCTCCAGGCAGCCGTCGATGTAGACCAGCCCCTCGGCCACGGTGAGCACGTTGGCCGCGACCGTCACGCCGAAGCCGCTGACGATGGCCCCCTCCTTGAAGAGGATGTCCGCGAGCTTCCTACGCTCGTTGTTGATGATGTCCTGCTGCTCATTGAGCTCCGAGTCGAGCAGGTCCCGGTCCTGGTGGTAGCGGACCCGCTTGTAGTTTTTCGCCGGGTCGAACGTATCGCGCGAGATGGACATGGTCTTTCCTCCTAAATCTTGATGACCCCGACCAGCTCCACCCGCGTGTCCGAGGTCTTGTTGAAGTCGGGGATGTTCTTCACTTCGTACAGATAGCCGGGATCGAGCACCTCGCCGGTCGGATTGGTGTCCGGGTGGTAAACGCCGTTCGCCGCATAATCGGACTGGAGTCCGGCGATGTAGGCCACGTCTCCGCCGAAGAATCCGTATTCCCGGATGGTGATGCCGTTGGCTTCGTTTTCCTCGAAGCGGAAGAAGACGCCGATGGTCTGGGTCTCCTCGCCGGTTTCGATGTAATGGATGCCGTTGACGATGAGCGTTCCCTCCGGGTCTTCCTTGAGAAAGGTACGCTTGTATTGCTTTTTGCGGGCCCGCTCGTTCTTGAGCGCTGTTTGGTCGATGTCCGGCGCGGGCGGATTGACGGGATCGGTGAACGTGGCGTCCCCATCACCGATGGCGCAGTGGGTGATGCCCTCGATGGGGTCTCCCATGAGCAGCCGGGCGGTGAGGATGCGGCCCGTTTTGACGATGAGTCCAAGTGACATTGCTATTCCTCCTTCAGGTCTGGATCGTGTGGCCTTCGCGGATCAGCACGGCGAAGACGGTCTGGCGCACCTCCGCTTGACGGGCTGTCTCGCGCACCACAAGCTGTTCCGAATCCGCCGTCCGCTCGATCTCGGCGAACACCGCGCAGCGGGTATCGCTCCGCCGTTCGACCGGCCGGTGAATCCGGACGGCTGCGTCGGAAAGGGTTGTCGGGAAACGGACCACCCATCCCCGCAGGTCGAAGCTCCGCAGGACCGGCCGCACGATCACGGTCTGGATGTCGGCGGGGGCGTCCACCTCCGCTGTGATCCTCAAGGCCGCATCCGTGTCGCGTCGGATTGTCCGCGTTTCCGATGCCGCGCCGACGGCCTCGAAAACGACCGCCGGGAAGGCCGGCATCCGGGCGCGGTTCATCGGAACCACGGGGCCCGCGAAGGGCGCTACGGCGAGTCGATTTCCGCTACGGATTGCCACGTCTCAACCTCCCGGTGATTCTGTTCGCCTTGCCGACGTTGCGGACCACCCGGAACATCGGGGTCAGGCGTCCGGCGTTCGCCTCGATCTCCTTTTTGTTGCCTTGCCTCATCGCCATGGAATCACTCCTTCACCGCGCACCAGCCCGGACCGGACAGGTTGAAAACCTTGTAGGTGACTCCTCCGAGATCGAGGACATCTTCGGAGTCCGTGATCCCGCCGCCGTGGGCGTAGACCTCGATCAGTTCGCCCCGCAGTTCCTTGTAGGCCGCCGTCGTATGGGCCGAGAGCCACGGAAACAACGTGATGAGCCCCTGGCGCTGATCGGGATTGCTGGCGGTTTGGAAACCGCCGTGGGCCGCGCCGCAGGTGCCGGTCTGGCCGGTCGCGCTCGCCCAGCCGTCGAACTTGTTGATGGCGTAGAAGCTGCCCGGGGACTGGTAGTGGCCGACGATGACCGGTTGCGGGTCCTCGCCGATCTTCGCTCCGAGCGCATAGGCTGCGACGAGGCTCGCCAAGGTGATGGTATTGGGAAATGCGGCCGTATCCAGCGCCGTCACCTGGACGCGTTCGATTCCCGCGTTGTCCTTGATCAGGTAATTGCCCCCGACCCTGAAGATGGAGGCGTCGTTGACCTGCAGCGTGACCCCTGAACCCGGAGATGCGGCCGACTGCGTGACGGCGACGGCTCCGGACCAAAAGCGCTTCAGAAGGCCGCAATAGTGGCCGTAGTAGACGGCTGCGATCTTGGTCACGATGAAGACGTGATCCCTGTCCGCGTAAAACCAATACAGGAATGCGGAAGCATCCACGGTCTTGATGTAGGTGTAGCTTGTGTGGAACGCCTCTTTCACGCCCGTGTGTGTGGCCGCGTCCCAGTACAGGTAGGCGCGGACCGCAATTCGGTCCACCGCGCTGTCGTTTACGAACCGGAGGAAGATGTCTTCGGCTCCGCTCTCTCCCGCGGATGCCAGGACGTAACTGGGCTCCGCGTCACCGGAGCGGTCGTCCCGAAGCGTCCAGCCGACCGTTCCCACGAGGAAATCTTTCAGGCGGACGAGGAAATCCGCGGTGTTTGAAGCGGTCCCGGATGTGCTGTGATAGGCCATACGTTCCTCCTACAGGATCGGGTTTTCCGTGCCGGTGAGCCGGAGTTTGAGGTCGGTCTTGTTTTGCACCGGCGTTCCGGACGGCACCGTGCAGCGACGCCAGAACGAAAGAGTCACGTCGTGGGCCTTGTCTCCCAGGTTGAGAGGCGCTCCTCCGACGGCGGTACTGAGACCCGCCTGTGTCAGGGCCAGCGCGTACCAAGCCGACTCGTCGCCCCCGGCGATATCCACCGGTTCAATCACCAGCCCGGTATAGTCGTACCCGGAGTAGACCGCGGCACCCGAATCGTGGGCGGCAGGGGTTGTGCCGCCGTAGCCGCGTTCCACGGCGAGGACGGTCGTCCCGCCGCCGCTCAGGATGCGCATCTGTTCGTCGTCGACGATGATGATTTCGCCGTCGGTGAAGCGAGGCGTGGAGAGCTGGAGCGAGGTCGCCCCCGATGCCAGGGCCGCGGCGAGGGTCGTCTGTTCGTTGGCCACGAACAGCTCCTTGTCTTTCGCTTCCCCGTCCGTGCCGTTGTAAGTGTCGTCATCGGGATTCGTGAGGTCCCCTTCGGATATCCTCTGGGTCAATATGATGTCTTCGTACAGATGTATCGCCATCGATCTCTCCTATGCCGCCGGCCATTGCGTGACCGTGTATTGGTTCGCCGCCGCCTCGAAACCGGCGGTCGCCTGGGCGTGATCGTCCCGCTGGCGGAAACGCCAGCGAAGGCAAGGCTTCGACCTGCGGAAGCCCGATCCGTTGAGCGGCATCGAGCCGAGCCGCATGGGCCGGGTCCGGTCCACCGACAACAGCAAGCCGGTGTGGTTCAGCCTGCGGCGGTTGAGCAGGAGCGTCTCCACGCGTCTTCGGCGCGGAATGCCCGTGTCCACGTCCATCTCGAAGGATGCGCGGGCCTCGGTCACATAGGCGTCGGTCAGTTCGGCGAGGTTGAGCGCCTTGTTGTTCAGGGAGAAGCCTGGCCTGCGGGCGCGCCAGCGGTCTACGATGTCCCATGCGCCGGATACCTCCGACCACTGAGCGTCGGCGTAAGCGGCGATGAAGAGGTGACGGCCCACGGCAGCGCCGGAGACCTTGTCGTCCCTTCCGAGCCTCGAATGCCCGACGCGGAACCAATGGGAGAGCCGTGACCGCTTCCCGTACCGGTGCGTGCGGCGGTCTCCCGCGAGGTCGGGCGCATCCTGGACGGCTTCCGAGAGCAGATCTTTCTGCCGGAACTTGACCCGGCAAGGCTGCGCGGAACGGTTCAGGCGCGAACGATTCAGTTCCTGGCCCGCCAGCCGGATGAACGAGACGCCCGGTTCCACCGCGGGCTTGGTTTCGATCTCGCAGCAAAACGCCGCACGCCGTTCGCTGATCCACAGGTTCGGCAGACGTTCGGCGTTGAGGTCTCCGGTGTTCAGACGGAACCGGGGCGAGCGGCCATGCCAGCGGGAGACGCACACCGCGGCGCGCTCGATGTCCTGCATGAGCGTTGTGCCGTCGGTGATCCGCCACCAACCCCAGGTCTTGTTCTTGCGGGTGAGATGGAAATCCGTGTTCAGGGCATTGTGGTTGACCACGAACGTTTCGTGCAGATGCCCGAGACACACCCGCTCGACGACCTTCTTGATGACCGCCTCGAAATCCGACTCCATGGACAGGAGCGAGTAGAGCCACTGCAGGAAGAAGACCCGCGTCCCCGCGGGATGATGGAAGGGCAGCGCGTCCCGGACTCCCTGGACGAGGTTGTCGCTGTCGATGCGGTAGACGCCCAGGCTGTAGATCAGCCCCGGCAGTTTGGCCCGTCCGACGACCGAACGGCGGTTCAGACGCAGCGCCTTGTGGAAAGTCTCCTCGATGCGTCCCTCCCACCCGATGTCAACGAGCGATCGGCCGATGGCGGGGATGGTGCCCTTGCGCCGGTAAATCTCCACGGCCTCGCGGATAAGCCTGCGCTGAGCGGCGGCATCGACGGTGGGATCGAAGCGGTGGCCGACGATCTCTCCGAGAAACGGCAGGAACCTCTCCTCGCAACGCCCGACGTCGAAAATCTCGGGGAAACGCTCGGCCAGTACTTTGAGTTCGTCCAGGCTCGCGGCCGGGACCTTGAGAAAGGCATCCAGATCGCCGGACTCATCCCGTTCGCGGTAGAGCGGCGGAAGCAGGTCGATGAGCTTCTTTTCGAAGTAGGAGGACATCAGGACGCCCTCCGCACGTTGAGGTTGACCTGACCGAGTGACGCGATCTGACCGGCGCGGATGTCGACGTCTTGGGTCGGCGTGTACATGCGCACGTGGCTCACGCCCCGCACGCCGTCCAGAAGCGCTACCAGATCCGAGAAATGCACCGGTTCGCCGAAGCTCATGCGGTCGAAGGCGAAAAAGTCCGCCAAGGCCTGTTCGACGAGGCTCCGGACCAGGTCGAGGTCCTCGCCGGCATAGGCGAACACCTCGGCGTCAATGGAGACCGGCCGATAGACGGGATCGAAGAGGTTGATCTCGACGGTGATGACCTTGCGCGATTCCAGGTATTCGGCGAGGTCCTGCTTGAGAAGCGCCGACGGCGGACCGCCGCCGTCCGGGGCCACAGCCAGGTTGACCTGGTAGTAGCGGATGTTCTTGCAGTCGTTGACGTCGAGAACCTGGGCCTTGGCCACGCCCGGAAACCCTTCGGCCAGGGCGAGGTAATCCTCCTTGGTGACCGCCTTCCAGAGCGAGCGCACCTCGGCCGGGGCCTGTCGGCGGGCGTGTTCCAGCGTCTCGCGGTCCGCTCCGCCGGTCGCGGGGACCGGGTTGGTGACCGCGAGAGGAACCAGACCGCCGTCGAAGTAGATGGCCGTGAGAAGCTCGGTGACGAGATGGGGACCCAGGTTGCCTTCGGCCCCGAGGGTTTCGAGGTACTCGACGCGGATTTCCGCGCCGGTGTCGGGAACCGCTCCGCGCAATCCGTCTCCGAAGACGATCCGGGTGATGTCCAGCGCGTCGGTCTCGGCCATGAAGTGGCGCGAGTCGGAGCCGCTTTCCTGAAAGTGGGATACCTCGGTCCATTCCTGGGCCTGCACCCACACACGGATCGAACCGTGAGCGATTTCCTTTCCGGCCAGGATGATCGGATCGCCCGTGTCCCCGTCGGCCGTGAAGGTCTCGGTCTTGCGTTTTCCCTGGCGCGCGCCCGCATCGACGCTCGTCCGGCTCCGAGGGATCGTCGCGTCTTCGGCCGTCTCGAACACGATGTCGTTTTCTTCCAGACGGGCCCTGCACGTCGTTCCCGCCGGGATCACCAGATCCGCGTCGAGCGGCGCGGCCAGGGAGAAACGCAAGGAGGTGGTGGCGGCCACCGGCCCGTCGAGCCGGTAGCTGATGAGTTTGCAGAGGTTGATAACGTTCTGCCGCTGGCGGGCGGTGGGCAGGAAGGCCTCCGCCGCCTGGGCGTCGAGATAGTAGGCCAGCATGTCGCCGATGCCGCAGAAGAGTTCCAGCAACACCACGCCCAGGTCGGACGCGTTGAAATCCGTCCAGCGGTCGGTGAGCTGCGGCACCCGCGCCAGCAGTTCCCGGCGCAGGGAGTCGTAGTCCTTGTTCGTGTAAGCGATGCTCGCTCTGCCCATTTCCGTTCGTCCGTTGCGGTTCGGTCACAAGTGGTCCCCCCGGACGAGCCGGACGAGGACCCGCTTGTTACTTACCGGCGACGGAGCGGAACTGTCGGGGCGGAGCGGATGGGCGCGGTTCGCGGTAGAAGGGATAGACCAGGTTGCCTTCCACCTGGCTTTGGATGACGCGATAGGCGATGCGGACCGGGAGAAGATTGCGATCCTTGTTCGAGGGGGAATCGTCGAAGGAGACACCGGTGATGACGATCCGTTTCTCCCAGCGTTTCACGGCGTCGATCACGTAATGGCGGATCAGGCCCTTCAGCACCTCATCGTTCGGTTCGAACACCAGGTCCTTGAGTTTCGAGCCGAATTCCGGGCGCATGAACCGTTCGCCCGGCCGGGTGCCGAGAATCTGGATGATGCTCTCGTGGATGTGTTCGTGCTCGGTGGAGGTGGCCGAGGAGATCTGCGCGCCACCGGACCGCCGCTGAAAGCGGAAGGGGAACTTCAGCCCGCGTCCGAGAAAATCCAAGGCCATCAATCACGCTCCTCGCAGATGCAGGCGGGCGGGTCACCCGAACCTGGGTCTCCATTGGAGTCATCGTCGTCCGGGAAATGAATGACCAGGTCCAACCCGCCCGCCATGGCGACATGGATCGTGCCGTCGGCCTCGATGACGCCCTTGTGACCGCTTTCCATGGCCGTAAAGCCCTTGGCCCCGCCGGGCACCAGACGAACCTCGATATCCTCGCCCACGCCTTCGATCCGGGAAATGCCGAGCACCACCGAGGTGCCCGCGGGGTTGCCGATCATGGCCGTGCGCTCTGACTGAAATACATCCAGCCGGTAACCGCCCGGCAGCTCCACGCGGCAGCGCCCCTGCGCGGTCTGTGTCGGATCGATGTCCAAGGGCAGCCCTTCGATTCCGGCCGCTTCATGGGTCATACGCACCGCCTCGGGCTTGAGCATCAGCTCCCGGCCGTCGGGGAGCGTTACCACGCCGCCGCGCGCGGGTTCGAGAGCGGTCACAGAGCCATCCATGCCGATGGCCGTCAGTCTTCCATCCGGTCCCACCCGAACCATGACGCCGTCGGCGAGGGTGAAAAGGCGTCCTCCGTCGGGAAGGTCTCTCACAACAGTGCCCGCCGGCATGGCGACGAAGGGGTTGAAGTCCGGCGGCATCGGTTGATCCACGACCTGCATGTATTGCTGCGCGCTCTCGGCGTGCGCCTCCAGTACCGTTTGAGCTTCCGCCCGAAGGGCTTCGGAGGCGTCGTGACTCTGCTGCAGAATGCCTTTGATCTCAGCCAGGCTGTCTCGAATCTGCTGGAGATAGGGCTCATCACCCTCGCCGTCCGTCACGCCGAGACCGGCCGCGAGCAGACGCACCAGCGCCATGATCTCGTAATGGGACGGCGACGAACTGGTCTGCTCGATGATCGGCCCGCCGCCCTCTTCTCCGTATCCGTTTCCGACAACCATGTTCCGTCAACTCCCGATAGGTATGAGTTCGATGTTCTGCACGAACCAGCCGGCGAACTTCTGGTAAAGGCCGTCGCCCGTGTCCCAGAGAAACCGCAGCGTGACCGTGCCGCCCGTGAATTGAGACAGGTCGATGGTCTCGGTCCTTCGCGGAACGGGGTACGGCTGCAGCGGAGCGCCGTTCATGTCGTAAGTCGGATTGAAACTCCGCATAGACCACCAGTCGACAAAGAACTCGAGCCGGTCGAAGTAGGGTCCGTCCACGCTCTCGATCTCGCCCCAGACATCGAAGCGGAGGAGGTAGTCCCGGTCCAGGGTCACCTCCGATGCAAGCTCTCCGGTCACGCGGATATTGCTGCCGGAAGCGTCGTACCAGCCGGAGAAATAGTAAAAGTGCCAGGTTCCGTACGGTAGAAGCTCCACATAGCCGGACGGTCTCCCGTCGAGCACCGCCGCGGCTTTGGGCTTCTCCACGTCGACCTGGATGTATCTGCGGGATGACACCACCTCGTCCCGGATCGCCTCGGCCACGATGATGGTCGCGCCGGGTGTCGCGCCGAAGCGCAGCACACCGTTCTCGACCCTGGCGATTTCCGGATGGACGGACTCGAACCGCACCTCGCCGCCGGGCGATCCGATGACGGCCACCGGGACCGCTTGTTCCGTCTCCCGATATGGTTCCCGGATCAGAGAGGGAGCGACTTCCCAGAAGGACAATGGAAGGTTATGTGGGATAGTCATAACCATACCCGTCGTACCCTCCGCCTCCGCCTTGTCCGTAATCGACGACCTCCACCTGGATGTAGCGGACGCTGTCCCGATTCTCCGAGTCGTATGCCATGACGACCGTCGCACCCGCCTGCCAACCGAGGTTCAGCCTTCCGTCTTCGTCCACCCAGGCGATGTTGGAATCGGCGGATTCGAACTCAATCTGCCCGGTGGGAACGCCGCGCACGGAAAGCGGTATCGTTACCGACCAGCCGGTGAGCGACACTTTCACCGTCTTGGGGAAGACGTCCCAGTAGTGAAACTGCGGTTCCTCGAAATCCATCCTCGGTCCTCAGTCGTTGGTGTTCAGGCTGCCGGTCACGATGATCGCGCCGCAGGCCGTGATGTCGCCGATGCGTGCGTTCGGCAGTCCTTCGGTCGCGGTGTCGAGGCTGCCCGTGACGATGGGCGTCACGCCGTGGCCCGGTATCGGGCAGACGTGCAGATCGCCAAGCCGCGCCGCGGGTCTTCCGTTGACGACGGTGCGAAGCGCGCCGGTGACGATCACGCCGCCGTGACTGGAGATATCGCCGAGTCTCGCCTGGGGTCTTGCCATGGTTATTTTCCCGTCAGGACGTGGACCAGAAAGCCGACCACGCCGCCCACGGCTCCGCCGACAGTGAGCACAAGACCGACCACCTTCCACATGGTCTCGACGCCCATCTTCTCGTTCATGCCCGACTGCAGGTTCTTGATGTCGTCGGTATGGCGGCGCAGATCATCCTGGATGCTGCGCACCAGAAGGTCCACGTTCTCCTTGTCCGACTTCTTTTCGATTTCCCGTTCGATCTTTTCAAGCCGCGCCTGGATTTCCCGGCGGTGGTCTTCGAGTATGCTCCGGAATTCGGCCCGCCAGGATTCGAAGGTCCGTGCCAGCATCCGCTCGCTCCGGTTCCAGTCGCACGGGGCGCTTTCATGTCGGGTTTCATCCATTCGTTTTCCTCCTTCGCAGCGAAAAGCGGCCGCGTATCTGCAG
The DNA here is from genome assembly GCA_035325995.1 of Thermodesulfobacteriota bacterium. Taxonomy (NCBI): domain Bacteria; kingdom Pseudomonadati; phylum Thermodesulfobacteriota; species Thermodesulfobacteriota bacterium. The sequence continues at coordinate 78,899 of DAOKYU010000001.1, read as the reverse complement.
ATCGATCTCGAACCGGTCGGACAGGCCTCGCCGTTCCAGCGCATGGACCACGGCGTCGCGGGCGCAGTGGATCTGTTCGATCCGCATGCGCTGGGAGATGGAGTCCGCATGGATGCGGTAGTAATAGAGCGGTCTGCGGATGTGGCGGACCTCGGTCAGCTCCGCCATACGCAGGCAGAGGTCGTAGTCCTCCGCGCAACGGAAGCTTTCGTCGATGCCGCCCGCCGCGACGAAGGCCGAGCGCCGCATCAGGCGGAAATGGAAAGTCATGAAGTCGAGAAGCATCCGGTCCTTGGAGAAGGGAATCCGGCAGCGGTTGCCGTAGCCGCGTGCCTTGCCGTCCTCCCCGATGGTCACGTAGTCGGTGTAGACCAGACCTACAGAGGATTCCCGGTCGAGAACCGCGGCGGTCTCTTCCAACGCCGTCACGGCGAGGATGTCGTCGCCGTCGACCCAGCCGAGGTACGGCGCGGCCGTCTCCGCAATCGCGGCCTTGAGCGCCGGGGTCCGGCCCAGATGCTTCGCAGCGACGACGCGCACGCGGTCGTCCAGCTTGGCGTAGTCACGGGCGATCTCCAGTGTCCGGTCAGTGGAGCCGTCATCCCAGACGACCAGTTCAAAGTCCCGCCGGGTTTGGGCCAGAACACTTTCGACCGCCTCGGCGAGATAACGCTCGCCGTTATACACGGTCATGACCAGGGATGCCGCGGGGCTTGTCGTCTCGTTGTTTGTCATGGGTTGATCAGCACCTTGTTCGTCGAGCGGATGACGATGTTCCCCATGACGGCGTCCATGAGGATCACGCTTCCGGATTTGTCCGTGGCTTGGATGCGCTCCTGTCCGGCGGCCGCGTTCATCACGACGACCTGGCCGGCCTTGTCCGTGAGACGAATCATCTCGGTCCCGGCGGTGGAATCGATGAGGATTTCCTGCGTGCCGCAGAGACCCCAGATGTGGACCTTCTCCTTGCCCTTGGTGGTGTCGATGAGAATCTTCTGCCACCGGGCGCGGGATTTGTCGCAGGACTGGATATGGATTTTCTCCTTGTCCTTCCACGCCTCCCAGCGCACGAACTGGCGGCACAGATCGGTGATCTCGATCCGGGCCTTCTGGTCCTTGATGTCCGAGTCGATGTCGAGTTGGTCGCCCTGCTCGGCGTCCTTGGTCCCCCGGCGGCGCGCATTGCCGGCCTGAACGTCGCGCTTCACGCGGCATTCCATGTGGAGAATCTGCCCCGCCCGGTCGATGACCTTGAGGAACTCCTCCTCGTCCCGGTCGTCGAGAACGATGGTGTGACCGGTTTCGGTCTTGAGAAGAACCTTGCGGCGCGGGCAGTAGTACGGCGGGTGACCGTGGTGTTTCTTGTGCTCTAGGTCGTCTTGCCGATCGGGCTTGTGTTCGAGCTTGTCCTCACAGTCGGTGCAGGTCGGATCGGAGCACAGGCGCTTCGATTCTTCCGGTTGTTCGCCGGGGTTGGTCTTGGCCAGCCACACGCCGGACCAGATCGGGTACTGGACGTTGCCGCCCTCGAACTCGGCCCAGACGGAAGCCCCTTCCTCGGGGATGAGAAACACGCCGATGTCTTCGTTGCCTCCGTAGGCAAAGCAGGGCCACGCCCATTCCGACCAGTTCTCCTTGCCGGTGCCGAGCACGGCGGGGATTTCGAGCCGACAGCGGCCGAGCCGCTCCGGATCGTTGTTGTCCCGCAAGAACGCTCGGTACTTGCCGTACCAACGGTTTTTGTATCGCTCCTCGTGCTGACGGTCCTGGGTTTCGATCACGGTCCGTCCTCCGAATTATTTCAGCGGCAGGAAGCCCCGCAGTACCTCGCGCACGATGCGGGTGACGGTTCCGTCCGGCGTCTTCTTCGGATCGGCCTTGGCCACGGCATGACGCAGGGCGTCCTGGGCTGCGGCTTCGAGCTTGGGTTCCTGCCCGGCGACGCCGGTTTTGACCTCTTTCGCGCCGAGCCGCTCGATGACGCCGATCACCGCGTCCAGAGCCGCGGCCTTGGCCCGGCCCCAGGCGGTCAGCTTGATGACGGTGAGGAGCGTCACGAACAAGGTCGCGATGAGTTCCTTGTGGTCCAGGATGAAGGTCAGAATCTGTTCAAACTGCTGCATTGCGGTCACCTCCGTTTGTTTTCATCGCTTCTTCGAACGACACGTATTTCCCGCCGAGGTGTCCCCATCGGGTCCGCACCTCGCGGATGTCCACGTGGACAAATCCTTGCTCCGGGTAGACGCCGATTCCGCCGTTACGGAAGGCGGCCACCCGCTCGGCGAGTTCGAACATCCCGGTGACGGACAAGCCCTTGATCACGATGTCCGCGGCATGTCCGAGCAGATGCCGGCTCTGTTTTGCACCGCCCACCGCCCGGTTGTGATCGGGGCAGCGGTAGCCGCTGGTGACGCGGACGGGAGCGCCCGCGAGGTCGCGCAATTCCTGGAGCGCTTCCACGAGGCGTTGATCGATCTCGGTTTTGCCGCAACACCGGCAGGCGAACTCGCTCTTCGAGAAATTCCGGCTCAGATCTCCCATGTGCTTTTCCTCCTTACAGCCTCCGCCCGCTGTCCGCGTCGATGGTCACCATCGGCGGCGGCTCTTCCTTCGGTGTGGGCGGCGCTTCCTGGTCGTTCTGCTTGCCCTTGGCCTCGTCCGACTTGTCGCCCGCCCCTTTGCCCAGGGCGTTTTTCTTGAGTTTCAGTTCGCAGTGATATCCGCCCTCGCCGAAAGCGTGGCGGACCGAATGGCAGTAGTAGACGCCCGAGAATTTGCGGCCCACGCCTTTGACCTCCACGTTCTGCTTGGCGCGCAGCGCGGGGATGCCGATGGTCACCGCGTCGGCTTCCACCTGGCGGAGCTCGGCCTCGCGGAACTTCCCCTCGGAGAGGTCCTGTGCCGGTTCCTGTCGCGGCTCCTCGTGGAAGCCCTCGGAACGGTCAAAGGTGGGGACCACCTGCCCGGACTCCTGCTCCTTGTAAGTGCCCTCGCCGGTGTTCCCGTCCACTAGGTAGGTCCGCTTCCCCAACGAAGTCCGCTCCGGGGTGGTCTCGTTGTTGGCCTTGTGCTCGACCGGCTCCTTCTTGCGCGGGTCCACGCCCACGGCCTTGGTCTCGACGCCCGCTCCCTTGGCTCCCTGTGATTGCGTCGAGGGGCGGAAGGAACGCAGAACGCCCTTGCGGTCGGTGAAGTACTCGAGGATCGCGGCGGGCTTCTTGTCCAGATCGCGGGGATGGAAATGCAGCTCGTCGTCCTGGATGTAGAAGACGTATCCGGTGACGCCGTCGCCGTCCTTGTCGCGCGCCTTTCCGGCCAGTTCCTTGAGGAACTGCGCGTCGGAGACGTTGCTCTGGGTTACGCGCAGATGGCGGCCCTTGGTGGGCGTGACCACCGGAGTGAGGCCGTTGGCCCCCGCGATCTCCTCGGCGATCTCGGAGTAGAGGATTCCGGGAGCGGGCTTCTGCCAGACCTTCTGGTTCTCCTTTCCGGCCAGCTTGAAGCCTTTGTCGTAGGCCTTGATGCGAATGGTCGGGTCACCGTCCTCCGGAAAGTCGTAGTCGATATCCTTGATGACCGCCTTCTTGCGCGGGGAAAGGTTGCCGACATATCCGAAACGGGCGACGATCTCGTTGCCTTCCTGGAACAGAGGATCGTCGACGAACTGGAGGTTCCGGTCGGTGACCGCGAGCTCCAACACGTCGAGTTCCTCCTCGTTGTCCTCGAAGACGAACGAGGTGATCTCCTGCGTGATATCCGCCGAAAGGGTCTGCCCCTCGATCTGAATCACAAAAGTCGGTTTGAATGTGTCGATGTCCATGCGCCGGTCTCCAGTCGGCCCGCCTGAAGGACGGACTCCACCGGATACTTACCGGCGACTGGCGCGAGGTGTCGGGATGGATGCGTCCGGAGACTCAGTCCAGAAGCCGCATGCTGACGTGTTCCGCCGAGGGGATGCGCAGGATGGTCCCCGGCGTCAGTTCCATGGGAAAGAAAATGTCGTTGTAGTCGCAGATGATCCACCAGAGATCGGCGTGTCCCAGATAGCGATGGGCCAGCAAATCGACCCGGTCCCCCTCGATCACCGTGTGAAACCGGTCGTCGGGCCGGGGTTTGCTCTCGATGGCCGGACGCGTGCCCAGGAAATCCCCTTCTCCCGACGTGTAGAGAATGGATGCCGCGTATCTGGATCGACGTCCGATCATCCGCGCACCTCCGAATAGTCCACGGACTGGTCGATGTACTCCTCGAGCATCACGTCCACTTCGGCGTGCTGGGGCAGCAGGTTGTCCCGGTCGAACATGTGGAAGAACCGGGCCTTCACCTGGCGGACGACGCAGAGCACGCCCGGGTAGAGGTCTCCGAACATGAAGATCACCCGGTGCGGGGCGTTCTTGAGCATGGTTCCGGCGTGTTCGGGATAGAGCAGCGAGCGCAGCCAGTCCACCGACTCCTTTACGGACCCCTTGAAGAAGACCAGCTTGAAGCCGATCTTGCGCGGCTCGCCGGCCACGTACTGGTAGCGGGGATGGCTCATGCCCGGAATCTTGATGGCCGCGTAGGCCGTGCTTTTCTCGTCGACGATGTCGTTCGGGTTGTACTGAAAATCGAGGTAGTCGCCCGTGTCCACGTCCACCAGGTACGCGGTGATCTCTTTCCGGTCCCAAGCCACGGCTACATCACCTCCAGTTCGACCACGGGCTTGCCCAGACGCCTGGCATGATCGACTTCCCGGCGCATGCCGTCGGAAAGACCGTCGCCGGTGAACACCCAGACCTCGTCGCAGCTCTCCATGAACGTCAGGCCGCAGGCGATGCCCGCTTCGCGTTCGGAGGTCTTTCCGTCATCGAGGAAGCGCGTGTAGAGAAGGTGCGGCGCAAAGGGCGCGCAACCGCGTTCCACCGCCTTCCGGCAGAGACGTTCGGCGGTCGCCGTGTTCCGGGGAACGTCCCCGGCGTACCGGCTGCAAATGAATATCCGTTTCATGCGTTCCTCACAGCGTCTCGTAGTTCTTGATCTTGCGCTCGCGCAGGTCCCGGTACACGGAACGGGCCACCTGCCGTCCGTCGAGCAGCGTGGTCACCGACACCTCGATGGGTCGCTCGCCGAGTTGCTCCATCTTCGCCAGCAAGGATTCGAGCACCGGGCGAAGCGTCTCCCCCGGAGGTGCGGCGGGCATGCCTGACTCTGGACCGAGCGCTCCCTTGGTCTCACCGAGAAGACGGGCCTGTCCGGTGGCGAGACGAGTGGCCGGTCGCTCCATCGGAACCGCCGCTCCGGTGCTTTCCAAGGAAGAGGCAAGCGTCGGAGCTTCTGCCGCCATGACCGGTGTGAGCGCCAGGGTTCCCGCCAACATGGCCGGAGCGGCGATCTTGCCGGTCAGCCCGGTCATGAATCCGAATGCGCGGGTCATGGCCTCGGCGGGCGCGGACGCAGCCTTGGTGATGCCTCCGGCCAGGGTCTGAATCAGCGCAGCGCCGCTTCGGGTCAAGTCCGCGAGCGGGCCTTCCTTGGCATCGGAGAAAGGCAGCAGATTCCGCACGAACGAAAGGGCCGACTTGGCGGCCTGGTACGGCGCGCTCACGGCGGACTTGATGCCGTCGCCCACCGCGGTCATGAACGCCCTGCCGCTCTCGAACGCCGAGCCAGCCAGCGAGGATACGCTGGACGCCAGAGACCCGAAGGCGCTCGAAGCGGCGGTCTTCACTTGTTCCCATGCGGACGATGCGGCCGATGCCAACCCCTCGAACGGGGCTTTGATCCACTCCCAGGCGCTCTGCGCCATGGTCTTGAGAGTGTCCCATGCCGTCGACGCCGTGCCGGTGATCCGGCTCCAGGCGGAGGAAACACTTCCGGCGATCCAGTCGAAGGGCGCGGAAAGAAGCGGCCAAGACGACTGGAACAGCGAACCGATCCGGCTCCATCCACCCTGCAGAAGGTTGGCGATTCCATCCCAGGCTGCGCCGGCTGAGGTTTGAACCCGGTCCCAGGCCTCTCCCGCGGAAACTGCGATCCACGAAAAGGGCGTGCTGACGAGCGACCAAGCCGTACGCCCGATGCTCCCGAGGCTCCCCCAGAATCCGATTGCGGCGCTCGCGATGCCGTTCCATGCGGTCCCGGCTGCGGACTGCATCCAACCGAAGGGCGCGGACAACACGCCCGCAGCTCCACGCCCGAGCGTTATGAGCCCGTTCCAAGCGCTCGATGCCGCAGTACTGACGCTACGCCAGACGGCGGATGCGGCTTCCGCCCCTGTCCTGAACGGCCAGGTGACCGCGGAGAGAATGCCGCTTCCCAGGCTTTTCAGACCGTTCCATACCCAGCGGACCGCGTCCAGCATCCCTTGCATCGCCAGACCCAGCACCTTGCCCGGCAGGGAGAGGACGCCGAGCATTCCCTTGGCCAGCGTCTTGACAACGGCTGCGCCGGAAGCGGTGAGGTCCGACAACGGACCGGTCTCCGCGTCTGAAAAAGGCAGCAGTCTGCGGAGCCACCCGAGAGCCTTCTTGAGCATCTCGAACGGATAGGTGACCGCCGACCAGATGCCTTTTCCGACGGATACGAGAATCGCCTTGCCCGCCTCGAAGAAAGTCGTGTCGCCGGATAAGAATCCCCGCACCGCGCCGAAGACATCGGCCAGCGTCCGGACCAGAGGCAGGTCCATGAAGGCTGCAGCCAAAGCCGATGCCGCGGAAGCGAAAAAACTTCCGACGGCGGAGAAGAGTCCCTTGATGAAATCCCAGACACCGGCGATCACGTCCCGGGCCCAGCGGAACGGCGTGGCCAGGAAATCAAAGACCGCGCCGCCGACGGCCTTGAGCCCGTCGAGCACGGAGATGTCGCCGGTGAGGACCTGCCAGACTGCATAGACGACCCGGGCCGCCATGCGGAACGCCTCGACCAAAAGCCGGACCGGCAGGAAGAACTTGTAGATGAACTTCCCCGCCTCGATGAAGGCGGTGACGATGGTCTTGCCGAGCCAGACGACCGCGCGCACCACCCAAGCCACCACCGTGATGACGGCCGCCAGGTTGTAGATGACGAACTTGAGGAGATACGCGCCGACCTTGGCGATCACACCGAGAACCGTGCCGAGGGTCTCCCCGAGACTCCGGCAGGAGGAGGCGTCGGCGGAAGAGGCCGCCAAGCCGAAGATTTCAAGGACCGAGAAGATCGCTTTGTACAGCATGCCGTAAGCCTGCATGAGCGCCCGGACCGCGGGTTCGAGAATCGCCCTGATATTTCCGAACGCATCGGAGAATGCCTCCCACAAGCCGGTCAGAAACTGGCGCACCCGGTAGTAGATGCGGAAGACCGTGACCACCAGTCCCATCAGTCCGGCCTGTTCGAGCTTCTGGGCCAGGTCGGCCGACATGGTTCCGGCTCCGCCGGAAAGCGATGTAACGAGCGCCCGGATTCCCTGGAATACGAGTTGCACCTTTTCCCATGCGCCGAGGATGGTGTCCCTGATGCCGGCGAAGTTGGTCTCCCAAGCCCGCTTGAGGAGATAAACGGCGAGCACCACACCGCCGATGATCGCGACCACCGGAAGGAAGTATGCGGCGAACGTGCTTCCCACACCGGCGATTGCCGCGCCCATGGCGGCAAGCCCCGCCTTGATGGCGGGGAGCATGAGGCCGATGGTCCCGGCCGCGGCGATGACTCCCCCGACGACGACCAGCACGGCACCCAGGGCGATGGACAAGGTCAAGAGGACTCTGGTCAACCCCGGCATCGAACGTGCGAGCCTCTGGAAGAACAGGACGGCTTTCGATATCCCCTGGATAACCGGAGTCACCACCGGCAGAAGCGTGCGGCCGAGGATTTCAGCGAGGTTTCCGACCTGCTGGCGCAAAAGCTGGAACTGACTGCCGATATCCATGTTCATGGCCCGCGCCATTTCCTCGGTGACGGCGGTGCCGCTCTTCATCGCCTGTTCGATGGTGCGGATGTTGCCCTCCAGGGACTCCATTCCCTGGGACATCTGGAGCAGGAACTTCACCGCCTCATCGGAGCCGAAGGCCTTCTTGATCTGGACCTGCGCGGCGGCCTGGGTAAGGTCCGGAAAGCGCGACTTGATCTCTTGAAGAATGGGGATGACCCCTTTGAGCCTTCCTGTGGAATCCACGAAGGACAATCCCAATTGTTCACCGGCCTCGGCCGCCTTCATGATGAAAGCCTTGTAGAGTGTTCCGGCTTCCGAACCGGGCATGGTGGTCTGCAATTGCCCGAGAATAGCCAGTTGTTCCTGAAGCGGGATGTTGGAAGCGGCGGCGACCGCGCCGATGTTTTTGACGGCTTCAGCCATCTGCGCCCCGGTGGTCTTGAAGGACGCTACGGTCTGAGCCATGGCTCCGGAGAAAGCCTTGGCCCACTCCATGTCGGTCATGCCCGACATGATCGGCTTGAAGATGCCGTACCCGGTGGTGAAGGTGCCGACCATCTCCTGGATGCTGGCCTTGGTGGCCTTGGCGGTGAGCGCGGCCATGGCGGAGAAGGTGCCCACGGCTTCGTCGGAGAGGCTCGACAACGCCGACTTTACGTCGTAGGCCGCGCCGATGAATTCAGCCTTGCTGTATCCGGCCCAGGTGTTGGTGAAGCTCTCGGCGGCGTCCTCGAGAGCCCGAAGGTCCTTGATTCCGAGTGACGCAATTTCGCCCAGGGCTTTCTGGGTCGCGGCGGTGGAGGCGATGAGCCCCGCGGGCACGGCCATGAGCGCCAGCCCCGCGCCGATCATCATGGTGCCCTGTTGGATGCGGTCGAGGTTGCGCGTCATCCGCTCGCTGGAGGCGGCCACCGTCTCGTCCAGGGACTGCATGGACGACTGGACCCGGGCCGCGTTCTGCGAGAACGCGTCCTTCATCGAGACGATGACGCCGAGTCCGAGATCTCCATTCATGTGCGCCTGCGCTCCATTTCTTCACGCTCAAAAGCAAGCTGCCGCTCCAGTGCCTCCACGAATTCGCGGCGGACCGAGAGCGGCAGCGCCCGTGTTTCCGAGAAACTCCAGTGGAGCCCGCCGTAGGCGAGGAAAAACGCGTCCCTTACAAGCGAACTCCGGGAAACAAAAAACCCGGTTCAGCCTCCAGCCGGGTGCGGATGCGCGTCCCGCACGATTGGCAGTCGGTCTCCACGGTCGTGTCGATTCCCGCGTCCACCCTCAGCATCTCCTGGCGGAGGGCGCCGCGGTCCCGCATCGACATGTCGTTCATGATCTTTTTGGTCGGCGGCGCTCCGTCCATGTCGATGATTCGGATCAACATGGCCGAGGAGATGGAAGGCTCTTTGAGTGCGGCCAGGCGTTTCTCCTTGTGGCCGTCCAAATAACCGAACCGGACCTTGCCTCCGGAACCGGGCAGCGTGAACGCGAACTCCCGTTCCTCTCCGTAAGGCGTGACCTCCAGTTCCTCGAGGTTGACCGTGACGGCGTTCGCCGCCCGGCAGGCGGTGTTCGGGCAGGTCAGTTCCAGCTCGACCTCGTCGCCGAGCGAGATCTGACGAAGGCGCACCAGAATGAACAGCCGGTCCCCGGAGAGGAGGTCCAGCACATCCTTGACCGTCGGTTCGTCGTTGTCCCCCAGCCGCACGATGCAGTTCTTGAGCACCTGGTTCACGGCGTCGCCGGTGCGGATGAGACGCTGGTTGGTGAGCAGCTCCTCCTCGGCTCCGGTCATCTCCCGGAGCTCGATCTCGATGCCGCTCGGCAATTCAAAGGTGTGCATGATCTACCTCCTCGGATCAGGTCCAATACTGGAAGCAAATGCTGAGCTTCTCGATGGTGTTGTCCGTGTTCGCGCCCTCGAGTTCGTCGTACTCCAGGACCTTGATCCACGCGCCGTGCAGGGTCCACCGTCGCGTTTCGTTGCCGGTTCGGTCGTAGCGGACGAGGTCGATGTCGCGCATGTAGTCGTTGGGCAGGCCGCCGACCACGGCGTTGACGTCCACCTGTTTCTTGATCCACTCCCTGGCGGCCTCGTCGGAACCGTCCTGGAGAATTCCTTTCTCCAGGGTGATGTCCTCGAACTTGACCCGTCCGGCCACCTTCTGGTCGAACATGGAACCGGCGGGCGCGAAGGCCACCTCCTCGAACTCGGTCTTGGGTTCCTGGCCCTTCTTGAAGAGCGCCACGTCGAAGCCGTTTACCTCGACGGCGAATTGCCAGTTCTGATACAGACTCTTGGGCATGTTGCCGCTGCGCATGACTTACCTCCTTACCCGGTCTTGAATATCTCTTTGAAATCTGCCCCCGTGGCGGTGAGCACGAAGTTGAGCTCGATGAATTCCGCCGTCTTGGTCGGCTTGACGAAGACGCGCGCCACGAGTTCGTTGCGGTCGATCACGGCCGGGGTGTTGGTCTCCTCGTCGCACTGGACGGCGAAGTCGTAGAGCCCGCCCTTGTCCTTGATGTCCTGCATGAAGGGGTTGATCAGCCGGATCAGCGCCCGCCAGGTCTGCGGGTTGTTGGGTTCGAAGACCACGAAACGCGAGGATTCGGCGATGGCTTCCTCGATGAACATCATCAGCCGCCGCACGTTGACGCGGTCGAGGGCCGAGGGCTGGCTTTGCAGGGTCTTCTGTCCCCAGATGTTGATGCCGCTGTCGGGGAAGGAAGCGATCACATTGACACCTTCGGGATAGAGGACGTCCCGCTCGCCCCGGCTGGTCTTGTAGCCCAGGGACAAGGCGTTGAAGACCCGGCCGCGGTCGATGCCCGCGGGCGCGTACCAGACGTGGGTCTTCTTGTCGCTGCGGGCGTAGCACCCGGCCACGGCTCCGCTGGGCGGAACGAGCTTGCGCTTGCCGGTCACCGGGTCGTTGATCTCGATCCAGGGATAGTAGAGCGCGGCATAAGACGAGTTGAAGGCCCCATGGGAATACATCCCCTGGCCCTTGCGGAAGTCGACCGCTTCCAGGGGTTCGAGGTGAATGGGCGCTTCGGCGAGAAACATGAGGTCCTGGCGGTTTTCCGCGTAGGTGATGCCGGCATGGATCACCTCGGCGGTCGTGACGCCCGGAGCCATGACCAGATTCAGCGCGTCGATCTCGTCGAAGGCGTAGAAGCCTGTGTGCTGGGAGGGATCGCCGGAGTAGTCGGCATCGTCGAGCCCGGTAAGACCGTCGTCTCCTCCCGAAAGGTCGAACACCCCGATCACCGGCCGGTCCAACGGAAGGCCGGATGCGGTTCCAAGGTCCTCGACGGTGATGAAATCCGACCGTTCGTTGACGACAAGCTCTACATGATTCGAAGCCGCTTCGTCCATCGAGAGGTCCTTGAAGACCTCCACGACCTCACCTTTGTGGCGGACCACCAGGTTGAAAGCGCCGCTCGGATCGAGAGAACCGTCTTCGACCTGGACGGAGAGACGCTCGCCCCAGGTTCCTTCGTCGGCCGCCCGCACCCTGAGCGTGTCCATCGCGTCCATGCCTCCGGACAAGTTTGCCAAGGCCGCGGCTTGGACGATGCCCGTCTCCTGCGTTTCCGCCGTGACCAGCACGGAGGCATACGGAGACCCGACGACCGCGGCGACCACCTGGTCCGCTGTGGATACAGGATCACCCGCGCCGTCGGTCGCCAGGTTCACGGTGATTGCTTGTCCCAAGACCTCGACGGAGAGTGGCGTATCGTTTCCCGAAACGACGAATTCGACGGAGACGGCGTTTCCCGCGGCCCCCGGCTGAATCGCCCGCCACGCGATTCGATCCGTGCCGACGGTGCCGGTTGCGAGTGACGCCGTCGCCGCGCGCCGGTCCCTGAGGATAGCTTGCGCCTTCACGGCGGTCAGGGTGTTCCGGTCCGTGGGATCGGTCAGATGGGCGATGCGGTTCACGAAAAGGACGGAGCCGCCGTTGTCGAAGAACGCCCTTGCGGCGTAGGCGAGGTATCCGGCCTGCAGGTAGGAGCCGAACTTGTTGATGAACTGCTCCCAGCTCGTGACCAGAACGGGTTTGTTGATAGGGCCGCGTTCGGCCACACCCACCATGCCGCAGGAGGAGGTGGATATTTGCTTGACGTAAAAGCTGAAGTCGACTTCACGGGTATAGATGCCCGGTGAAAGATACGTGCCCATGGGTTACCTCCGTTTCCGACGTTTGCCGCCGTTTGCGCCGGTGTTTCCCGTCTCGGTCTCGACCGGCTCTTCCCGCGGCGTCTCGGGTTCGGGAACGGTCGGCGGCGACGACGTCAGCGACACGAAGCCCCGCTTTGCCGCGGCATCGATCTCGGGGGAAATGTCGTCCTCTTCCAGCGTTCTGCGCTCGCGGGGATTCAGATGAAGCCCCCGGCCGCCTCCCGCCAGGTGGAACGTGAGCGGTTGGAACAGAAGATTCTTGATTTCGATCACAGTGGTTCCTCCTTGTTTCATGGGGTATGGAGCCGATCCTCCTCGACGCCGTCCCGGAACTCGAACCGCCGGTCTTTGATGAGCGGGCCCGTTTCGACGAGGCCGTCGTAAACCGGACAGTCCTCGATCCGGCAGCGGCCGCTGCTCTGGCGCAGGTTCGACAGGTTCACCCGTCGCAATCCGCCCAAGGGAACGATCTCCGTCAGGTTGAGGAAGCCTCGGTCTTCCACGGCCAGGATCGGGTGGAGCTGATAGAAACGGGACACTCTTTCCTGGAGGTCCAGCAGTTCACCTTCGTGACCGGCGGTGACGATGACGTCGAAGTCGAGGTGGTAGAGCCGGGGATACCGGCACTCCTCATAAACGAGGTTCGGGATGTCCTTTTCCTGCATACGGGCCATGGTGCGTCGGTCTCCGTTTTCAGCCAGCGTCGGTCCTTGCAGAATCAAGCTCGGAACGTTGGGCACCTCGAAGACGTCGTCCGCAGCAACGAGCAGCGCGTCCGGGTCGATCTCCGCCTTGACCAGGCGGATCAGGTTTTCGATGACTGTGCGAACGGTTTCCAAGTCAGGTTCCTCCGGTTCAAGCGAATGTTTCCGCTGGATACCTACCGGAGGCGGCCGGGAAGTGTCGGCGGGGATCAGAGAGCCGCGCGGATCGCCTGTCGGTAGTTCTCGATGATCTGCTCGCGGTACTTTTCCATCGTGGGATGCAGGAATGGACGGGGCGGGATGACGATCACCGCGCCGTTGGGGTGCTGGATGGTGGCTCCGTATTCCATCACCGCGCCGATGTTCACCAGGTCGTCGCCGTCCTTGTTGACAGTGCCGCGCAGGAGTCCCACGAAAGCCCGGTCCGAGAGGATGCGCTGAGTGATCGAATTGACGAGGAAGCCGGTATCGATCAGGGCCTTGCTGGAACCCTTGCGTGCGATGGTGCTCTCGGCCAACTTGACGAACGCCTTTCCGCCGGGAGCCTGGGACCGGATGCCGCGTTTGATCTCGCGGACGAGGAGAAGCGCGTTCTTGATGGTCGCCTGCCGGATCGCCAGGGCGAGTCGGGCTCCGGGATTGGCGGCCAGCTTTGCTTTCGCCTGTTCCCAATCGCCGAAACGCTTAACTCCCATGGATGCGCACCAGCTTCAGCACCTTGTGGGTCACGACGCCGAAGAGACGCTCTTCCACGACGGTCTGTACCCGGAAGACGTCTGTGCCGCTGCGCACCCGGTCTTCCGCTCTCACGTCCAGACCGGGGAGCACGCAGGCCGTGGCGTCGATCTTGTTGGCGAGATCTTCCGGAGGCGTCTCGATGAACTCGAGCGGAAAGGCCTCCACTTCAGTGAACGAGGCGTCGTCCGATCCATACAATCGCTCACCGGGGACTGCACGCAGCAATGCGGCTTCCTGTGAGCTTGCCAGGATCAATTCCTTTACGTCCCCTACGGCAGACGCTTTCTCGGGATCGCTCAGCAGGGTCACAGTTCAATCTCGCTTCCTTGATCGTAAATGACCGGCGCGAGTCCGCCGGGCGTGATGATGTAGTCCTCGGGGGATGCGGCGGCTCCCGGTTTGATTTCACTCAGCCGCTGTTTGTACACGGCCTTGAGATCTTCCTCGAGCCCGGCCCAGTGCTCCGGCTGCTTGGTTTTGTCCACCCGCTTGTCGCCGCTGGAAAAGGCGAAGGCGTTGGCGGTCTGAGCCCGCATGACCTGGCAGGCATGAATCTGGCCCAACAGGAGCAGCAGCTCGCGCGGTTCGCCTTCCGGCTCGGGAACCACCTCTCCGTTCACGATGGAAAGAGAGGTTTCCAGGTCGCGCGCCAGACGATAGACGCCTTTCAGGATGCAGCGGGAAAGGACATCGTCAGTGAACAGCTCACCCTGTGGATCGGACAGATCGGTCCGGAGAACGGCGACGAGATCAGCCAGCGCCACCTTCCACCTCCGTCAGCCGCTTCTTGAGGGCGTCGATCACCGTCCTGCGTTTTTCACCCGCCAGGTGGGCTTTGAGCTTGTCGGGATCGCCTTCCGTGCCGATCCGGGAGATAGCTTCGGCTGCGGTGAGTCCAGAAAGGTCTTCCTCTTGAATACCGGTCGGAGGGCTTTCGCCCTGTTTCCGGGGATCGTCCTTGCCGTCCATCCGGGCGAGCCTTCCCGCGGACAATGCCGACTCCATCTGAGGGGAGATCGACTCCGTTTCGAAGGCCTGGCCCGGATCAAGGCGCAGCTTCACATCGGCGATGATCAAAACTCCCGGCCGGATGTTCTTCAGTTTCACGGTCACGGTTCACCTCCGTCAGCCGAGAATTTTGATTTTGGCGAGAATGTCCGGGCGGGTGATGCCTTGCCCCAGTTCCGACCAGACGAGCCAGCCCGTCTTGAAGCGGGTCTTCTGCTCGATGGCTTCGGTCTTGAGATTCTCGCGCACCGGCAACTTGCCCACCTCCTCGTCGGGGATGAGCAGCACCTCGTCGATGGCCTGCGCGGCGGTCAAGAGAATGCCGCCGGTCCCGTAGTTCTTGATCACGCCCTTGGCACGCAGCTCGGCCTTGGTTTCCGGGTCGAGATTCCAGCCCCGCAGGTCATTGAAGCGCCGGCCCCGCATGACGATGTATTTCACCGTCAACTCGAGGTCCTCGATGATGGAAATCGCCTCGTTGAGCGCCTCCTCGGTGAGGGTCGCGCCGGTCACCTCCACGGTGTTGGCCGCGGGCACCGCCGCCGAAAGCACCGTAATGGTCCGCTTGTCGATCTCCTTGCGGATTTCGTCCGCGGCCGAGGTCTGGATGTCCATCAGGGTGCCGATGTTGCCGTTCTTGAGCACCGAAACGTCGACCATGGGAGCGGAGTGGATGCGGTTTGTCGGGAACTCCACTTCGTCCTTGCCGACTTCCTGCTCCTGAGCCTCGCCTTCGGTGGAAATCCAGTAGGCCTTCACTTTGGGCTTCTTCTGGTAAAGAGGACGCTCTCCCTTGGGCAGGGTGTGCTTCGTGAGCAGGAGCGAAGAGATCTCCTTGCGTTTGATTTCCTGTTCGATGGGCTCGGCGATGGCCGCAGCCAGCGCGCGCATCCCTTCCGGGGACTCGAGCGCCTCGGACATCAGGCGCGCCATCGTCTCCATGTATTCCTGGCTGTGCACGTTCATGCGGATCGTCTCCATATCGTTTTCCTCCTGTAATCAGATGAGCAGCCGGAACTTGATCGTTCCGCCGGAGACGGAGACGGCCCGGGCGATGACTTCCTCGCCCGCCTGCACGCCCGCGGTGAGTTTGCCGTTGGCCGAAACCTTCAGGTCGTCGCCGGGATTCACGGTCCCCTCGAAGACGTCGGTCTCGTAGACGCCGCCCATGCAGTAGATGCCGGGCATCTCTCCGTTCTTGTAGTCCTTGATCAGAATGCCGAAGGACTTGGCCGTCGGCGTGGTGTTCACGGCGAAGAGGTCGTTGCCGACGATCCTCACCACCTGGCCGAGTTGGCCGTCGCCCTGCAGGTAGCCGTCGCCGTATGCGAGGCCCCGGTGATTGGGATTGATGAAAGCCATGGTCATTCCTCCTTTGTCAGTTGGTCGAAACCGGTTCGCCGGTCGCCGTCGCCACTCGCTGCCGGTAGGCTGCCATGAAGCCGCTCTTCAGCCGGTCCTCGAGGCTCGTCTTTTTGTCTTCCACGTCCTTCGGACGGACGCCCGCGTCGCTGCGAAGAGGCGGATCGTCGCCGCCGGATGAAGCCTTCGCGGTTTCCGCTCCGGCTCCTCGGTCCTTGGCGTCCTTGTCGTCGGCGTGAGCGCGGGGACCGGCCTTCATCATCCGCTCCAACGCGGCTTCGCTGGCGGCGAAGGCGTCGTCGGAGAGACCGGCCAGACGGATCAGCTCCTGTTCGCGATCCTCGTCGCTCTCGAATGCCAGCCCGCTCTTTTCGATCTTGCGCAGAAGCTTCTGGGCTCGGCTCCGGTTCGCGGCGGCCTTTTTCTCCGCCTCCAGTTCCTCGAGCTGCTTCTGCAGCGCGAGAACCTGCTGTTTGAGTTCCTTGTTCTCCCGCTCCAGTTCCTTGAGCCGGGTCTTGTCATCGGGCGCGGTCCCGCCGCCGCCGTCGTCCTTCTTCTTGGCGGCATCCGCTTCCCGTTCCTCGGTTTCCTTGTGTTTCTCGTCCATTGTCGGACCTCCTTCAGAGTGGGTTGTCGAACCATCGTTTTCCGCCGCGGCGACTTTCAGGATGCGGGCGTTCTCGTCCGCGCCTTTGCGGTCGAGGAGCCCGAGCCCGGTGAAAGTGACGCCGTGGAGGATTTCGTAGACGGGCTGCCCTTGGAGCTCGCCGCCTTTGTTCTTGCGCAGGTGGACGCAGTAATCGCTCTTCGAAACGACGCGTTTGCCGCAGATCGAGCACTCGCCTTCCTCGTAGTCGCATTCCATGGAGACCTGGGAGATGATCCCTTTGCGGATGAGCTTGTAGGCCAACTGCGCGTGCGGGCTGTCGGAGACATAGAGTTCGCCCGCGCACTCGATCCGGCCGCCGCTTTCGTCCTCGACGTAATCCGCCCCCACGATGCCGCCGACGATGTCGGTGAAATCCTGGGAATGCTTCAGGTCGATCTTCTTGTTGACCGCCGTCATGTAGCGGGCGGCCAGTTCGTCTGGGGTGAAGTGGTCGCCGTTCTTGTTCGTGCCGGCCCGGCAGAGGATGAAGGTGAACTGCGGATCGCCCGCGGCCTGGTCCAATGCCGCCGCTTCGGTCTGGAGCCCGGTGAACGTATCGATAGACAGCTCCACAGGGAACGAGGTGTGACATGCCGCCGGTGCCCGCGTATCCGCTTTGGAGCGCGCCGCACCGCGTGATTTGGAAGCGACGAAGAGCAGTTCCCGGGCGTGTTTGCCTTCCCGGCCGATGTCCTTGGCGATGTTGTAGTCCACCTCCATGCCGCGGACACGGACGAGACCGTAGTGCTCGGCGAATATCTCCTTGATTTCCTCTTCCCGCGGGAAAGCCCGGTCGCGGTACGAGAGGAGCACCGTGCCGTATTTGCCCCGGGCGTCGGCTGCCATCGTCTCCATCAGGGAACGGATCGATTCCTTGGTGTAACGCGTCCGGGACGGATAGTTGCGGCGGGGATTGTCCTGGAGTTCCTTGTCCGCCCAGCGGGTCATGAGACCCTCGATGAAATGCAGGGAGTCCTCGTAATCGTTGCTGCCGAACTCGGTGACGTAGGGCGGGTCCAGATACAGAACGTCCGCGCCGAACCGCCGGACCGCTTCGGCCGCATCCAGGTTGAAGGCCTTGCACTCTTTGCCGTTGTCGAAGACGAGCCGGTTGAGCTGGCCCACCGAGCGCCGGAACGACTCGATGAACTTGGACAGCGGCGGATTGGAGAGCTGGGATTGCTCCAGGCTGGCATCCGTGTCGAGGTCGGCCTTGCGGTGCATCTTGGACCGCGAGAACTGACCGAAGGCGCTCTTCGCCTTGACGGTGGTGCCGAGCGCGGCCAGCGCCAGATCTTTCTTGTAGCCGTGAAGCTTCTGGATGTTCGCCCAGACTTGGTCGAGCCACCGGAGCACCGGCTTGGTGTAGTAGTAGCCGTAGAAGTGATCGACGATAAAGGTGCCAGCGTCCGCATTGGGGGCGAGGATTCGGTCCACGTCCTCGTCGCTCAGAGTCTCGCTGGAGTTCTCCACCACGGCCCGCGCCAGATGGTGGGGATACCGCAGGAGATCGTTGGCGATGACTTTCAGCCCTTTGCGTTTGAAGTGATAGGCGACGTTGGCCCCGCCTGAAAAAGCATCGAGGATGCTCTCCGCGTCCTTGGGGACATGGCTTTCGATCCAGCCGAGCATCAGGTACTTGCTGCCCATGAAACCGGTGACGCGGACCGATTCCGCTTTCCCGGCCTGGCAGCTCAAGAGGTCCAGCGATTCGCCCAGCGGCGCATCCGCCAGAGCGATCAGGTTCTCCTCCACGCGCAGGGCGGCATCCACGGCCCGTCCGGCTTCGTGCTTGTCGATCCACTCCTTGGCTTTTTCCATGGTCCAGCCGTCCGGGTTCTTCTCCGTCTTGCGGACGAACCGGTAGGCCTGCAGCACCATGGAGCGCGGATTGCCGCCTTCGGGCACGAACTCCTTTTTCAAGCGTCCGATGATGATCGCAACGCCGTCGACGCCCTCCAGGGGCTTGCGGCGGAAGCTGTCGGGTTCGAACTCGTCCGGGTTCCGGACGCGGAAGCGGACCTCATTCGCGGTTTCCTCCCAGACGGCTTCTGCCCGCAGGCTGTCCTCTGTGGACGCCTTGGCGGACCGCTCCGCACCTTCGGCTCTGCGGCAGATGAACAGACGTTCCTTGGCGTGGGACGCCTCGCCGTGCCGGGATGTGATGGCGTAATGGTGATCGTGGGAGCGCATCGACGAATCCCGTCCCAGGGAGGCGATGATCCGCCGCATCTCCGATTCGTTCGGATAGGCGTGGTCGCGGTATGAAATCAGCCAGTGCGGGATATGCTTGGCGTTTCCGAGGAAGGACTCGAAGAACTCCGCGGCGTTGGCCCGGGTCACGGTCTTGTGGTCGGTCTCGTAGTGCTTGGTCTTGGAATCCTCGACGAGGGTGAGCCCCTCCCAATAGGTCATCAGCCCTTCCACGAAGTGGTAGGATTTTTCGTAGTTGGTGGTCGAGAACTCCGTAGCATAGGGCGGATCGAAATAGGCGAGGTCGGCCTTGGCCTCCGGCAGGAAGTCGTTGATGTCCTTGCGGGATGCCTTGCACTCCTTGCCGTTGTCGAACACGAGGGCGTTGATGCGGGCCACGTTCTTGCACAGCCGCTCCTTGAATTCCTCCGGGGTGTCCTCGCGCTTGCCGTAGCGGGTCGACGACGAGAAATGCCCGAAGCCGCCCTTGCCGGACATGCAGGTCTTGCCCAGGGCGAAGAGAGCGATGTCTTTCTTGAAGCCCGAGAGCTTGTCGACGTTGGCACGGATCGTGTCGATCAGACCGTGGACGCCCTTGGCGAAGAAGATGCCCTTGAAGTTGTCCCGGACGAAGGTGCCCGCCTTCGGGTTGTCGGCGAGCAGCGCTTCAATTTCCTCGTCGCCGAGCCGGACGTTGTCGTTCTCGATGATCGCCCGGGCCGCGTGGTGGCAGTAGCGCAGCCGGTCGTTGGCCAGGACCCGCAGCCCCTTGGTCTTGTACATGTAGGCCACGACCGCCGAACCAGAGAAGGCGTCGGCCGCGGATTCCACCCCCTCCGGCGTGTGTTTCCAAATCCAGTCGACCAGCTTCTGCTTCGAGCCGATGTAGTTGGTGATGTATTTAGGCCGCTCTTCCGGCGACGGCTCCTCGGCAGCCGCCTCGCCCTGGGCCTCGAGCGCCTCGAAGTCCAGGTCAAGGGCGGCGTCCGTTTCGAGGAGGAACGCCAGCCGTTCACGGTCGGTTGCGAAAAGCTCCATTCGGTTCTCCGGTCATGTCGCGACAAATCCGGTTGATGCCGGTGGGCGGTCGGTCCGTGCCCGGGGTGAACCCCGAAATCAGGCCGAGAGCCCTGTCGCTTGGATACCTACCGGAGACCGTCGGAAAGTGTCGGAGGGGGATCAGGAGACGCGGCCCGACTTTTTGGTTTGACACGGAATGTGCCGGCTGCTATCATTCATTATCGTTTCATGGCAAAGACGCGACCATGAGCAGAGGATGCAGATGGACCGAACAAAGTGGTTGACAATAGAAGAACTGGCCGAATACCTGAAGATGGGCCGGACCAAGCTTTACCGCATGGCGCAGGAGGGGGACATCCCGGCATCCAAGGTCGGCAACCAATGGCGCTTCGACCGGGAGGAAATCGACCAATGGATGAAGAGTCAGAGGCCAGCGGCGGATAAGGAGCAAACCGGAGGAACGGAATGAACCCCTCCTCAGCTCAAAGCTCGAATGAAAAAGCCGTTCGATTGGTCGATTATCTGCTTCGATTGGCGTCATTGCGCACGAAGTTGATCCGCGACATTGCCGACTACGAGAAAGTACTTTGGATATCGGATCTTCCGCATGAGCGCGATTGCTTCACGCAGGCATGGGGACGTGAAGAGGAACACGAGCCGGATGAATGGCTGGAAGTACAGAATCGGCGGGAGCCGGAATTGCCCGTGGTTCCCGCTCAGTGCAAGGATTGGGTGAGCCTTCCATCGCTCCGAAACAAGAACGACCTGCCCGAACTCCTCACAGAGATTACCCGGCAAATCCCAAACCTCGACTGGCGCGAGGATTCGGACCAGCCAAAAACCATCCCGCACACCGAACATCTTGAAGAGCATCCCGAGATTCAACAGGCATGGGATCGGTATGTCGAAGACAAATGGCTGCCGTGGACGGAAGAACACAATTCATGGGAGAAAGTACACAAGGTCTATTCCGCTCTCTTTGCCATTCATCAGGAGCAACTTCGGCTCGGCGAGGAATACGAATTGGTGCTCGGTATGGGGTTGCTGACATGGCAGACGCCCAACGGGCAGCGCGTCCGGCGTCATTTGGTTGTAGCCGACGCCATTCTGGAGTTTGAGGCCCGCTTGGGGAAATTCACCGTCCGTCCCCACACAGAGGGTGCCAAGCTGCGCCCCGAACTGGATATGCTGGATATCGAGGAACAACCGGCACGCGCTGAGGAGACTGCGAAGGGGGCACTGGCTGCAGCCCAAGACGATCCTTGGGAAAAAGGCTGTGTCGAAGGCGTCCTTCAAGCCTTGGTGCATTCGATCAGCTCACAAGGCGATTATGACAGCTCGCTGGAAGCGAAAAACGTCCGCGCCTCGGCGAAGCCCATAGTGGAATATGCTCCAGCTTTGATCCTGCGAAAGCGTTCCGCTAAAGGTCTTACCGAAACCTTAAAACGGATCAAGGAACAAATCGAGCACGGCGAAGACATCCCCGGCGAATTCGCGGACCTCGCGGAAATCCGTCCGAAGGACGGCCTCGAATTGCCAAATGGGCCGGAAGAGGCAAACGCTGCATTCGATGGTGAAATCTTTTTCCCCAAACCATCGAACGATGAGCAGCGCCGCATTGTTGACAAGATTCGAACTGCAAGCGGCGTACTCGTGCAAGGGCCGCCGGGCACCGGAAAATCACATACCATTGCCAATCTGATTTGCCATCTGCTTGCCACGGGACAGCGAACGCTCATCACGGCGAAAACGCCGCGTGCCCTTCAGGTTCTTGAAGGACTTATACCTGATGAGTTGCGGCCACTATGTATCAATCTTCTTGGCAGCGGACTTGAGGAACGCCGCTCTCTCGAATCCAGTGTTAGCGGCATTCTTCGCAAGAATGAGGAATGCAACGAGGACCACGCCGAGCAAGAGCGCACGGAACTTGAGGAACGCTTGCGGAAACTCCGTGAGAAGAAGGAGGAGGTCAACCGGCGGCTCCGTGACATCCGGGAGTCCGAAACGCATACCCAGTCCATCGCGGAGGGAGCCTATCGTGGGACGGCGGCCAGAATCGCTGAGGTCGTGAACCAGAATCGAGCCGATTACGAATGGTTTACGGATACCGTTCCTTTAGACAAGATATGTCCAATAACCGCAAACGATCTGCAAAGCGTTCTTGAAGCGTTGTGCCAATTCACACCAGAGAAGCGCCAGGAATTGGACCTTGCATGGCCTGAGCCTGAGACGTTGCCATCCCCAGAGCGATTTGCCGAACTCGTGAGGAATGAGGCAAGCGCAATCGAAGAAGAGCAGAACGCATCGCGTGGGGTCGACGATCGGTTAGCCGATCTGCTGGCAAGGAGCAATCCTTCGAGCATTGAGTCAATTCTTAAGACGTTCTCATTTTTTCGGGACACTCGAAGAAGACTTCTCGCAATGCCACATTCATGGATGAGCGACGCCTTGCGCGATATTCTATGCGGAAACTCGTCCCTGTGGCATGAACTCTTGCGTGTTACGCGGAACGTTATTACCTCGATTGAAAAAATCGTTGCGTCCGCCGACGAGACGCGAATCGAATTCCCGGACACTACAGATATCAGATCGTTGTATGAAGACGCATATAAACTGAAAGAGCACATGGAGAATGGCGGGAAACTGGGGTGGTGGTTGTTTCGGTCCAAACCGGTGAAAGAGCGATTATACGTTATCAAGACCGTGAAGATTGGCGGACGCCCATGCTCCACCGTCGAGCATTTCTCAAGTCTTGCCGATGCGCTACACGTCCGTATTGAATGCGAAAAGGCATGGGGTTTCTGGAAAGGGCGTAGTGAAAAGGTTGAAGGGCCGCATGCTCTTCAACTGACCGCCCTCAAGGTGTTGTACGATGCGCTCGAAAACGCGTTGGCGCTCGAAGATATCATAGCCAAGTGCCGGGAAGCGACAAGCCAGTGCCCAGACATGGGCGAGCCCCTATGGGCCGACGAATCCCAAATTGAAAGGATTGTCTTCTCGTGTCGCCTTGCATCGGCCCGTATTCGTAAGCGGCTTGCCACCAAGGCAATCCAAGATATTGAGGCTCAAATTTCCCGTATGGCCGTCAAGGACGATGTGCATCCCGTGACAAACGATCTGCTGACTGCAATTCGCAGCCGCGACTTTGAGAAGTTCGCACTACGTGCGAACACGATGCTGGATTTGGAAAAGCAGCGCCAGAGTCTTCAAGAGATGGACGAATCTCTCTCGAAGTTGCGTCTTTTGCTCCCTCAGTTAACGAAATCCTTGGAACAAACCTACAACGAGTCCTATTGGGATGAGCGAATCCAGCGTATTGGCGATGCCTGGCATTGGGCGCAGGCGAGGTACTGGATCGAGGATTACATCCGGCAGGAAGACGTTTCGGCACTTGCCAAGCGCGCCAAACAAATCGAGGACGAGATAAACAGCATTATCGCGAAGCTTGCCGCCATCCACGCCTGGTCGTTCTGTTTCTCGCGGCTCAAGGAAGACCATCGCCGACACATGGAAGCTTGGCAACAATCCATGCGGAGGCTTGGCAAGGGAACGGGTAAGCATGCGCCGCGCCACCGGCGCGAGGCTCAAGAACACCTCAATAAATGCCGTGAGGCGGTTCCGGCATGGGTAATGCCACTCCATCGCGTCTGGGACACGGTTGATCCGGCACCGGGCATGTTCGATGTGATTATCGTTGATGAGGCTTCGCAATGCGGCGTCGAAGCGCTTCCCTTGTTCTATCTCGGTAAAAAAATACTGATCGTTGGAGACGACAAACAGATCAGTCCGGATGCCGTGGGTTTACCACGCGATGCGGTTCATCGTTTGATGGAAGAGTTTCTTCACGATTTTCAATTCAGGTCGTCGTTCGATATTGAAAGCAGCCTATTCGATCACGGGAAACTTCGGTATGGAACCAGACGTATCACGCTGCGGGAACATTTCCGCTGTATGCCGGAGATCATTCGCTTCAGCAACAGCCTGTGCTATTCGGATACGCCGCTGATTCCATTGAGGCAGTACGGCCCTAACCGGTTACCGCCGCTAGAGCATGTTTTTGTGAACGGCGGGTATCGCGAAGGTTCAAATAACCGAATAATCAATCGACCGGAAGCCGAAGCCATCGTCCAAAGGGTTGTCGAGATGTGCGGCGACAACCGGTACGACGGCAAGACGATGGGCGTAGTAGTTCTTCAAGGCGAAGCGCAAGCGGCCTTGATCGAAAACCAACTATTCGAACAATTGGGGGCTGAGGAAATGGAACGACGACGCTTGGTCTGCGGCAATCCCTACAGCTTCCAGGGCGACGAGCGGGACATCATGATCTTGTCGCTTGTAGCGGCCAGCAACGAAAGAATTGGTCCTCTGACGAAACCAGCGGACGAGCGCCGCTTCAATGTCGCGGCCAGTCGGGCCCGCGATCAAATGATTCTTTTCCATTCGGTTACCTGTGATGATCTTAGTGTGCATGACTTACGGCGGCGGTTGCTCGAATTTTTCGAGAACACAAGGCCACTACAGATTGCCGGTATCGACCGGAACGAGCTGGAGCGGAGAGCTTCGTATGATAATCGGCGCGTAGTGAATCCTCCCGCGCCATTCGAAAGCTGGTTCGAGGTCGACGTTGCCTTGGAGCTTCTTCGCAGTGATTTTACTGTGCTTCCACAGTATGAAGTTGCGGGAAAGAGTATTGATCTCGTAGTCGAGGGCGGGCAGGCGCGGCTGGCTGTCGAGTGTGATGGAGACTATTGGCACGGCGCTGAGCGTTATGAGGCTGATATGCAACGCCAACGGCAACTTGAACGTTGCGGATGGGAGTTTTATCGTATCAGGGAATCGGCCTTTTACTCCAATAAAGACGGTGCTCTTGCAGGGCTGTGGCGAGCTTTGGAGGAAAGGGGCATCTTTTCAGCATCACGGCAAAGGAATACGCATACTGAAGACGGTTTGAAAGATGATGATCTCAGTGGGTTCGACAGCGATACTGCTGACGATGATGAAAACGATTACGACGATGGAGAAATATTATCCGGCGATTCCGATAACAACTTCAGTCCATCAGGACGCCGAGTGGAGGAAATAACTAACGAGGAAATACAAACAGCTATCCGTTCAGCATTAGCGAAGTGCCCGAATCATTCATGTACACTGCATTCCATGACGTCTCGCATACTTAAGGAAGTAGGGGTATTGACACGCGGTAATCCTCGCAAAACTTTTGAGCGCCGAGTGATGCGCTGTCTCAATGCACTGGAGGAGCAGGGAATTATTGAAAAATACAAGGCCAAGAATAATCGAATCAGGATTCTGAAATATTAGGCCGTTCCTTCTTGGCCTTTTCCGCCAGTTCCTCACCGGCCGCCTTTTCCAGCGCCTTGACAAGCTGCTGCTTGTTCTTGAGCGGGCCGATGTGGTGCTTCTTCTTGGCGTCGATCAGGGTCGCGCCTTGGAGCGCCTTGTGATCGACGCCGGGTTCCAACTCGTCGAGCAGGTCGATCACGTCCTGCTTGGTCATGTTGAGGGAGACGCCCTTGGCTTTGGCCATCTCCTGGAGTTCGACCACGGTGAGGTCATGCAGCCCGCTGCTCGGCGGAATCTTCTTGAGCTGGTCCGCCAGTTGCTGCGCCTGCTTGAGGGACGCCTGTTTCTGCGCCAGGAGTTGAATCAGGTCGTCCTTGGTGCGGAGCAGGCCGATCTTGTGTTGTTTGAGCTTGGCGTCGAGGGCGGCTCCGGAGAGGGTGGAGTGGTCCACGCCCGGCTCCGCCGCGTCGAGCAGATGGATGAAGTCGGCTTTGGTCCGGGCGATGGAGACGCCGTTCTGCTTGGCCAGGGTCTGGAGTTGCTTCACGCTTAGAGTGTTCAGGTCGGCGATCTGTCCGCCTTCGAAGGCTGCCTTGAGCTTCGCGTCTTCCGCCGCCTTGGCCTTCGCCTGCTCTTCGATGGCCTGGGGCGGGATGATGCACGCGGCGGGTTCAGCCGCGGCTTTCGCCCCCAGCTCTCCTCCGCAGATCACCAGGGGCCAAGCGACCACGCTTGTGCAGCGGCAGTTGGGATGGGCCGGTTGCTGGGGAAAGCGGTTCGTGTCGAACACCTTGCCGTCCAGCGGCCCGCAGACGGGGCAAACCCGCTCGTCCTCCATGGTCATCCATTCGAGCTTCCGAACTCCGACCCGGTCGTGGAACTTGAGTCGCCCCTGGTTATGGGCGCGCAGGACCTCCGTGCGGGCTATCACCTCCATGCGATACTGCGCTTTGGTGAACACCTTGGAACCGGCGTAGCGGAAGGACTCAGGGTTCTTCACCACGCGCCCGAGGTCGCGGACGATGTCCTCCACGCCCTTGCCGGTGACGACGCCGCCCATCACGACCCGTTTGATGCCGTCGGCCAGCTCGCGGTTGACGTCGCCGGCCAGGACCAAGTTGTAGTTGGTCATGAAATCGAGGGCATCGGTGTCCACCAGGGTGAACACTCGGGCGGCGAGCTTGTCGATGCCCTCCGGGGTCAGGTCACGATAGAAGGGAAGCTGGGCCGCGGCGAATTCGTCGATGCCGCGGTAGACGCCCTGGCGGAAGGATGTCTTGGCCGTCTTCCGGAAAAGCAGCGTCTGCTCCCGGTGCAGCCGGCTCGTGGTCTCCTGGATGTCGGCTTGCAGTTTCTTGAGGCCTTCGAGAGCAGCGAGTTTGTTATCGGGAAGGGAACCGAGGCTCTTGTAGCGGAGGATGGCGCGGCGCACCTCCTCTTCGGCGGCGGCGAGCATCGCGGTCAGCTCGGCGACCGTTTGCTCCGTATAGAGATTGCGTGCGCGGACACTCTTCTCCGTGGCCAGGCGAATGGCCTCGGCTTGGGAGAGGGGACGTTTGGCCGCGAGCGCACCGATCATCCCCCGCACTCCCGGCATGCTGCCTGCCGGGACGTAGGTTCCTTCTCCCGGTCGGAGCCGCGTTCCATCGCGGCGGTTTTCGGGTCGAAGAAGCGGCAGACCGGGGTGTCGAAGGTGGTTTCGTTTCGTTGGACCCGGCAGTGGTTGAGATCACCGTCGAAATGCACACAGTCATCACAGACGGCGGCGATGCTTGCGCGGGCGAACGGCCCGGCCCACGATGCCTCGGCGCGACTTCCCGTCGGGTTCTTCGCCGGGTCGAGGCCGAGCATCTCCTGGGCCGTCTCGACGCCCATGATTCCGGCGGTCACCATATCGACGATGGGCTTGATCTGCTTTTCGTCGAGCATGTCCACCGAGCGCTTCTCGGTCTCCCGGTTGGCCGCCTCGATGTCAGGGTCGAGGTCCATCTTCAGTTGCAGGCTCGAACGGCTGATGAGCTTGCGGTCGTAGAGCTCGATGAGCAGGCGCTTGAAATCGACCGCGTCCGAGGGATCGAGGTCGTTGAACAGGAACTGGAGCGTCTTGTCTTCCCAGCCTTTGAGCTCCAGCCAGTCGTTGAATATCCAGTTCAGGATGCTCCGGGCGGCCTGCTTGATCTCCCGGATCATCACCAGCATCTTCTGGAGGCTCACCGAGGCCGTGGCGAAGTTCGGGCCGTCCCCGGTCACCAGCGACCGCGAGAGGCCTAGCGCCACGACGATGTCCTCCTTCACCTCCTTGACCTTGTCCTCGACGTTGAGGACCTGCCCCTCGGTGCCGTGGGTCTCGACCGTGACGTAGAAAGGGACGACCAAGCCGCTCTTGAGGTCCATCTTGTTGACCATGTCCCGGACCTGTTCGAGCATCTTCTGGTCGGGCATGACCATCTTCTGGCCGAACGCGCCACCGACTTTGAGAAGCCTGAATGGCGTGGCCCAGCGCTTGGCGATGGCCTGTTCGGCCCGGCGGTAGTCGCGGAGGAGTTCGATGGACTGGAACGCGGGAAGGACGAGCGAGTTGCCCCGTGGCGAGAAGGCCGGCGCGTCCCACTTGAGATGGAGCACCTGCTCCACGGGAAGGTCCAGTCCCTCGTCCGCGGCGGGATTGTCTTCCGGCGTCTGCCGGGCTTCGACGAGCCGCCCTTGGGCGTACTTGACCCTGACCGACACCGGGTTGACGCAGACCAGTTCCTCCAAGTCCTTGCCGTCCTTGGTGTAGCGTTTGAATCCGACGGCGTCGCCCTTGACCAGAAGCTGGAGAATCATGTCCTTAACGAACTCGGAGACGCTCAGGCGGTCGGCGACATCCACGGCCTCCCATTTCACCTTCTCGTCATCGCCCGCGATCTTGATTTCTTCGCCCACGGCGAAGGTGCGCCAGGAGTTGACGCAGTTCTTCACCAGCGGTTCTTCGAGGTAGTACTCCCAGGCCTTGCGCGCCCGGTCCTCCCAGGAAGCCGGGATCGCTTCGGAGGCGTTGACCTTGCTGAACACGGACGGGTCCAAGGCCGCGGCGGCTGCCAGAGGAACGAGCACCAGACCGTCCGCTGAAAGCGGCGTCGGCTCAGCGCCCGATCCGGATGCCGGGCTGTCGGGTGTCGAGTTGCTTCGTGTTTCCACCGGGGTCCTCTCGGTTTCTTGCCCTTGTGGGCGCGACATTCGCGCCGTGTGGCGGGGAAAGCCCGCCCCTGGGGTTATCTACCGGAGGCGAGGAAGGAACGTCGGTGGGCGGGTTGTTCGGGCTGGGGAGGTCAGACCGTATCCGGAAATATCCCTTGACACTTAGAGACCAAACCGGCTATATTTATTCCCGGATAAGGCAGAAACCGGAAGGAACCATGGCCAGGAGTGACCCTATGATAGAGACGATCAAATCCATCATCCTGGATTTCCAGGAAACCCGACTGGAGACCGGGGTGCCCCGGCGTTTGCGTATCGAGGCGGTCCACGGCAAGGCCGCCGTCTGCATCGGGGTGCGGCGGAGCGGCAAGTCGACATACATGTTCCAGGTTATCCAGCGGCTGTTGGACGGTGGGGTTCCCCGGCAGAACATTCTGTATCTGAACTTTTTCGACGACCGCCTCCACAACCTGCGGCAGGACAATCTCGGCCTGATCGCCGAGGCCTATTACTCCATCTACCCGGAGAAGAAAAACACCGAGACGATCTACTGCTTTTTCGACGAGATTCAGGCAGCCCCCGGTTGGGAGCCCTTCGTCGACCGTTTGATGCGCACGGAAAAATGCGAGGTGTATCTGACCGGTTCGTCAGCCAGAATGCTGTCGAAGGAGATCGCCACGCAGATGCGCGGGCGGGCGCTTTCGTGGGAGATGTTTCCGTTTTCGTTCAGGGAATTCCTGGACTACAAAGGAATCGCGAGCGAGGGCGCGCTGTCGACGAAAAAGCGGCTCCTCGTTCAAAAGGCCTTCGAGGAATACTGGGAGGCCGGCGGCTTCCCCGAGGTCGCTGGCCTTGGCCGGAACCTGCGGATCAAGACCCACCAGGAATACTTTCACACCATCCTGTTTCGGGATTTGGTCGAGCGCCACGATGTTTCACACCCGAAGGCGGTGACCGATCTGGCGCACTGGCTGGTGGACAACACCGCTTCGCTTTACTCGGTCAACAGTCTCACGGGCTATCTCAAGTCGCTGGGCCATAAGGCTCCGAAGTCCGCGGTGTCGGACTACCTGGAATGGTTCGAGGACGCATATTTCCTGTTCACCGTGCGCATATTCGACCCGTCCCTCGCGCGTAGCAACACCAATCCGAAAAAGGTCTACTGCATCGATCACGCACTGGTCATTTCGGTGTCGTCGGGAATTCTGGTCAACTCCGGCCATCTCCTTGAGAACCTCGTGTTCACCGCGCTCCGGCGTCTTCATCCGGAAATCTACTATTACAAGACCAAGGCCGGCCGGGAGGTCGATTTCATCGTCCCGATGCGAGGCCGGCCGCGGATGCTGGTCCAGGTGTGCGAGTCTCTGGCGGAGCCGCAAACGCGGAAACGGGAGACTGCGGCCTTGAGTGAGGCGATGGCAGAACTGGGTCTCTCCACCGGAACCATCGTGACCCGGAACGAGGACGAGCGGATCGAGGCCGGCGGCGGGACCATCGAAGTGGTCCCGGCATGGCGGTTCCTCCTCGAACTGCCGGAATCTACGGAATAGCTGCATGAGATTCTTGCTGATCAGCGACACACACGGAAGGCTCGGGGTGATCGACGAACTGACCGACCGGGTCCGGGCCGATGCCGTGATCCACGCCGGGGACTTCGGGTTTTTCGACGAGGGGAGTTTCGAGCGCCTCTCGGACCGGGAGCTTCGTCTTCACGTCGCGCATTCCGATCTGCCGCGAACCGAACGGGACCGAATCCTGGCGCTTTCCCGAAAGGACATGATCAGAACGGCGAGGGAGCACCGTTTGCTTGGCGCGTTTCAATTTTTCCTCGAAGGGATCGAATCGTTCCATGTTCCCGTTTACGCCGTCTGGGGAAACCACGAGGACAAGGAGGTCGTCGAGCGGCTCTTCCACGGCGATGTCGCCGTAACAAACCTCCACATCCTGCATCACCGGCGTGGGTACCGGGTCGGACCGGCGTTTATCTCCGGGCTCGGTGGAAATGTGCTTCCCGGCTCGAAGATGATGCAACGGCCCATCGCAGGCGGCGGAGGGAAGATATGGAGCGCGCTTTCCCAGTTCTCCGATTTGATACAAACCGTCGAAAGGGATGCGGCCCCGGCCATGGTGCGCATCTTCGTTTCCCATGTCAGCCCGGGAAAGGAGCCTTTCGTGGAACTTATCGGTGCCAGGACGAGGGCGGATTTCACCGTCAGTGGACACATGGGAGCGCCCGCCAGCATGGTCTGGAATGCGTTCGCGGTAAGCACCGTCGAGGAAGCGGAAAAACGGCTTCGGGATGGTTTCGACGCCGTAAGAGAATCGTGTCTGGACACCGCCAAAACGGATGCTTCATGGGTTGCCGAGACACTCGAATTCATCGGCCGGGTTCCGGAAGATACCATCGACCTTGGAAGGGGCGTCAAAGCGCCCCGCTGGTATCGGCGGATGACGCATATCAACCTGCCCGACGCTCATGTGGGCTACGCCGTCCTCGATATCGACGAGACCGGCTCGAAGCTCCAGACCTTCCTCAGATAAAGACCGGCTCGGTCGTAAGCGGCACCAGAGAGACCGTCTCCTCGCCCACTTGGTTGAGGACGGACTGCTCCCGGGCCAGCATGGCGCAGCGCACGGCGTCGATGACGTGGTCGTTGCCCTTTGAGTAGACGATGCGTCCGTCGTGCAGCGTGTAGGTGTGGGTGGTGAACTGGTCCTCGATCTCCAGGTCCTCGATGGGGAACACAAGCTGACGTCGCTGGAGCGCCCCGGCGATAAGACTGGTCATGAATTCCTTGGTCCGCTTCCTGACCTCGTGGCCGTCGCGCACGGCCAAGGTGGTCATGCCCCCGAAGTCATAACCGCGCAGCCGCCCCTGAAGAGCCAGGTCTTTGTACTTGTCCAGGGTCAGCAGTTCCTGAACGACGGCCATTCCGTTGCCGCCGTTGTCCACGCCGATGCCCGCGGCTGTGTAATACCGGTCCAGAAGAGCGACGGTCTGGGCGATGTGGGGATAGGCAACGTGCTCCATGCGGACTCGAAGGACCAGTTTGACGATCCTGCGCTCGGGCAGTTCGATCTCCTGGAACACTACGATCTCCGTCGGGTCGTTGGTGTACCCCAAGTCTCCGCCGATCCAGAAGACGCCGGTCCGCGGCAGGAGATTGAGCAGCATCTCCAGGCGGTCGTGAGATTCCTCCTCGGTGGCGCAGCCGCGCAGTTCCCCGCCGGTGACGACGACCTTCTGGTACTCGACCACATTCTGTCGGCAGAGATTGAGGTGCTCGATGTTGAACGCCCCATAGGAAGGCTTGCCGTGTTCGCCGGCCACCTCGTGCTGCCAGCCCGCGCTGTCCCGGCCGCCGTAGAACTCCAGCAACTCGGCCTCGCGCTCCTGGGTCCACGCCGGGTTCAGCCAGGAAGGCCAGCGGAACACCCGGAACTGGGTCGAGCCGGTCAAGCGGTAATAGGTCGTGTCACGCAGCCCGTTGGGCGTCGAATAGATGCGCAGTCTGCCGCCCGACTTCAGGCACTGGCGAAGCGCTTTCCAGGCCCGCTCGGTGAGCCAAGCCCCTTCGTCCACCCAGACCCGGTCCACATGCAGCGAGCGGAAAGCGTCGCCGTAAGCCCCGGCGGGACGGAAGTAGAGGATCGCGCCGTTGGTGAATTCGAGCCGGAAGTATGGTTTGCGGTGAATCTTGGGCTTGCCGTATTTGGTGAGAGCCACACTGACCATGAGGTCCGGGTTGGCGTCGAGCTGGAATTCGATCTCCTCGATCAGCGTGTCGAGATGCCCTTGGTGGGGCGCGGCGACGAGTCCCTGGCAGCCGCGGTTGGTGAAGGCGAAATGCAGGGCGTCGGTGGTGATGCAGACGCTCTTGCCCACATCACGCCCGTCGAGGTGGATGATATTCTTGTCCGGGCAGAGCAGGTCTTCCGCCTGGTGCGGCCAGTAGACCCGCTGTCCCCCGTCGCGGTTGCGCAGGTATCCCTGTCCCCAGAGGACCGGGTCCGCCAGGGTCTCCGCCAGTTTGCGCTCCTTGGCGGATATCCGGGCCATCAGGGCAGCCTCGACCTCAAGACCGACCCGAGGACCGTGCCGACGATCTCGGCCAGGATGTGCTGGACGGCGAGCATCCCTTCGCGGTCGCGGATCACCCCTTCGATATCAGCCGCGGCTTGATCGAGCTCCTCACACTCGGGGTAAGCCTGCCGGGCGGTATCGAGCCGGGCCAGGGCATCGTCGATCTTCCCGGCAGCCAGCTCCGCACCGATTTCGACCAGTTGCCGTCCAGCCTCGCGGACGGCCTCGCTGTTCCGTTCCAGGATTTCCTTCATTGCTTGTCCCCCTCCGGCGTTTCCTGCCCCGACGCCCAACGGTCCAGGGCGTCCAATACCCCGGCCAGGCGGTCACCGATGCCGGCCAGGCGCTCCCGGTCCGGGTGCTCCGCGTCGGCCAGGGCCTTGTTGGCCTCGGCCACGTACTCCGGCATGTAGCGGTTCGCCGTGTGAATGGCGTCCTGAATCCGCTGAGGCGGCCTGGCAGCGGCGCAACCCAGCAGGGATGCCGCCAGACTCGCCGCCAACAGCGCCTTCAGGATCGTTTCGACCTGTCTTCTCATGATTCCCCTCCCGGCCCGCCCAGGGCCTGATTGTTTCTCTGGAATGTGCATGGAACGCCTTGACTTCCGGCGCACGCGAAGCCTGTATGTGAATGTGCGCAGAGCCTTGATTTACAAGGACTTGAGCCGTTTGAAAGGGGGTGCCGAATGAGCTTTTTCGAACCCGAGACCATCCGGATCGGGAAACCTGAACTCAACGAACGAAAGGAGAACGAGTCATGAACGAGACCCTGCATCAGGCCGCACAGGCCTATCTGGAACACCTGCGGACCCAGGGAAAGAAGGAGCGGACGCTCTACACCTACGGCAAGGACTTCGAGCAGATCGAGGCCTTCTTCGGTGCGGAGCGCAAGCTGTCCAGCGTCCTCATTCCGCACGTGGGAAAATTCTTCAAGTCCGATGCGCTGCTCAAGCTGCCCAACGGGCGGGAGCGCTCCGCGCCCACGGTCGAAAAGACCAAGCGGGTGCTCCGCATGTTTCTGATCTGGGCCAAGGAGACCGGCCGCATCGACAAGCTGCCCCTGCCCAAGGACACGCCCATGGGCCGCAGCGCCAAGAAAGGAGGAGAGCGTAATGACGAACACGACGCCATCGAGTCTCCGGCTGCTGAGCAGTCCTGAGCCTCCCAGCGCGCGGCCCGGTTTCACCGAAGCCTTGGAAGCCTTCGGCAGAAGGCTCGCGGCTGAAGGGCGCTCGGAGAACACCATCAGCGCGTACCTGCGCGACCTCTCGTACTTGTCAGAGGCGCTCCTCCGGAGGCATCCGGGAATCGTCCCGGACGAGGTGACCAGCCCCATGATCGACGAGGCGCTGACCTCACCGGAGGTGACGACCTCGGCTGGAGGCGGCGTTCGCTCGCCGGCGTCCATGCACCGGTTCAAGGCGGCCGTCCGGTCGTTCTTCACCTGGGCCGAGCGGAACGGGATCGTCCGGGAGAATCCGGCCGGGTCGTTGACCCTTCGCAGGCTTCCCCGGACTCCCCCCAAGTTTCTGACCGAGGCCGAGAAGGGCCGTCTGCTCAAGGAACTTCGCGGCAGGGCATCCTCCCTGGCGATCCGGGACCGCGTCATCATCGAGGTCTTCCTCGGGACCGGCATCCGGCTGCAGGAACTCGTCGACCTTGACATCGAGGACGTGGACCTCGACGCCAAGCATCTCCGCGTGCTCGCCAAGGGCTCCGTCCCGCAAGTGAAGTTTCTAAAGTCCACTCTGCGCTCCCTCCTGCGGAGTTACCTGGTCGAGCGCCGACGCCGGGGCGACGGCGAATGCCGGGCTTTGTTCCTCTCCAACCGCGGGGAGCGGCTCTGCGAGCGTCAGGTGGCCAGGCGGCTCCAGTATTGGCTCAAGGCCGCGGGAATAGACAAGAAGCTCAGTCCGCATGCGCTGCGTCATACCTTCGCCACCCACCTCTACAGCCGGACCGGGGACATCCTGGTGGTCCAGCGGGCCCTTGGGCACCGGGACCTGTCGACCACCCAGGTCTACACCCACCTTGTGGACGGCGCGCTGGAGGACGCCCTCGAGCGCCTCTGATCCGCCGCCGCCCATGGAAGCCAAGCGGTCCACCCGGGCCGCTTTTCCATTCCCGCCTTCGGACAGGCAATGACAGAGGAAAGAGACAGTCAGCCTACAGTCGCGTCCCCGAACACATCCGCAGGCAATGATGCGGGCAGCATCGGAGCCTTCGGGAGCCGGGCGGAAGCATTGATTGAGAGAACCTTCCGGTGACCGGCGGCTTCGGAATGTCAGAGAACACGTCTTATCCGACATTCCCAGGCTGGGGATGGCCGCAAGTCCGCGTGTTTCGCGGGTCGCTGCATGGCGGGCGGTGGTGTTATCCGACCTCATTTCCGTGTTTTCCCTCCAGCGGTCGTTTTCCTGGCCGGTTTTTTCTGCGACTCCGCCAGCTTCTCAAGCAGGGCTGTGGCCCACTCGGCCGGCGTCGTCTCCGGTCCCTGGGACGCTTCGCCCTCACGGGCGATCTTGGTGGCCTTGAGGTCCTTAAGGTGACAGCGGATCATCCGGTCCAGCCGCTCGGCGGCGTCCCAGTCGCCGGACTCCTGGGCGCGGCCAAGCTTGAGGAAGTAGACCGCCACCAGCTCGACCTGCATGAAGTCCGAGCTCTTGTTGAACACGAAGTCCTGGTAGAGCTGGCCGATGATGGCCTCGAAGAGAGGACGCTCCTCCGGAGAGAGGAAGCGGTCGGCGTAGATGCCGTGGCGCAGGCTGTTCTGGTTGCCAGGGACTGCGCCGCTACCGGTCCGCGCCTTGGCCGTCTTGCGGACCTCCTGCTCGGACGCGGCGTTGCGGTGCCAGCGTTTGAGCTGACCCGCGTCGTGTTTTCCGATCCTGTCTTGGGCCTTGTCGTCTGCCATGGTCACCGCATTTTTCGTTTCGGCATCTCGGGGTTCGGGGCGGAAGGCGAATTTCGCCCTCTTCAGGGGAAACCCCCTCGATACCTACCGGAGCGGATCGCGATGCGTCGGAATGGATTCCTCGCGGCTCTGAGCCACGATCTGGCGCACCCGACGCGACGTGACGCCGGAAAGCCGAGCGATTTCGCGGGTGGGCACGCCTTGATCCTTGAGCGCCAGCACGAGCTTGCGGCGTTCCTCGTAGAAGCCCACGTCGCTCGGCACCCAGAGGAGACCGCTAAAATGCCGTCGGACGGTGTCGAGCACCTCGGGCGGCAGGACATCCCTGGCATTGGCGTAAGGCCGTTTCATGTTTCTGGATTCGTTCTCTTGAGCCATGGTTGATCCACATCCGGGTTGTGAAAACGAAGGCGGTTCTCCCGCGGTGGCGGACCGATGATCTCGATGTACTGCCGGGTCACTTGGCCGATGCGTTCGTTGGCATCGACGAAACAGACGAGACCGTAGTCTTCGCCGCAGGGAAAACGGAACCGTCCCCGGTTCTGATAGAGCCGCGCCTCGGACCAGCCGAAGGAAAGCGCCTGGTCCCGGACGGCATCGACCTTGTCGATGGCTGATTGCGGGACCTTCTCCGTGAAACGCCACTCACCGTCCTTGGGGTAAAGGTATTGCTCGACAGCCGGTCCAGGGGGGCATGCAACCGGAGAGACGGGTGCGGCACAAGCGGGACGACTCTGGGCGGCCGGGTCAATCGCCGGCGGCGGATAGGTCTTAGGATCGAGGCTCCGAACGGCGGCGAGAAGCTCGTTCTCACCGAAACGTGCGACAGCCCATGCATGGATGTCGTTGAAGCGGTTTCGCAATCCGTCGAAGGCGGCGGAATCGAGTCGTCCCGCCTCCAGCGCTTTTTTGGCCAGCGCCATCTTGTGCCGGAGCCAGGCGTAGTATTCCGGGTCCAGACGGCGGTAGCAGATGCCGTCCATGCCCACGTCCCGAGCGAAGTGTCGAGGTTTGTCGGTTTCCCAGGAGTCCAGATTCGTGGCCGCATAGAGGGCGGTGCCGTCGGGATCGGCGGTTTCCTGCGGACCGTTGCGCTCAGACGGTTCCGTTGTCTCCGGCGTGGAGACATCGACCGACGGATTGCTCGTATCGACCGGGGCCGATCCTCCGGCGGTCTGTTGCATCATGAGTTCGAGAAGGCTCACGTTCCCTGCTCCAATCGTGTGGTTTCCGTTTCATGGGATACCTACCGGAGCGGGGTCCGTACCGCCGGGATGCGAAGGTGCGAAGGTCGATGAATGCGGCTCGAACCTTCGCAGGAGCCTTCGCAGTGCTGTAGATGATTGATATTGCTGTTAGATATGAAGAAGGAAGGAGAAGGTGCGAAGGGTACCGGGAGAATCACTCCCGCGCGGACCGAAAAAACAACCGGTGGTCCGTCGGGAGACACGGGGTCACGACAAGCGATATTTTTTCTGAGTAAGGGGATGAACCCCTGAAACCCTTCGCACCTTCGCAGGGTCGGCTCAACAGCTTGATATGACGAGGTTTACGGGTGCGAAGGTCCTTCGCGGTTTGCGAAGGGTACCCTTCGCACGGGAGAGCATCGTCAGGGGAAAGAATCAGACGAGATAGGTGATGTCGTAGGTGGCGGTGCGCCGGACGGAATGCTCCGACCGGTTGACGGCGATCTCGAACCCGGCCTGGCGGATGGTGTCCAGGTCGTTCGAGAAGCGTTGGGCGAACTGCTGCACCGAGTTCATGTTGAAGCACAGGCCGAAATCCTTGGACAGCCGTTTGACGGCCACGAACAGATCGCGGGCCAGAGCGCCCTCAACGGTCGTCTCGCTCCGGAAATCGAGCTGGTAGCGTTCGAGGAAGGCCGCCTTGTTGGTCTTGGCGACGTTCAGTGCGGTGCTCTCCCGGTCCGCATCGAGTGCGTGCCGGTAGGCCTTGAAGAGCGCCGCCAGACAGGTGGCGATGGGATTGGACTCGCGGGCGGTCTCGAGGCTGACGCTGTTGAGCGTGGCGATCCGGCTCACGAACTGCGGATGGAGTTCCTCCAGCGCCCGGTCGATCACTTCCTGTCGCTCCCCGGCGAGCATCATCAGGTACATGAGACTCAGGTAGTCGTTGCATCGCCGCTTGCTGTGGTTTCCGAGGCTCCGGTGCAGAAGCCGCATCACCTTCTCTTGAGCGCCGGCCCGGAGCATGGCCAGCAGGTGGCTCGTGCGTTTCATCAGGGAAGAGACGATCAGATCGCGGTGCTCCCGGAGCGCAGCCAGAATTTTCGCTTCGAGGAAACAATCGCTCGCCTGCTCGTCCATGTCGAAGCGGATGATGAACGAGCGGGACAGGATTTCCGCGAGTTCCCCTCCCAGGGGTTCGATGCCGGTCGTGTTGAGCAGACACTTGGTCCGTTCGATGACCGTTTCGGTGTCCGTGCCGCTCTTGCGCTTTTCCTTGGCGATGCCGGTGATGCTGGTCAGGATGAAGGTCGTCAGGTCCTCGGTCATCTGCTTGACCTCGATGTTGTCGAGGACGATGAGCGGGTTCTGCGAGCCGTCGGTATAGTTGGCCGCGTCGGTGCTCTTCTTCTGCTGGGGCTCGCCGTAGAGCAGCGCCGAGATCAGTTTGCTCGCGGTGGTCTTGCCCGAGCCTGCGGGACCCTCGAACCGGGTCATGGGCCTCGTGCCGGCGAAATCGATCAGGAGAAAGCAGGAGAGCCAAGAGAGGATCAGCACCCGATCCCCCGGCGCGCAGGTGAGATTGTTGAGCAGCAGCTCCACCAGGAGCCGGTCGGCTTCCGCGGGATCGGCGTCAGGAAGGAAACGGATCGGTGCCATCTTCCGCGAACCGTCCAGGATGACCCCGTCCGCGTTGCCGCCGTTCTTGAGGATTTCGACTCCCTCCGGAGTGATCTTGGCGATCTCGTGGTCGGCGTTGTTCAGGTTGAAGTAGACCGTTTCCCTAGCCACGTCCGTGTGAAGCCAGGAAAAATGCTCCCGCACCTGTCCGCGCTCCACCGCCAGGTTTGACAGCACCTCATAGAATGTCCTGCCGCCGCCGGTGGTCTGCACCATCCCGGTGTGCTTGTACATGAGCGACGCGTAGAGCCGCTTACGGCCCCGGTCGGGCGTGTCCATCCACAGGATCGTGTCCTCGAAGAACATGAACGGCTCGCCCTGGGGCGTGCGGAAGAACCGGGCCCCGTGGGCCGCAAACCAATCGTAGGCAGCCTCGGCGGCGAGCGTGAAATCGGGCGCGCCGCGCTCCTCTTCGGTCTCAAGCAGAACTTCCTCGATCCGTGCCCGGCACGATCCGGGAGATGCCTCCGATGAGCGCTTTTCCCGCTTTCGTTCCTGCCTGGCCTGGGACCTCTGCTCTTTCTTCACCGCCCGTACTTGGTCGCGCAGCGTGGCCAGCGAGAGTCCCGTTTTGCCGTACCGCTCCTGAACGAGTTTCAGATGGCGGTTCTGCTCAAGCGGGGTGAGGTATGCGGCTTCGCGCAGAATCGGTTCGAGCAGCCGGTTGCGCTCCTCCTCCGAGACGTCGGTCGGCAGATGCGAGATGCCGAACTCCAAGGGCGTTTCGGCCTTCGCCATCAACTCTTCGAAGTCCTGGGCCGAGTGACCCGCCACGAAGTAGTCGTTGACGTCGATCTTGGCTTCGGAGAGCAGACGCTCGGCCTCGCGGATTTCATCCGGGGTCCGGCCGTCGAGGCGCTTGGCCAGTTCGCGGGCACCCACGGCGGCGTCGAGAGCAAACCGCTCCCGCAACTCCCGGCGGGCGTTCTCGCGTCTTTCGTCCAGGGGGAGAACCGCAAGCCGTGTCTGTATCCGGTGCTCGGAAAGGACTGATGCGGTCTTGAGCGCGCCGTTCAACCCGGCCTGGGAGATCTCGTTGTCCTGGCAGACGTAGACCGTCTTCACGTTGCGAAGACGCGGCAGCAGCCGCTCCCAATCCGCTTCGCGGATACGGACAGTCACCGGCGACACGGCTGGGAAGCCATGTTCCATGAGGGATATGCAGTCGGTCACGCCCTCGGTGATGATCAACCGTTCCGGGTCGGCGAGCAGACAGTCCTCGTTGTAAAGGTGGCTGTTGTCGATGCACGGGGCGATGTGCTTGCGGGTGTTTTCGTCGTGGACCGGGAGCTTCTTGTATTTTCCTTGCTCCCATGGCTTGTCAGGCGTCCACGGTGTCTTGCGTCCGATCATGAAAACGACGCGGCCGCGGCTCCAGTAGGGAAACACGACGCGCCGGTCGAAGAACGGATCAAGTCCGTCTTGGTTGGTGGGACGGAACGCGCCGGATGCCGCCAAATCCCGCGGGGAAAAACCGCGTTCCTTACAGGTCAACTTCCTGACGATTCCTTCATCGCCGTCGTTGTCCGCATAGCCGATGAGGAGCCTGTCGACCGTCTCCACGGTAAGGCCGTACTTGGACCGAAGCCATTCGAGGACCTCGGGGTTGTCCTTGAGCCGCCCGTGATAGTGTTCCGCCAGGGTCGTCAACACCTCATGGACCCGCAGTTCGACCAGGCGCAGGGCCTCTGCTTCCGCCAGTTCCTCGGGCGAGAGTCCGTGCTTGGCCAAAGACGGCAGACCTGCCTTGGCCGCGAGGAAATCGCGGGCATGCTGATGGCTCTCCGGCATGGGGCCGGACTGGCCCCGAGTCACCTGGCCCGATTGGATGAACTCCACGAGCTGGAGCACGTCGCCGCCGACGCCGCAGCCGAAGCAATACCAACCCTGCTTGTCGAGCATGACATGAAGGGACCGGTGCGATTGGCTACTGTGGTTCGGGCAGTCGCATTGGAGCAGGCGGTCGGATTCATGCAGGACGTGAGCGCCGAGCAGTTCCCGCGCGACCATACCGATGTCGACCTCGGTGATCCGCCGGTAATACTCCCTCACGTTGTCCTGACGTTCGAATGCCATGCGTGCTCCGCTCCAAGAATGTCCATTCGCTACCGACTGGTCGTCGCGGGGACACGGGATTCCTCAAGGCGACCTGCATCCAGCAGGAGGGAGAGGAACGTTCGGCGGTCGTCCTGTTTCCTCTTTCTGGCGCAGTTCGAGATGCCCCAGCGGTCCCCGACGAGGACCGTCGTCTGTCTGGCCCGTGTGACGCCGGTGTAGAGAAGGTTCCGGTGATGCATGAAGGAGTGGTTCTTGTGGACCACCACCACGGCGCATGGAAACTCGGAGCCCTGGGCCTTGTGGATTGTCAGGGCATAGGCGAGTTGGATGTCCTGCAGGTTGGGCGAACCGGCCTCGATCTCCACCGGGATGCCGTCGAAGTCCACGCTCAGAGAGCCGTCGCGGCCGACGTGGAGAACCACGCCCATCGCGCCGTTCATGACGCCGATCTCGTAGTTGTTCCGGGTCTGGATGACCTTGTCATGCGCGAGAAACTTGGGCCGGCGACCGGGGGGCGTCGGGGGCGCTTCGACATTCCAGAGTCTGCGCTGCACCAGACGCTGCAGCTCGCAGTTGAGTTCGCGTGTGCCCAGCGGGCCCTTGTGGGTCGGGGTCAGAAGCTGGACATCGGTCAACAGGTCGAACCCGAGGCGTTCCACGAGCACATTTTCGAAGAGGTCCAGTACGAACCGCTGCGCGTCCCATTGATCGGTGAACTGATCCACCACGTACCAAGCCCGTCGGCCGGAGGGTTCGGCATCGCTCGTCTTGCGGACCTCGCCGTTCAAGACGGCGATGCAGTTCTCCTTCAGGATGCCTGCCTGCCGAACCACCTGGTCGAGGAGCACCGTGGGAACCATCCGCGACTGGACCAGGTCCCGCAACAGATTGCCCGGTCCGACGGGAGGCAGTTGGTTGTGGTCTCCAACCAGCACCACGGCGGACCGCTCAAGATCGATGCTCTGAAATAGGTGCCAAGCCAGGGGCACATCCACCATCGAGACCTCGTCGACGATGATCACGTCGGCATCGATGGGATCGTCCGGTCCCCGGGCGTAGTCTTTGCCGTTGAAACCCAGCAGCCGGTGGATCGTACCCGCTGGATGGCCGACGACCTGTTCGAGACGCTTGGCGGCCTTGCCTGTGGGTGCGGCCAGGATGACGCGCAGTCCCTGTTCTTCGTAAACGCCGGTGATGGCGGATACGGTGAAGGTCTTGCCGCTGCCCGCTCCGCCGGAGATGAGCGAAATCGAATGACGAAGTGCGGTGACGGCGGCCTGCCGCTGGCCCGCGTTGAGCTGCGACGAGGTTTCAGCGACCATGTCGGGCAGGCGGTCTCGGTCGGAAAAGTGCGGGTTGGGCGCTCCGCCGTTCCGGAAGACCTTTGCCAGGTCCTCCTCCATCGCACGGATTTCGGGTTTGGCGACGAGGAACCTCCCGCCGTGGGAGACGCAGACCAAGACCTTCTCGTCGATGAGCCGGTCAAGCGCCTGCTCAATGCGGTCCCGGCTGTCGAGGACGTCCATGACCAGCAGTACGTTGGCTTGATCGACCAGCTCCTCGAACTCGATCCAGCAGTCGCCCTGGTCCAGCGATTCGTTTACGCAGTGGAGAACACCGGCCCGGATACGCGCGGGGTCGTCTTTGGCTGTGCCCATCTTCCGGGCGATCTTGTCCACGCGCTTGAACCCGAAGCCGCGGACCTCGCGCACGATGATGTATGGATCTGCTTTGAGCAGTCCCAGCACGTCGTTGCCGAACTTTTTGACCAGGCTCGTCACCTGGTGATGGGTGAGATCGAAAGCGGCCAGCCAGGTGATCGCCTTGTTGGTCTCCCGCGTCTTGAGCCACTCCACGCGGAGCTTCTGTGCGGCGTCCGGCGACAGCCTTGCAGCCTCGGCGATTTGTCCGGGATCGTCGGTGATGATCCGGTCGAAATCGTGACCGAAGCGTTCGGCGATCAGACGGGCCTTGACCGGGCCGATGCCTTTCATCTCCGGGTGGTTGGCCAGGTAGTTGGCGAGACCGTCGGCGTCCAGATCGAGGTCGTATTCCATGCCCTCGACCTCGAATTGTCGGCCGTACTTCGGGTGGGTCACCCAGCGGCCGTTCAACACGACCGGTTCGTTCTCACGGGCGAAGAGGCGTCCGGCGAACTGCACCTCGTCGCCGTCTGCCGTCGTGAGACGGCCTGCGGAGAACCGCGGCCCGGCGTAGAAGACCGTCTCGATGCGGCCGCGGACGGTTACGGATTGGTTGTTTGATCTTGTTCGCATCGTCTCGATACCTTCCGGTGATACCTGTGTAGAAATTCCTCCACGAACCGGCAGGCGGCCTGCCGGTCGGAGCAGAAAAACACCGGGATGCCGAAATCGACGACGATGGAAAGCAGTGCTCCCAGGACGGCGTTGGGATGCGCTCCGGAGCGGTAGCGGCCTCCGAGGATGTCCCGGAGGTCCGCTTCCACCACGACGCACGCGGC
The DNA here is from genome assembly GCA_035325995.1 of Thermodesulfobacteriota bacterium. Lineage (NCBI taxonomy): Bacteria > Pseudomonadati > Thermodesulfobacteriota > Thermodesulfobacteriota bacterium. The sequence continues at coordinate 36,272 of DAOKYU010000001.1, read as the reverse complement.
GTCGTACTCGCAGAGACGGCGCAGCTCCCTGGTGAACCGCTTGCGGGAACGGATGACGGTGGAGACGAAATCCTCGAGGGTCTTTCGCTCCACCGCCACGGAATCCTCATGCCCCTCGACGGAGTAATCCCCGGCGGGGAGGGCGCGGCGGACGACCTCCGTGCAACCGGATTCGAAGGTGTAGGGTTCCTGCTCCCGCGTGTCGACGACGACGGTGACCCGGTCCACGTCAGAACGGGGCCAGGGCGTTGCGCGCCGCCGAGTCGTATTCGTCTCCGCCGTCTTCGAGCACGATGCGCCGGTTGATGTAGACGTTCTCGTTCTCGCCGCGCGTGCGCTTGGTGATCTCGAGCTTGACATTGATGAGCTTCTCCAGGTTGGCCGGAAGCTCGGAGAGCTTGTCGAGGTCCAGCCCGCAGGTGTGCAGGTCCGTCTTGAGCCACTTGATGTTTTCGCGGGTGGCCATGACGTTGTTGCGCCACAGGAGCCTGCCCCGGAACTTCGGGGCGAGGATTCGCAGCGTCCACTTGAGCATGGGGTTTCCCGAGGTCTGGGCCCGGGTCAGCTCCACCCGCTCGACGTTCACCTGGTACTTTCCGTCCGGGATGGTCTCGAACTCGCGTTCCTCGACCTCGGCATGCGCGAAATCGTCGTCGAACTGTGCGAGGTCGATGTCCTCGGTGCCGCGGGGCTCGTCGAAATGTCCGTAGTCTTCGTTCTGCATGGTCTGTTCCTCCATCTATGGGGTTTATTTACCGGCGGGTGCGGGCTTTTTGTCCTGCCCGTCCCCCGGTGCCGGCACCGACCGCGGGGCACTCGCCCTCGGCGCGGCCGCCGGCCTGTTGAATGCTTCAATGAAAGCCTGGAAATTGAGGTCGATGGTTTCGGGAAGCCGTCCTGTGCGGTCGCCCGCCTCGTAGTGCGGGCTGGGCTTGGTGCGCATGACGCGGCGGTAGACCGGTTTGCCGCTCTCGTCGCTCGTCACTTCCAGATCGCAGAAGAGGATCAGGTCGACCATGCCCAGCACGATTTTGCGGGCCTTGTCGGGGAGCGTCGGGATGATGCGGATGTACTTGCCGGTCCGCGTCTCGATTTCCTTTTCCTGGGAATGGGAGACCAGGACGAGTCCGTAAGGCAGGAAGGCCAGCTTGGTCAGAACACGGTGAAACTCGTTGTTGATCAGCGCCCAGCCCTTGCCGTAGCCGAGATCGGACTCGTGTTCGATCTTGAACTTCGCGCAGATGTAGTCGCTGCACATCCGGTAGGCGTTGTCGACCGTGTCGAGAATGACGGTCTTGAACGGATGCTTGCCCTCGGCGATTTCGCCGCAGGCGGCCAGCAACTCTTCCCAGCTCCTGATGGGGACTTGAAAGACATCCAGCGAATTCAGCCCCGGTTCGGTGGCGAGAAACAGCGCGCCTTCGGACCGGGAACACCAGGTCGATTTGCCGATCTTGCTAGGGCCGTAAACCAGCACCGTGAGATCGGCGTGATCTTGTTTGGGGGGACTTTTCTTCGTAGGCAACATGTCGGTTCTCCTTTTCTATGGGGTCCTCAAAAAGCCGAAGCCTCTTCGAACGAGGTCTCGTCCCGCAGCTCTTCGTGCGGGGGGACTTTGCGGTAAAAGTTCTCGATGACGTTGGTGCTGCCGTCGGCGCGGCAGAGCGGGAAATAGGCGCAGGACCGGCGGTAGTGGAAACAGAAGGCGGTGTTCTGGTAGAAGACGCCGCGACGGCGCGCGTCGAGAAAGGCCTGGGTCAGTTCCCAGAGTTCGGACTGCAGGGTCTCGAACCGGTCACGGGAGAGATAAAGCATCTCCCGGTGGAACATGCCCGGCTCGGTGTACTTGGCGGCCAGCCGCGCTTGAAACTCGTCGTCGCTTTCCGGCAGCCTGCGTTTGGCGCTGCTCTTGCCGGTCTTGGATTTGGCGATCAGATCGGCCCGCCGCGCCTCGAACTCGGCCTCGGTTTCACCGCGTCCCTGTTGCAGACGGGCCTTGACCAGGATGTTGTAGAGGACGCCCGCGATGCGGATGCCGAGCGTCTTTTCCACGTAGCGGGAGTAGAGGACGATCTGGAAATCGGTCCAGAGCCGCTCCAGGTAGTCTGCATCCACCTGCGAGGCGGTCTTGTGCTCGATCAGGAAATGCTCGTCGCCGATCCTGACGACGCCGTCCACCTTTCCAGCCAGCACGAAGCTTCGGGATGAAGCGCCGGTGGCCGGGTTGACGATGCTCCCCTCGAAGGTCTTTTCGAGGGCGACGACATCGAATTCCTCGCTCGCATAGCAGGCCGCGTAGCCTTTCATCATCGCTGCGGCCAGGTGCTAGTCCCGCTTCTGCTCTTCCTCCTGCGCGCGGTTGGCGTAGGTTCGGTCGATGAAATCGAGGACGAGTCCCAGGTCCCTGCCGCCGTGCCAGATTTCCAGGCACTTGTGGATCACCGTGCCGAAGGCCAGGTTGTGGTCCCGTTCCAGGGGAACCAGTTCCTGGATGTAGCGCCACTCGCATGCCTTGCGGCAGTTGCGGAACAGGCTCCACATCGAATAGGTGGTGGTCGTTTTCGCTTCCATCAGGCGGCCCCCGTGGCTTTGAGTTCGGGGCCGATCGCCGGGCCGTCACCCACGCGTTGGACTTTGAAAGCCTCTTCCCCGAACTCTCGGGTGAGAAAGCCGGTGAAGATGCGGGCGATGGCGCGGCCGACCTCGGTCGCCGCATCCACGACGCAGGAGCGCTTGTGCGAATCCAGGCAGAAGGACGCGTCCAGCCGAACCAGCGACCGGCCGTGAAGGCTCTCGGCGGCGAGCACCGCCAGGAGCAGAGACTCCTCGATGTCCCGGATCGGGACCTTGGAGTCGAAGTTGTATCGGTAAAGTTCTCGGTTCATGATCTTGCCTCCATTCCGTTCAGTAAGGTCTGTTGGAGGGCGCGCCCGGGCCGGATGCTTTCGGCGACCTCTCGGACGCCTTCCATGCATCCGACCCGGTCAATACCTACCGGAGGCGGACCCGGACCGTCGGACGATCAGAGGTAGTCCCTCAGTCCGGCGTCTTCGAAGATCGCGCGCAGCTTGTTGATGGACTCGTAGATCGTCCCCCGCGGAATCCCGGTGTCGCGGGAGATCTCCGTGACGGTGTCGGTATCGAGACGCCGGCACAGCTCACGCAGCTCGGGGGGAAGCTTCTCGATTGCTTTGCGAACGTCGAGGGTGAGATCGCGCAACTCGGAGGCAGGGCGTGAAAGTCTGCCCGTGCGGCGCAGGTAGTCCTCCTGATCGATGGTCTCCATACGCTCGACAGAGCCGCCTTCCTCGTCTTCCAAGCGGTCGTTGAGCGAACAATTGCAGAGCCGGTAATCCCGCAGTCCGGCCTTCCGCGCCTCGATGATGGTGGCGATCTTGTGTTCCACCACGCGGGCGATGAAGGTGTTGCGTTGGGCGCGGTCGGGGTTGTACTTGGGCAGGCGTTGGAGCAGGTCCATCAGCATCTCCTGCTCCAGGTCCTCGCGGTCGGACTCGGTGAAGCCCACCCGTCCGACCAGTTGTCTTGCCTTGTACTTGATGATCTGAACGGCATACTCGTCGATTCCTTCGTAGCGTTTGTCGAAACCCATCTGAGCCTCCTCGGGGCCGAGGAGGAGCTCGTGTGGGTGTCGACCTATGCCGGGACGACCGCTCTAAACGAAGCGAGCGGAGGTGTTGCGAGTACGCCGGTATCGGCGACACCCACAACGACCTCCGCTCTGCGGCCAGTCTGTTGTCTGGTGATGGACCGTGCTCTATGGCCGGGTCTGAATCAGACCCGGACCGCGTCCGCCACGGTCATGCGGACGGGCAATCCGTTGTCGATCATGAGTTCCTGGATCGAGAGCGAACGCTCCCGGTCGAAGACCTCGAACAGCTCCGCCACCTTCTTTTTCAGAGCGAAGCCGTCGTTGCCGCGGGATTCGTTCGGCCCGTTGTCCTTGCCGAACAGAAACAGCCGCAGCACGGTGGGCGGGGGATCGAAGACCGGCTCGCCGTTTTGGACGCGCAGTCCCTCGATCCGCCCGTAGTTGACCTCCTGCATCAGCTCGACCAGGCGTTTCCTGGCAGGAGTCAGGGCCGCCTTTGTCACAACATCCGTCATACCGGACCTCCTTTCGCGCACTTGGGCGCATCAACGAAAAGCCCCCTGGGAGGCGGGTCCGGCGAATGGACCTCCCAGGGGGCGTTCACCCGGATCATCCGGGCGTTTCTTCCAGGGTGAGGGTCTCGCCGGACCGTCACCCCTCTTTGGCGAAATTTCGATGAGAGGGGCGGGACGGCCCGGCGCGTCGATGGTGAAGGACAGGAAAATGCTGAGATTTCAGGCGGATGCCTGGGCTACGGAGGGGAAACTTTTTTTAACTTTTTTTCCGGATGCCCAGCGAAAATTCGCTGGGCCGGAAGATAGGCTATTCGTCGGGGGAGATGAGGAAGAGTGCCTGCCAGCCCTTTCCGTCATCCGTCAGGCGGAAGGGATCGCCTTCGATGCGGAAGAAGTCGCGCAGGTTGGCGGCGAGGAGTTCGCGGCGTTTCTGGTTGCGTCTGTGGGCCTTGTTGCTGCTCCAGTCCAATACTCCACGTTCATCAGCGAATACCTTGAGCAGCTCCCATTGAACGGTGGGGTTCCCATTCTTCTTATTGGCCATGCCCATCTGCGTGTAATTGAACACGCCTCCGGCCGATTTGACTTTGACCGAGACGGTATGCCCGTCCTTGAAGCGGATCGACACGTCCCCCCATGATGCATCCGGCGGTGTAAGGAAAATGGCTGTGGCACCATCCTCCTTCGGAGGCGGAAGATTGACCCCGCGGAATTGTGCCAGGATTTCATCGAGGGGACGAAGGAGCTGAAGTTGTCGCTTGTCTCCGATGGCCACGCTCTCCGACAGGGACACGAAGCCCGACCGCTTGTCGGTTAGGCGCTTCTCCGCCTTCGCGGAACAGAGCTCCCGCGTGGGAGCCAAGAGGATGAACGGCGTGCCATTTCTCCCCAAAAGACCGTCCAGCCTCTCATTGAAATCATCGGGCTCAATCTGGATGGCCAGGTAGACCGGGAAACGGTATCCGGCGTATGGAGAGTAAACGCCGATGCGCGTCGTGCCGGGAAGGTCGGTTCCCGCGTCGGTTTCTTCGATCAGGTCGAAGACCTTGGCGAGCGCCGTGTCGAGAGCCGGACGATCCAGCTCATATGCCACGATGTCGGATCGTCGCAGGGCAAAGGTCTCGCATCCACGTTCGCACCTGCAGACGGCGACAATGTCCTCCGGATCGTGCACGACCACTTCGTGCTCACAGCCGCAGCCGCGTTGAACCATGCAGGGATGTGAAGACGCCAGTTTGCCGTTCGGACGAAGGAAGGCCTTCGCCGTCCCATAATCGTTCCCGAACCGGGCTTTCCACTCGGCATCCACCGCGGCCGCGCCGGGGACGGTTTCGAGTGCCTGCCAGAATCCGGTCGGTCTATTCCTCATCGTCTTCCTGCTCGGCAAGGATGAATCCGCGCTTGGTGAGCCAGTCTTCGACCACGGAGGCGTCACTGTCCCTGGTGTACTGGGCGATGTTCGATGGGCGGATGGTCACGGTCCGGGCCGTCTTGGAGTCGGTGAATTTCACCTGAAAGCTCGCCCGGATGATCCGTGCCTTCTGGGGCATGGTGCGGCCGCGCCCGGCGTAGGCGGCGAACACGTCGTTGGCCTTGCGTATCTCGGTCTCCTTCTCCGCGCCGCCCCAGAAAAACTGAATCTCCTTGAGCCGCACCCATTCCATGCCGTCCACGTCCGTGCAAACGACGGAGGCATCTCCGTCGGTCCGGAGCGGCTCGAGCGTGTATTTGCCGGTCTCAGGGAAGAAATCCTCCTTGCTGAACACATGGCGGCCGAACTGCTGGCGGAAGAGGTCCTTTTCCCCTTTTCCACAAGCGTGCATTCGAATCTCGCCGATGGTCGGTTCGTAAACCAGCACGTCGTACTTTTCGGGACGGTAGAAGACGCTCGAAGCCTGACCGCCGTCGAGGCTGCCTTCGCGCCGCAACGGATCACCGTGGCGCACCAGAAACCACACGGAATCCTTCTTGGGGTAAACGAAGACCTTCGATCCCCGTCCGCGCTTTTTCTTCTCGAACCAATCGTCGAGGTCCTTCTCCAGAGCCACGAGGGCTTTCGCTGTCGGCTGTTTGAACTTAGGGATCGGATGTGTATCGGTCTGAAAATACTCGAAGGACCGGGGCTTCAAAAGGTACTGCTCGGCGTGCTTGCGCTCGAGAAGGCCCTTGTCCTGCAGGTAGACCTGAACGGCCACGTCGGCCGCGGTGGGGTCGGGGTTCCCGTCGAGAGAGATGCCATTGTTCTCCGCCTCTTGGAGAAGGACGTCCATAGCTTCGGGCGTGGCCATCTCATGCACAAAGTAGAGTGCGTCGAGCAGGCCCTTCGGCGTGTCCGTATCCGGGTTCATAAGAACATTGACGAGTTGGTCGTAATCAATGCCGTCGGAGGCGGACGGCGGTGGCAACGTCAATCCTCGGCCGTCAAAGTAGGGCTTGTGAGGGTTCAGCAGAGCCAATAGATGCTCACGCGCGATGGCCTTGAGGCCGTCGGCATGGGCAAAACGCCTGAGATTGTACGTTGCCATTCGTTATTTCCTCCTTGCTTCTTATTGCCAGGCCGTCCCCGGCGTTTGAGTGTTCGAGCCGGGCCGCCTGACGGCGACGACCTTGCCGAGGATGCGGAGCCCGTCGTCGGGTCCCACCGGGATCGGTCGATGGTTCGGGTTCTCCGGTCTCAGTTCGATTTTCTCGTCACGGATGAAAAGCCGTTTCACCGTGGCTTCGTCTTCCAATAGGGCAACCACAATATCGCCGTTCTCCGCCACAGCTTGCTCGCGTACCACCACCAAATCACGTTCCCGGATACCGGCATCCACCATGCTGTCGCCTGTCACCTCGAGGGCGAAACACCGACCCGAGCGGGCGATCCCGCCTTCGACCAGCACCTCGCCGACGATGTTCTCCTCGGCCAAGATGGGCTGGCCGGCCGCCACCCGGCCGACGATGGGGACGGCCACCAGATCCGGAACGTCATCCTCCGGATCGCGCAAGATGACGATGCCGCGGGCCTTTCTCGCCTCCCGCTTCAGATAGCCCTTCCGCACGAGCTGGCTCACTTGGCCGTGGGCGCTGGCGTGCGATATTCCGAGGATGTCCGCGAGTTCCTTCATGGTCGGGGGGAACCCCCGCCGGTTCGTGAAGAGGCGGATCTCCTTCAATGTACGGCGCTGCGGCTCGGTTATTTCCTGAACGGGGCGTCTGCCTCGCGGTCTTTGACTCATGTGTATCCTCAACCATCCAAATGGCTTATCGTCGAACACCAACAGCCGCAGGGCCCGGTCAGGGCAAACTACGGCCACGTTACAGGCTGATATTATACGACCTGATAGGCGTCAGGTCAATAGAAAAATGTACATGAATCAGGGGGTTTGAGGAATCGCTGGCGGGTGAGGAGAAGAGAGATCGGTGATCGGACGGGTGGATAGAGAGGCGGCCGGTTGCCCTGAGCGGGGCGTCAGCTCATCCGCTCGGCGGTGAGCTTCGCCCACATCTTTCGTTGACGTGACCATTGAGCAACGGCGGCAATGGGACGGACCTCTTTCTCCCGAATCTGGTCACGCCCCTTGACCGTCCGGGGCAGGAAGAGAATCGCCTCTTGGATGTCCGGGGCCAGGTTGAGTAGGTTCATGATCTGGGTGATGCGTGCGCGTGTCACATAGCCGAGCCTGGCCAGATCAGCGTAGTCCCGCACCTCGCCGCGCCGGACCAGTCCGTCGAAGCGGATCGCCAGGGCCATCAGCTTCGAGATGCGGGGCAGATTCCCCGGCTCGATGGTTCGGTCTGCCTCGTGGGGATGGTTGTCGCTCTTCCTGCCGTTCTTGGGTTTGAAACTGAAGGAGATCTCCAACCGGCTTAGCCAGGTCCCGTCGGATGCGGTATTCCTCATGCCGACACCTCCCGGCTGCGGATGTCGGCCTCGCTGCACAGCGCCTTGACTCCCGGTGAGCGGAAGGTCACGGTCACTCTGCCGTCCCGCCCGTCATACCCGACGCGCTCGACGAGGAGTCGGACGATCCGTGATTGTTCTCGGGGAGACAGTGACTCCCAGACCGGGTCGAAGACCGCCAGCGCCCGGGCCAGGTCGCCTTCATCAACAGTTTCTCTCTGGATCGTGATGACCTCTTCGCGTATGGCGGTCATCCGCTGTTCTATGGTTCGAATCTGATCCTGCAGGTCGGCGAGCTGGTCCATGGCAGCCCCTCCGTTCGAGACGGCGGTGAAGGACTCGCTCACCAGCTTCTGGATTCTGGTGTGCAGCCGTTTGAGTTCACGCTCATGGCCGCGTTGTTCGGTTTCCAGTTCCGCCATGCGCTTGCCGCTCTCTTCCCGAACCTTTGCAGCCGTCGCTGCGATGATTTCCTCATTCCTGCCTATGCCTCGGATGTGTTCGACCACCGCGGTCTCGATCTCGTGCGCGTTGAGCGACTTGGTCGGACAGGACGCCCAGCCTCGTTGCTGCGCGTTCAGGCAGACGTAGTAGCGATACCGTTTGCCGTTGTCCTTGGCCGTGTAGGTATGCACCATCCCCGTGCCGCAGGGAGCGCAGTAGAGCAGTCCCTTCAACAGCGCTCCGTATTTGTTGCGCACCTCTTTTCCTCCGGTGCTGCCGTTCCGCCGGAGAGCATCCTGCACCCGCTGCCAAAGATCGACGTCAACGATCCCGTTGTGTTCGCCGTTGTAGATGGTTCCCTTGTAATCAACCTTGCCGGTGTAGATCACGTTGGTCAGGAGCCGGAAAAGACTGTTTTTGGTGAATGGCTTTCCGCCGCGCTCCTGACCCTTCTTGGTGGTCCACCGCTTGGTCTGCCAACCGCGGCGGTCGATCTCCTGGACGACAGGGATCATGGCTCTCTGCTCCAGGTAGAGCTGGTACATCCCTCGGACCTGTACGGCTTCGTCCTCGTTGACGATCAACCTGCCGCCTTTCGGGTCGACGTCGTACCCGAGGACCGGCATCCCGCCGACCCACTTGCCCTTGCGGCGCGCGGCGGACATCTTGTCCCGCGTGCGCTCCGAGATGATCTCCCGCTCGAACTGGGCAAAGGAAAGCAGGATGTTTAGGGTGAGCCGCCCCATGGAGCTGGTCGTGTTGAACTGCTGGGTGACGGAGACGAAGCTCACGGCGTGCTTGTCGAAGAGCTCCATCATGCGGGCGAAGTCCAGGAGAGACCGGCTCAGACGGTCAACCTTATATACCACCACGCAGTCGATGTCGCCCGACTCGATGCCGGCGAAGAGCCGCTTGAGGGCGGGCCGCTCCATGTTGCCGCCGGTGAATCCGCCGTCGTCGAAGCGATCCGGGATGCACACCCACCCTTCGTGTCGTTGGCTCGCGATATACGCCTCCGCGGATTCCCGCTGAGCGTCGAGGCTGTTGAACTCCTGCTCCAGCCCCTCGTCAGTGGACTTGCGGGTGTAGATGGCGCAACGGATCGTCCCGTTGGTTCTTGATGCCGACTCCCGGGCTTCTCCCCGGCCACGGTTATTGTTTCTGCTCATTCGTTCCTCCTCTCGGGTTTGCGGCTCCCGCCTCTGGCCGCGGCATCGGCGATGCCGAAGAAGAGGAACCCGTTCCACTTGCTCCCGGTGACCTCCTGAGCGATGGCGGATAGGGACTTGTAGCGTCGGCCGTCGAACTCGAAGCCGTTGTCGAGTACCTTGACCACAATGTCGCGGCCTTGGAACTCGCGGGCGAGCAGAGTTCCGGGCAAAGGCAGCCTCGGGTCGCGCGACGGGGATATGCGGCCGGTCGCCGTTCTCGCTTTGACCTCGGAGGAACCCGAGGCGACCGGATCACGCGGAGCCCGCGTTCTCAGGTCGGCGTCGTTGGCCAGTTCCTCGGCTCTGCGCCGGGCCCGCTCCGAAAGATCACCCTCCGCCAGGGCCTGAATGCGCCAGGCGATTCGCTTGCGCAGAAACTCCTTATGGTAGGAGCGGGTCTCTTCTCCGAAGACCTCGAGGTACTTGTCCCGGAGTTCTCCGACGGTCATCCGGGAGAGCCCCTGGACCTCTTGATACGTTGTTGCTTCCATCCGAAACCTCCTTGGTTCATGGGCTTCGCCCCGGCGGGCGGTTCGTCCGCACCGCAATCTCAGGGCGTTAACTCGTGAATGAATGAAGGCTTCGGTGGCCCGGAATATCAAGGCGAATCGAAGTAAACGCCTCAGATTCTTCAACTTGCGCTACATGCTCTGCCCCACTGCCGGAATCTGGGGCGATTCGGCGGCCGTTGCGGTGGCGCATGTAGCCCCGGGCCAGGATCGTGGCGATTTCCGATATCACCTCTTCAAGTGAGGCGGGGACGTGTTCGTTGTCCGGCATCCGGTCCTCCTTTTGCGGGAGGCCGCGTAAAGGTGCCGTCGTGGATGCCGCTGGGGCGGGATCGGCCTGACGTCGAGAAGACCGTTGGAGCCCGTCCGACACCACCCGAAGGCGATGCCGCCGGCACCCACAACGGTCTCCGATCTCACGGCCGTTTCCGCTGTCTGGTAATCCGCTTTCGCCGGACCCACTGGTCCGGCTTTCGTCGGATACCTACCGGAGGGGAGTTCGAAACGTCGAAGCGGGTGCCCGGATGCAACCGGGCTGTTAAACAAGGCGACTCGAAAAACGGAGAACGGGAGAATTCGGAGAGGACATTTTCGGTGAGCGCCCGCAACCCCCAGGGTTGCGCCCGGTCCCCGGACTGCGGGCTTCGAAACGGAGAATAGGGGTAAATCTGCGGGCGGGCGTAAGTCGGCGTGGACACGCCGGAAACGACGAGACCCCGAGGGGATCACCCCACGGGGTCTTGCGTTAACTAAGCACCGCTGAAATCAGCGGATTGAATTTTGGCTCCGGCGGAGGGATTCGAACCCCCGACCTAGTGATTAACAGTCACCCGCTCTGCCAGCTGAGCTACGCCGGAACCGATTTGTAAGGGCTTAAAACTAAAGCGAATAAGTTTATACAGTGGAACCCTGTCCGTCAAGAGAACATCGTCAAATCGCCGGTAAAATTTATTGAAAATCCCCTCGGCAACGGGCTCTGCGCCATATTTTGCCGGTTGCCTAGCCGCCCGGCGAAACGTATACTAATAGTCAAACTCCAATTTACAGTATAGTATCCTGCCCATGCCCGAAGAAGAAGATAAAATCCGCGTCGATCCTCCCCCGCAAAGTGCGCTCCTTCCCGCGCATACCACGTCTCTACAGAGATACCTGGCGGAAATAAGCAACTACCCGGTCCTCAGCCGCGAGGAAGAGTACAAGCTCGCCATGAAGTACAAGAACGACGGCGACCTCGAGGCCGCGAGAAAGCTCGTCACGTCCAACCTCAAGTTCGTAGTCCGCGTCGCAAACGAATACAAGAACTACGGGCTGAATACGATGGACCTCATACAGGAAGGGAACGTCGGGCTCATGCACGCCGTCAAGGGATTCGACCCGACGAAGGGATACAGGCTCATTTCCTACGCCGTCTGGTGGATACGGGCCTACATACAGAACTACATAATAAAGAGCTGGAGCCTCGTAAAGGTCGGCACGACCCAGGCGCAGAGAAAGCTCTTCTACAAGCTCCGCTCGGCAAAGAACGAGCTCGAAATGGGGGGCGACAATCTGAGCGCCGAGGACTACCACGAGCTCGCCGACAAGCTCGAAGTCTCGGACGAAGCCGTCATGGAGATGGACCAGCGCATGACCGGGAAAGACCTCTCTCTCGACGCCGAGATCAAGAGCGAGCACGACGTTTCGCACCTCGATTTTCTGGCCGACGACGACGAGAACCAGGAAGATATACTCACCAAGGCCGAGGAGGAGCAAAAGGTCAGGAGCGGCATGGACGTCGCCTTGAAAACCTTGAAGGACCGCGAGCGGTACATTATAGAAAAACGCGTCCTCTCGGATAACCCGCTTACGCTGGAAGAGCTCGGCACGAAGTTCAACATCTCGCGCGAGCGCGTAAGACAGATCGAAAGCGCAGCCCTAAAGAAAATCAGAAGCGCACTCGAAGACGAAGGGATAAGTAAATAGAGATTCTGTTAGCCGGCTTCCACTAATTCGAAAACCTTATCGAGAGCCTTGGGCAGGTTCTCGGGGCTGCTCCCGCCTGCCTGGGCCATATCCGGGCGGCCGCCGCCCTTCCCCCCTATGAGAGGCGCGAGCTCCTTTGCAATATTCCCCGAATGGTATTTCTTCTTGAGGTCGTCCGTCACTCCGACGAGTATGTAGGCCTTGCCGCCGTCCCTGCTTCCGAGAACGGCCACGCCCGACTTGAGCTTCCCCCTTACGCCGTCCCATACCTGCCTGAGCTGCCCGGGGTCGGCGTCGGGTATCTCGACGGAGAGCACGCTCACGCCGTTGAGCTCCTTTACGTTCTGGAGGAGGTCGCCTGTTTTTTCGGTGAGCATCCTGCTCTTAAAGCCTTCGAGCTCCTTTTTAAAGCCCTCGTTTTCCTCGATGAGCTTCGTCAGCCTCGAAATGAGATCCGACTCGGGGACCCGCAAAACCCTGGCGGCCTCGGTGAGCTTTTCTTCTTTCCCGCGGAGGTAATTCCACGCGGCCTCTCCGGCAAGCGCCTCGATACGCCTTACGCCTGCGGAAGACGCGGTCTCTGAAACTATCTTGAAAAGGCCGGCCTCGCCCGCGCTTTCGAGGTGCGTTCCACCGCAGAGCTCACGGCTGTAGTCGCCTATGGTCACAACCCTCACCTTGTCCCCGTACTTCTCCTCGAAAAAGGCCATGGCCCCTCTTTTGATCGCCTCGTCGTAGGGGACATCGGGCTCGGTGACTACCGTATCGTCCCACCTTATCCTTTCGTTTATTATCTCCTCCATCTTCCTTATATCCCTGTCGTCGATGGAGGAATGGTGGGTGAAGTCGAACCTGAGCCTGCCCGGGGCGACGAGCGAGCCCGCCTGGCCGACGTGCGTCCCGAGCACTTCCCTCAGGACGGCGTGAAGGATGTGTGTCGTTGTATGGTGCGTTTCAGCCCCGTACCTCAATTTTTCGTTCACGCGGAGGTCGACCGTGTCGCCCACCCACAGCGTTCCTTTCTTCACTACCGCGTGGTGCACGATCAGCGTCGGGAGCGGCTTCCTGGTGTCCGTGACGTCGGCGATGCCGCCCTCGGCCTCGATCGTTCCCCCGTCGCCGACCTGGCCTCCGGACTCGCCGTAAAATGGCGTCCTGTCCGTTATTATATCGACGCTTTCGCCCTCGCCGGCGCTGTCCACGAGCGCCCCGTCCTTTATAATCGCGGTTATGCGCCCCGTGTCCTTCGTCCTGTCGTATCCCGTGAAGTTGACCAGCATGCCGCCCGAGACGAAGTCCCTGTAAAGGGGCTGGAGCGAGCCTTCGCCGCCACCCTTCCAGGCCTTCCGCGACTTCTCGCGCTGCTTTTCCATCTCGGCTTCGAAGCCGGCGAAGTCTATTACGAGCCCGCGCTCGCGCGCGATGTCCTGCGTGAGATCGACGGGGAAACCGAACGTGTCGTAAAGCTTGAACACGACGTCGCCGGGTATGGTCTTCCTGTCCCCCATTTTTTCGATCTCTGTATTAAGAAGATCGAGGCCCCTGTCTATAGTTTCGAAAAATCTCTCTTCTTCGTTCCTGACCACTTCCTCGACGAAGCCGATACGCTCTTCGAGCTCGGGATAGGCATCGGACATTATGTCCTTGACCCTCGCGGCTATCCTGTAAAGGCACGGCTCCTCGATCCCGAGCATCTTCGCGTGACGGACGGCGCGCCGGAGGATTCGCCTGAGCACGTAACCCCTGCCTTCGTTCGACGGAAACACGCCGTCCGAGATGAGGAACGTGACTGCGCGCCCGTGGTCGGCGATGACCCTCATCGACACGTCGGCCGAGCTGTCCTCGCCGTAAGTCTTCCCGGATATCTCTTCGACCCTGGATATGATCCCGCGGAGGAGGTCCGTCTCGTAATTGCTCTTAACCCCCTGGAGCACGGCGGAGATTCTTTCGAGCCCCATGCCGGTGTCTATGCTCGGGTTCGGGAGCGGATTGAGCGCCCCAGAGCTGTCCCTCTCGAACTGCATGAAGACGAGGTTCCAGAGCTCGAGGTAACGATCGCAGTCGCACCCGACGGCGCACTCGGGCTTCCCGCACCCGAATTCCTCGCCCTGGTCTATGAGTATCTCAGAGCACGGCCCGCAGGGCCCCGTGTCGCCCATGGCCCAGAAGTTATCTTTCTCTCCAAGCCTGACTATTCTGCCCGGAAGAAGGCCTTCGGCCTCCTGCCAGAGCTTCTCGGCCTCGTCGTCTTCTTCGAATACCGTCACCCAGAGCTTTTCCCTGGGGAGCTTGTAAACGTCGGTTATGAGCTCCCATCCGAACTGTATCGCCTCTTTTTTGAAGTAATCGCCGAAAGAGAAATTGCCGAGCATCTCGAAGAAGGTATGGTGTCTCGACGTATAGCCGACGTTTTCGAGGTCGTTATGCTTCCCGCCCGCGCGGACGCACTTCTGGGACGACGTCGCCCTCTTGTAATCGCGCTTGTCGAGCCCGAGGAAGACGTCCTTGAACTGGACCATGCCGGCGTTCGTGAAAAGAAGCGTCGGGTCGTTTTTCGGGATGAGGGAGGAGCTCTTCACGATCGTGTGCCCCTTCTCCTCGAAATATTTGAGGAATCGATTTCTTATTTCAGAGCCTGTCATTTTATTCTTCGTCATTTCCGTATTCGTATTATATAGCGGCGCCCGCCGCCGCCCTTCCGCCGGCGGTTTTCCTTGCCGGGTACGTTGCAGCGAGCTGCCCGCACGCCCCGAGTATGTCCCTTCCGCGGTTCTTTCGTATCCTGACGTTAATCCCGAACGAGATCACTATCTCCTGGAATCGCAGCACGCGCTCCATAGAGGGCGACTTGTAGGGAAGCGGCTGCGCCTCGTTAAAGGGTATGAGGTTGAGCTTGCAGCTTATCCCGGAGAGCAGATTGCCGAGGTCGTACGCGTCCTTGTCGGAATCGTTCACGCCGCTCAGCATCACGTATTCGAACATGAGCGCCTTTCTGGGAGGCACCGGGAAGCCGACGCTCGCCTTTAAGAGCTCCTTTATAGGATAGCGCTTGTTTATAGGCATTATTTCGTTTCGTATCTCGTCCGTAGGCGCGTTAAGCGACACCGCGAGATTGACGGATATCCTTTCGCCGAGCTCCTTTATCCCGGGCGCCAGCCCCGAGGTCGAGACCGTTATACGCCTCGGCGAAAGCGCGAGCCCGTTACGGTCCGTCAGGTTTTCGAGAGCCCGGACGAGGTTGTCCAGGTTGTCGAGCGGCTCGCCCATGCCCATAAAGACTATATTGGTTACGGAGTCGTACGTGAGCCTGTTTACTATCAGGTACTGGTCTATTATCTCGGAGGGCCTCAGGTTGCGTATTTTCCCCACGGTGCCCGTGAGACAAAAAGTGCACCCGAGGGCGCACCCCGCCTGCGAGGATACGCAGAGCGTATTCCTCTTTTTATCGGGTATGAGGACGCTTTCGATCCGGTTCCCGTCCGAGAGGGTGAAGAGATACTTCCTCGTCCCGTCCTTCGAAACCTGCTCGCCCGCGAGCTCTATCGAATCGCCGATGGTAAAGGATGCCTTGAGGGTTTCTCTCAGGTCCTTCGACAGGTCGGTCATCTCGCCGAAAGTCGACGCCCCCCTCACGTAAATCCATTTACCTATCTGGCGGGCCCGGTAGGGCTGAATCCCCTTCCCCGATACGAATTCTCCGAGCTCGGCCGGGCTTAAATCCTTGATGTTCATATTGTCGCCGGAATACGTATTAATTTTAAACGCTATCCGAGTAAGGATACAGGGGGTAGTGAGGTTATACAATAGCCGGAAGCCCCCTCAATTACAGTCAATAAGGGGCAATCGGGGGGTTGCCCCGGGGGCGCCGGAAACGCCGCCGCACCCGGGTCAGCCGGCCTGCCCGGGAGGCTCGGCCTCGCCCGTGACCGTTCCGACGAGCTCCGAGAATTTCGCGAGCTCGGCCCTTATCTCCATGATCTCCCTCATGAGCACGACCCGCCGCCTCGATCCCGCCTTTTCGTAGGACGACTTCCTCAGGGCGAGGCGGCTTACGAGCATAAGGTACTTGTCCTTGTTAAGGTATTTCGGGAACCAGCCTTTCTTCTTCATGGCGCCGTACGACATCAGTATCTTCCTGTATCTCTGGGGAAGCACCCCGAGGTCGAACTCCTCGGCGAGCTGTACCTCTCTTTGCCGCCGCTCGGTCAGGATCGACTTAGCATACATTATGAATATGAACACGATGTAGGAGAACAATATGAGAACCGCCAGCGTCCAGTGGGCCTCGCTCCTGGACGTGACGAGGAAGTTCCACGTCGAGTGGAGGAACACGGCGAGGAAATAATAGAGGCCGACCGATACGAGGGCTTCCCTTCCGCCGTCCTTTAGCTTGCTTATCCCCGCCCCGAACGTGGCGCTCGCGGCGCAGTGCATGTTGGCCGTCATCATGCTCCGGAGGAAAAGGAGATTCAGCCACTCGTACCCGGGGGCGTAGCTCGCGTACTGGGCGAAGTAGAGGAAATTCTCCGTCATGCCGAATCCGAGCCCCGAGGCCGCGCCGTAGAGGAGGCCGTCGGTCATGTTGTCGAAGTGCCGGAGCCTCAGGAAAAAGAGCACGATAAGCCCCTTCATCAGCTCTTCTATGGCGGGCGCGACCAGGACGGCTGTAGTGTCGAAATGGGGGCTGTATATCGACCCGCCGAGGAGCCTTATGCTCGCCTCCGTGCCGAGGATCGACAGTATGACGGCCCCGAACCCGCCCCAGAAAAAGGCGCCGAAGAGGTACTTCAGCGGCTCCCTGTCGTAACGGTCTATCCACCATACAAAGAGGAGTCCCGCCAGCACAGGGGCGACAGCCATGACGAGGGAGACGAAAACTATTACGTGGTCCATGAATTATCCAAGATATTATGCTCTATCGCCGTCAATTACAACAATCCTTTCGGTACAAGGAGGATGAAGCGCCTCTCTTGCGCTACGCAGCCACCGAAGAGCGGCCGGCGGCTAGGCCCGGCCCCGAGGGCTTGATACTTCCCTCCGTTTTGAAGATAATATCGCCCGAAACAAATGCCTTGAAGCCGATATACTGGTATATTAATCGCTGAGGGAACAATCTGAACATGTCCAGCCTGAAAACCGCCCTTGATCACGGGCTCACGGAAGAGGAATATAACAAAATCACGGGCGCTTTGGGCAGGGAGCCTAACCTTACGGAGATAGGCATACTCGGCGCGATGTGGTCCGAGCACTGCTCGTACAAGAGCTCGAGGATTTATCTCCGGAAGCTCCCCACGACGGGCGAGAGGGTCATACAGGGGCCGGGCGAAAACGCGGGCGTCGTCGATATAGGCGACGGCCTCTGCGTCGTCTTCAAGATGGAAAGCCACAACCATCCCTCGTTCATCGAGCCCTACCAGGGCGCAGCGACGGGTGTGGGCGGGATACTGAGGGACATATTCACTATGGGCGCGAGGCCCATAGCCATACTCGATTCGCTAAGGTTCGGGGACCCTTCACTCCCCAAGACGAAATACATCACCGAAGGCGTCGTCTCCGGCATAGCCGGGTACGGGAACTGCATCGGCATCCCGACTGTCGGCGGCGAGGTTTATTTCGACCCATGCTATGACGGCAACCCGCTCGTAAACGTATTCGCGCTCGGCGTCACTAAATCCAGCGAGATATTCAGGGGCTACGCCGAGGGCGTCGGGAACCCCGTCATCTACGTCGGCTCGAAGACCGGGCGCGACGGCATACACGGCGCGGTGATGGCGTCCGAAACCTTTACGAAAGAGGCCGAGGAAAAGCGGCCCGCCGTCCAGGTAGGCGACCCGTTTACCGAAAAGCTCTTACTCGAAGCGTGCCTCGAGCTCTTTAAAACCGGCGTCGTGGTCGGGATTCAGGACATGGGGGCCGCCGGGCTCACGTCATCCTCGACCGAGATGGCCGAGCGGGCCGGGACCGGCATAAGGATCGACATCGAGAAGGTCCCGCGAAGGGAAGAGTCCATGACGCCGTACGAGGTCATGCTCTCGGAATCGCAGGAGCGGATGCTGATAGTGCTCGAAAGGGGAAAGGAAGAAGTAGCGGAGAATATATTCAGAAAATGGGGGCTCGACTTCAGCGTCATAGGAGAGGTGACCGACAGCCACAGCATCGTCATCACCGAGAACGGAGAGACGGTAGCCGACATACCGCTGAGTCTGATATCAGAGGAAGCCCCGGCGTACGACAGGCCGGTGAAAGAGCCCTCGAACCTCGCGGAGCTCGGTCGGCTCGACCTTTCGGAGTTGCCCGTGCCGGGCGACCTCGAAAGGGTTTTATTGACGCTCCTCTCTTCGCCGACGCTCGCCGACAAGCACTGGATATACGAGCAGTACGACTACATGGTAAGGACGAACTCCATAACCCTCCCCGGCTCGGACGCGGCCGTCGTAAGGATAAAGGGCACGCCCAAGGCCGTCGCCATGACGGTCAACTGCAATTCGAGATACTGCTATCTCGACCCCTACACCGGGGCTGCGATAGCAGTCGCCGAGAGCGCGAGGAACCTCGCATGCTCGGGCGCCCTGCCCCTCGCTATCACGGACTGCCTCAATTTCGGCAGCCCGGAGACGCCCGAGGTCATGTGGCAATTCAAACGCGCGCTCGAAGGTATGGCCGAGGCCGCCATAGTCCTCGATACACCGATCGTAAGCGGCAACGTGAGCTTTTATAACCAGACCGAGGACAGGGCAATATTCCCGACGCCTACAGTAGGCATGATCGGTCTCATAGACGACGCCGAGCGCCGCCTCACGCAGTGGTTCGAAAACGAGGGCGACGTAGTGGCTATCCTGGGCGAGACTAAAGAGGAGCTCGGGGGGAGCGAATACCTCTCGCAAATACACGGGAAAACGGCGGGCCTCCCCCCGTCGGTAGATCTCGAACGAGAGAAAAACCTGATAGCGACCTTACTAAAAGCCTCGGGAGAAGGTATACTTAACTCTGCACACGATCTTTCCGAGGGGGGTTTCGCAGTAGCACTTGCGGAGTGCTGTTTCAATCCGAACGGCCCTTTAGGCGTCAGGGTGGACATTCCTGCTGAAATCAGACCGGATGCCCTCTTATTTTCAGAAACCCAGGCAAGAGCAATCATTTCATTCGACGAGAAGAACATCGAAAGGCTGGAGGAAATTATTCAGGAATTCGGGGTGCCTTTGGAGATCATAGGCAGAGTGGAGGGTTCTCGAATATATGTCCGGGAATTGCTGGACGTTCCCGTATCCGAGGCTTTGACGGTGTGGACCACGGGCTTCGAGAATGACCTTAAAAGCTATGGCTAAGCTCAAAGAAGAATGCGGTGTGTTCGGTATTTTCGGTAACGCCGAAGCGTCCAACCTGACATACCTCGGCCTTCACGCTCTCCAGCACAGGGGCCAGGAAAGCGCCGGTATAGTCACGTCGGACGGTGTGAACCTCCACAACCACCGCCAGATGGGCCTCGTTTCCGACATTTTCACCGAAGATATACTGTCGCGCCTGCCCGGCACGAACGCCATAGGCCACGTCCGCTATTCGACCACCGGGTCGAGCCAGGACAAGAACATGCAGCCCATCGTGATCAACTACTTCCGAGGGGCCCTGGCGATAGCGCACAACGGCAACCTTACCAACGCCCGGACGCTCAGGGAAGAGCTCGAGGGCGATGGGGCGATATTCCAGTCGACGACGGACACCGAAGTCATAGTCCATCTCATAGCGAAATCAAAGGAAGAAACGCTTATTCAGAGGATAATCGAGTCTCTCACGAGGTGTAAGGGCGCTTACTCGCTCATGTTCCTCACGCCCGAAGTGATGATAGCGGTGAGGGACCCGTACGGGTTCAGGCCCCTCGTCATGGGGAAGCTCGGCGACTCTCCCGTGTTCGCTTCGGAGACCTGCGCCTTCGACCTCATCGAGGCCGAGTACATAAGAGAGGTCGAGCCCGGCGAGATTATCGTCGTAACGCAGGACGGCATGGAATCCTTCAAGCCTTTTGGCGAGGTGCCGCACGCACACTGCGTCTTCGAATACATCTACTTCGCGCGGCCCGACAGCTTCCTTACGGGAAGGAACGTTTACCAGGTGCGTAAGGCTCTCGGTAAGCAGCTCGCGAAAGAGCACCCGGCCGAGGCCGATATCGTCGTCGCCGTGCCCGACTCGGGCGTGCCCGCCGCAATCGGGTTTTCGGAGCAGCTCGGCCTCCCGTTAGAGCTAGGGCTCCTGAGGAGCCACTACGTCGGGAGGACGTTCATTGAGCCCCAGCAGTCAATCAGGAACTTCGGCGTAAGGCTCAAGCTGAACGCCATAAGGGAAGTGCTTAACGGTAAGCGCGTCGTCATCATAGACGACTCGATCGTAAGGGGCACGACGTCGCGAAAGATAGTGAAGATGATTCGCGCCGCCGGGGCGACGGAGGTGCACATGAGAATAAGCTCGCCGCCGACCAAGTTCTCGTGTTACTACGGGATCGACACCCCCCTCAAGGAAGAGCTCATCGCCAACTCTCTCGAAATAGACGAAATAAGAAAGTACATAACCTCGGACTCGCTCGGCTACCTAAGCCTCGACGGGGTTATGAAAGCTGTGGACGAAACGAAGCGCCGCGAAAACGGAGAGAGCTTCTGCAGCGCCTGCTTCTCAGGCAGGTACCCCGTGGAGCTCACCGACCTCAAGAAGGTCAAGCACAAGCAGCTCGGGCTTTTCGGGGGATAACCGGCTCTCTTATCCAACGACGGTTGACTTCATGACGATATCATGATACTTTCATGATATGGCGATTATACAGGTCAAAAACGTTCCCGATCCCTTATACAAGCGCCTCAAGAGACACGCGAAGAAAGCCGATAAAACCCTGAGCGACGTGGTTCTGGAAGCGATCGAGAAAGAGCTGAAAAGAAGCGAATGGCGGGAGCGTTTCGCAAAACGGCCTTCTTCGGACCTTGGCGTCTCCGCAGCTTCCCTCCTCGACGAAGAGAGACGGGAAAGGGATAACGAGCTCTCGAAATGAGGTTCGTAATCGACGCTTCGGCAGCCGCCGAATACCTCCTCCGCACAAGTCTGGGCCTGAAAGTATCGGAGCTTATCGAGAGGGCCGAGCTAGCAGCCCCCGAGCTGCTGGACGTCGAGATACTTTCCGTCCTGAGACGGGCGGTGCTCAAGAAAAGGCTTGAAGAGAATCGGGCGCTACTGGCGATCGAAGACCTGGCCGGCTGGGACGTCGAACGGATTTCGCATACAGTGCTCATCCACGACGCCTGGCGGTACAGGCACAACACCAGCGCTTACGATGCGTTTTACGTTTCGGCAGCGCATATATACGACGCGCCGTTACTAACGACGGAGGGCCCGTTGTCCAAGGCTCCCGGCCTGGGAATAGTGGTTCAAAATATTCGGCTGGCGAAATAAAGGTTTTAGCCGATCTCCCTCAACTTGCCGAGGACGTCTTCCATCTTTTTTATCTGGAATGAAAGCTCTTCGAATATCTCGCGCTCTTTCTGGATTATCTCTTCGGGCGCGCGGCTGAGGAAATCGGGGTTGGATAACTTCTTCTCGGTGCGTTCGAGGTCCTTGGAAATCTTGCCGATTTCTTTCTTGATCCTCTCGGTTTCCCTGGAAACATCGATGAGACCTTCGACGGGGAGGAATATTTCGACCCCTGGTATGACCTGCGCGACGGCCTTCGCGGGCTTCTCGCCTTCGGTTATCTCCATTCCGGTGAGCGTCGCGAGGCTCATAACGAAGCCCTTGTTGTTCTCGATCTGTGTTTTGATAATATTATTTTCGGGAAGGAGAACGACGCTCACCTTCTCCGAAGGATGAAGGCCCAATACGGCTCTAAGGTTCCGTATGCCGACGACAATCCCCTTCATGAGCTCTACTTCATCATGCTCCGCACGGAAAATCAGCCCGGGGCTGTACTCAGGAAACGCGCTCAGCATTATGCTCTCGGCCGTTCCGCCGCGGACGCCCGGGAGCTCGACGCCGAACTCCCTTAATCTCTGGTAAAGCTCCTCAGTAACGAACGGCGCCATCGGGTGCAGGAGCTGGAGGGCGGTCTTGAGCACCCTCACGAGAACCCCCTGCGCCTGCTGCTTTTTTGCGGAGTCGCCGCCGTAAAGAGCGGGCTTTACGGATTCTATGTACCAGTCGCAGTACTCCGACCAGAAGAACTGGTACACGGCGCTCGCGGCCTTGTCGAACTCGTAACCGTCGAGCGACGTCTCGACCTCTTTCACCGTTTCGTTGAGCTTGGTAAGTATCCACTTGTCGTACGTCGAGAGCTCGCCGTCGGGGTGCTTGGTCCCCGCGTCGTAGTCTCCCAAGTTCATGATAAGGAAACGCGAGGCGTTCCAGATTTTATTTATAAAATTCCTGTACCCCTGTATGACAGGCATGGAGAGCTTTATGTCCCTCCCCTGCGTCGCGAGGGCCGTAAGGCTGAACCTGAGCGCGTCCGCCCCGTTTTCCTCGACGACGGTCAGCGGGTCGATGACGTTCCCCCGGGTCTTACTCATCTTCTGGCCCTTCTCGTCCCTTATGAGGCCGTGGATGTAAACGTCCCTGAACGGCACGTCGCCCATGAACTTTATGCCCTGCATTATCATCCTCGCCACCCAGAAGAAGATGATGTCGAACCCCGTAACGAGGACGCTCGTCGGGTAGTAACGCTCGAGCTCGGGCGTATCGTCGGGCCAGCCGAGTGTGGAGAACGGCCAGAGCCCGGACGAGAACCACGTATCGAGGACGTCCGGGTCGCGTTCGAGGACTGGCTCTTTGCCGTAGTGTTTCCTCGCCGCCTCACGGGCCTCGTCCTCGGAGAGTGCGACGAAGATTTCACCGTCGGGCCCGTACCACGCCGGTATCTGGTGCCCCCACCAGAGCTGCCTCGATATGCACCACGGCTCTATGTTCCGGAGCCATTCGAAGTACGTATTCTCCCAGAATCTGGGGACGAACCTGACCCTGCCCTCCTCGACGGCCGCGATGGCCGGCTCGGCGAGCTTTTTCGCATCGACGTACCACTGCTCCGTGAGCCACGGCTCGATGACTACGCCCGACCTGTCGCCGTAGGGGACTGTGTGGGTAGTCTCCTCGATCTTGTCCAGGAGCCCGAGCGCTTCCATGTCTTCGATGACGAGCTTTCTCGCCTCGAAGCGCTCCAGCCCGCGGTATTTCTCGGGCGCGTTTTCGTTAAGGTGCGCCGTCGCGTCGAATATGTTCACCATCGGGAGATTGTGTCTCCGCCCGACCTCGAAGTCGTTGAAGTCGTGCGCAGGCGTAATCTTCACCGCACCTGTCCCCTTTTCAGGGTCGCTGTATTCGTCAGCGACTATCGGGATTTTCCGTCCGACCAGCGGCAGCACGACGTTCTTCCCGACGAGGTGTTTGTAGCGCTCGTCTTCGGGATGAACGGCGACGGCGGTGTCGCCGAGCATCGTCTCGGGCCTCGTCGTGGCGACGGTTATAAACTCGCCCTCGCTGCCCTCGACGGGATATTCGAAATGCCAGAAATGCCCCCTGACCTCCCGCTGCTCGACTTCGAGATCGCTGATAGCTGTCGTCAGCTTCGGGTCCCAGTTAACGAGCCTCTTATCTTTATAAATCAGCTTTTCGTTGTAGAGGTCGACGAACACCTTCCTCACGGCGCGCGAAAGGTTCTCGTCTAATGTAAATCTTTCTCTGTCCCAGTCGGGCATTGCGCCGAGCCGCCTGAGCTGTGTCCCTATGGTGCCGCCCGACTCTTCCTTCCATTTCCAGACGCGCTCTATGAACACACCCCTCCCCATCTCGGCCCTCGAAGTCCCTTCCTTCTCGACCTGCCTCTCGACCATCATCTGAGTCGCGATACCGGCGTGGTCCGTGCCCGGCACCCATAGCGCGTCGAAACCCTTCATGCGCTTGTAACGTACGAGTATGTCCTGGAGAGTGTTGTTGAGCGCGTGGCCTATGTGGAGCGAGCCCGTAACGTTGGGCGGGGGGATGACTATTGTAAAAGGCGGGAGCCCGGATTCAGGCGAGGCTTTATAATAGCCCCTGTCCATCCATTCGGCGTACCATTTCTCTTCAACCTTTTTAGGATCGTAGACCTTGTCCATCCGGGTTTTATCGTTTTCTGACATGGCAGCCGCTTGTATAATGAAGGATTAAAAAAAAGGGGGCGGGTAACGGTATTTCCGTCGCCTGCCCCCGGAATTTCAAAGTTTGATTTTATTCGTCAGCCGAAGCCGCGGCCGGCACCGGAACCTCGAGAACGGGAACCTCGACGTCGATGTTCCTGTATATCGGGAGCCCCGTACCCGCGGGTATGAGCCTGCCCATGATAACGTTCTCCTTGAGTCCGCGGAGGTTGTCGGCCTTGCCTTCGCAGGCAGCCTCGGTAAGAACCCTCGTCGTCTCCTGGAACGAAGCGGCCGAAAGCCAGCTGTCCGTGCTGAGAGACGCCCTCGTTATGCCGAGGAGCAGCGGTTCCGCCGACGCGGGCCTTCCGCCCTGTTCGAGCACCCTTTCGTTCTCTTCGAAGAAGATGTGCTTCTCGACGGCCTCTCCGACGAGGAGTATGGTGTCTCCGGGGTCCTTGATCCTGACGCGCTTTAACATCTGCCTGACTATGGCCTCGATGTGCTTGTCGTTGATCTTGACGCCCTGGAGCCTGTAGACCTCCTGGATCTCGTCCACGAGGTACCTCGTAAGCGCGCGTTCGCCCCTTATGCGGAGGATGTCGTGCGGGTTGACGGAGCCGTCAACGAGCTGGTCGCCCGACGTGACGATTTCCCCTTCCCTCACGAGCACGTGCTTGCCTCTCGGTACGAGGTATTCCTTCGGCTCTCCGACCTCAGGCGTCACCACGACCCTTCTCTTACCCTTCAGGTCCTTCCCGTAGCTCACGATACCGTCGATCTCGGTTACGACGGCCGGATCCTTCGGTATCCTCGCCTCGAAGAGTTCGGCAACCCTCGGAAGGCCGCCCGTGATGTCCTTGGTCTTCGCGGTCGCACGGGCTATCTTGGCCACGACGTCTCCCGCGTTCACGGCATCGCCTTCGTTAACCTCGATAATCGCCCCTATGGGAAGCGAGTACTGAATGCTCTTCCCCTCGTTCGTGTGTATCACGAGGCCGGGGTGAACATCCAGGCTCTTGGATTCTATGACTACCTTTTTGTAAATACCGGTGACCTCGTCGACCTGCTCCTTCAAGGTTATACCCTGCTCCAGATCGACAAATCCCACCGTCCCGTCGAATTCGGATATAAACGGAGTAGTGTACGGGTCCCATTCCGCGAGTAGCTGTCCTTCTTTAACCTTCTGCCCGTCGGCAATCTTGAGCTTCGCACCGAGGGCGAGCGGGTAGCGCTCCCTTTCGTAGCCCTTGTCGTCCACGATTATAAGCGTTCCGGTACGGTTGATTACGACGAAGCTCCCGTCCTTCGTCTCGACGGTCCTTACGCTCTGGAACTTGACCGTACCCTCGTGGGTGGCCTCGAGCGTGCTCTCGGCCGCCCTCTGGCTGGCCGCACCGCCGATGTGGAACGTTCTCATGGTGAGCTGCGTTCCGGGCTCGCCGATCGACTGGGCCGCTATGATTCCGACGGCCTCGCCTATGTTGACGAGCTTTCCGGTGGCGAGGTTCCTGCCGTAGCAGAGCGCGCAAACGCCTATGCGCGTTTCGCACGTGAGCACGGACCTTATCCTTACTTCCGTGACGCTCCCGGCCTCGTCTATCTTGGCCGCGGCCTGCTCGTCGATTTCCTGGTTTGCCCTGACTATCGTCTCGCCGCTTACGGGATCGACTATGTCCTCGAGCGTAACCCTTCCGAGCACCCTGTCGCCGACGCGCTCTATTATCTCGCCGCCCTCGACGAGGTCGCTCACGGTTATGCCCTCGACAGTTCCGCAGTCGTATTCCTTGATCATTACGTCCTGCGCGACGTCGATGAGCCTTCTCGTCAAATAACCCGCGTTCGCCGTCTTCAGCGCCGTGTCCGCGAGACCTTTTCTCGCACCGTGGGTCGAGATGAAGTACTGGAGAACCGTCAGCCCTTCCCTGAAGTTGGACGTGATCGGGGTCTCGATGATTTCACCCGAGGGCTTAGCCATAAGGCCCCTCATGCCCGCGAGCTGACGGACCTGGGTCTGGCTCCCCCTCGCACCCGAATCGATCATCATGTATATCGGGTTCGAGCTCGCGCCCCTCTTTACGGTGCCGTCTTCGTCGACGATCTCTTCGTACGAAATATCTCTCATCATTTCCTGGGCGACGTCGTCGCTCGTCCTGGCCCAGATGTCGATTACCTTGTTATACCTCTCGCCGTCCGTGATAAGACCGTGAGAGTACTGGTTCTGTACCTTTACGACTTCGTCCTGGGCCTTCTGGAGGAGGTCTTTTTTCCTCTCCGGAATGCTCATGTCGCCTATCGATATCGATATACCGGCCCTGGTCGAATACTTGAACCCGAGGGTTCTCATGCGGTCCGCAAGGATTACAGTGCTCTTGCCGCCCGCCATCCTGAAGCAGGTATCGACGAGCTCTTCGATGGCCCTCTTTGTCATGACCCTGTTGACGAGCTCGAACGGTATGCCGTCCGGCATGATGTTGTAAAGTATCACGCGCCCGGCCGTCGTTTCGTAGAGCTTGCCGTTGACGCGGACCTTTATCTTCGCGTGTATTCCTATCTCGCCCGAGTCGTACGCCATGTGTACTTCGTCGATGCTGGAGAATATCTTGCCGTCCCCCTTGTCGGTGGCCATGTCCCTCGTCATGTAGTAGATGCCGAGGACGATGTCCTGCGTCGGGAGGATTATCGGCTTTCCGTGCGCCGGCGACAGTATGTTGTTAGTGGACATGACGAGCGCCCTGCATTCCGTCTGCGCCTCTATAGAAAGGGGCACGTGTACGGCCATCTGGTCGCCGTCGAAGTCCGCGTTATACGCCGGGCAGACGAGCGGGTGAATCTGAATAGCCTTGTCCTCGATCAGTATAGGCTCGAAGGCCTGGATGCTGAGACGGTGGAGCGTAGGCGCACGGTTCAGAAGCACCGGGTGTTCTTTAATAACTTCGTCGAGGGCGTCCCATACGATCGGGGCCTCCTGCTCGACGAGCTTTTTCGCGATTTTAATGGTGGCGGCGGCTCCCCACAATTCGAGCTTCTGGTATATGAACGGCCTGAAAAGCTCGAGCCCCATCTGCTTCGGAATACCGCACTGGTGGAGCCTGAGCTCGGGGCCCACGGTGATAACCGAACGGCCCGAATAGTCCACCCTTTTTCCGAGGAGGTTCTGCCTGAACCTTCCCTGTTTTCCCTTGATTATGTCGCTCAAGCTCTTGAGCGGCCTGTGGTTGTGCCCGAGAACCGGCCTTCCCCTTCTCCCGTTTTCGAGAAGGGCGTCGACCGATTCCTGGAGCATCCTCTTTTCGTTCCTGACGATGATGTCCGGAGCGCCCAGCTCGAGGAGCTTCTTGAGCCTGTTATTCCTGTTTATGACTCGCCTGTAAAGGTCGTTGAGGTCAGACGTCGCGAACCTTCCGCCGTCCAGCGGAACGAGCGGCCGGAGGTCGGGCGGAAGAACGGGGATCCTCGTAAGGATCATCCATTCGGGGCGGTTCTTCGACTTCCTGAAGGCCTCGCATATACGGAGCCTCTTGGCGATCCTCGCCCTCTTTATCGGGGAGGATGTGTTTTTCATTTCGTGCCTTAGCTGCTCGGAGAGCTCGACGAGGTCGATCTTCTTCAGCATCTCCCTTATCGTCTCGGCGCCCATGCCGACCTTGAAGCTGTGGCCGTAATCCTCGACGGCCTTCCTGTACCTGTCCTCGCTCAAAACCTCGGCGAACTTAAGGCTCGTGTTCCCCGGATCGAGGACGACGTAGGACTCGTAATAAAGGGTCTTTTCGAGGTCCTTCAAGGTCATGTCGAGCAGCATCCCTATACGGGACGGTATGCTCCTCAGGAACCATATGTGCGCCACCGGCGAGGAAAGCTCTATGTGGGCCATCCTCTCCCTCCTGACCTTGGAGGAGATAACCTCGACGCCGCACTTCTCGCACGTGATTCCCCTGTGTTTCAGCCTCTTGTATTTACCGCACGTACATTCGTAGTCCTTCACCGGGCCGAAAATCTTGGCGCAGAAAAGCCCGCTCCTTTCCGGCTTGAAGGTCCTGTAGTTTATCGTCTCGGGCTTTCTTACCTCGCCGTGAGACCATTCCTTTATCTTTTCGGGAGAAGCTATCGAAATCTTGACAGCCGAATACTCCGATGGGTTCTTCGGCTTTTCAAATAGTGTATCTACGTCCACGTTGTCTCCCTCCCTTTGTTTAGTTTATTCCCTTCCGAGCTCTTCTTCCTCGAGAAGGTCGATATCGAGCGCAAGCGCCTGCAGCTCTTTCTGCAGGACCTTGAACGATTCCGGCAGTCCGGGCTCGAAATTCATGTCGCCCTTCACTATCGAATCGAAAATCCTCGTCCTTCCTATTACGTCGTCCGATTTTACGGTTAGGAATTCCTGGAGCGTGTACGACGCGCCGTACGCTTCGAGAGCCCACACCTCCATTTCCCCGAGCCTCTGTCCGCCGAAGTGGGCCTTTCCGCCGAGGGGCTGCTGGGTAACGAGCGAATACGGCCCGATTGCCCTCGCGTGAATCTTCTCCTCGACAAGGTGATGGAGCTTCAGCATGTACATGACGCCGACCGTAACCTTCTGGTCGAAGGGCTCTCCGGTCTGGCCGTCGAAAAGTATGGTCTTTCCGTCCTCGGGAAGACCCGTATCCCTGAGCATTTTTTTAATCTCTTCTTCGGACGCGCCGTCGAACACAGGAGACTTCACAGGTATGCCGTGGCGGAGCCTCTTGGCGATCATCAGGACCTCGTCGTCGTCGAGATTGTCTATAAGCTTCGTGACTTCGTTCGATTTATTATATATTTCCTTCAGCTTGGTCTTGAGCGCCGAGGTGCTGTACTCCCTTTCGAGTATCTCGTTAAGCTGGTTCCCGAGCGCCTTCGCCCCCCAGCCGAGATGCGTTTCGAGCACCTGGCCTACGTTCATTCGTGAAGGTACGCCGAGGGGGTTAAGTATCATGTCCACCGGGG
Source organism: Thermodesulfobacteriota bacterium (assembly GCA_035325995.1). NCBI lineage: Bacteria > Pseudomonadati > Thermodesulfobacteriota > Thermodesulfobacteriota bacterium. Next base: position 7,030 of record DAOKYU010000001.1, on the reverse strand, counting down.
TCCCGTCGGGGAGGTACGGCATGTCCTCTTCCGCGAGGATTTTCGATATGACGCCCTTGTTACCGTGGCGTCCGGCCATCTTGTCGCCGACCTGGAGCTTCCTCTTGACGGCGATGTCCACCTTGACGACCTTGAGCACCCCGGGCGGGAGCTCGTCGGGCTTCGTCAGCTTGGATATGCGCTGCTCGTAAACGACGTTGGTAAGATCTATCTGCTCTAAGGTCCTTTCGACTATGCGCTTTATCTCGGCCTCTATCTCGTCGCCCTTTTCGACCGTAATGTCGGCGAATTTTTCAAACGGTATGGTGCCCAGTATCTCTTCCGTTATCTTGTCGCCTTTCTTGAGCACGGTCTTTCTCGAAACCGTGAGCTTGGCCGAAGACACCTTGCCAGTGACGAGGGCCTTTACCCTCTCGAAGGCGTCGTCCTTTAATATCTTGACCTCGTCTTCCCTGTCCTGCTTCAGGCGGGTGACCTCGAAGTCTTCGATGCTCTTGGCCCTCTCGTCCTTGTCGACGACGCGGGATATGAGCATCTTCACGTCTATAACGGTTCCGTAAATACCGGGCGAGGCCCTTAGCGAGGTGTCCTTTACGTCGCCGGCCTTGTCCCCGAATATGGCCCTTAAGAGCCTTTCCTCGGGGGAAAGCTGGGTTTCGCCCTTGGGCGAAATTTTGCCGACGATGATGTCGCCGGGCTTTACCTCGGCCCCTACCCTTATGATACCGCTCTCGTCAAGGTTACGGAGGGCGTCTTCGCTGACGTTCGGGATGTCGCGTGTTATCTCTTCCCTTCCGAGCTTCGTTTCACGCGCTATACACTCGACCTCTTCGATGTGTATGGACGTGAAGCTGTCTTCCTTGGCGAGCCTTTCACTCATTAGAATTGCGTCTTCAAAGTTGTATCCGCCCCACGGCATGAAAGCCACCAGGACGTTCTGCCCGAGGGCGAGCTCGCCGAAATCGGTCGAAGGACCGTCGGCTATGACCTGCCCCGCCCTTACGGGCTGGCCTTTCTTGACTATGGGCTGCTGGTTCCAGCACGTGCTTTGGTTGGACTTCTGGAACTTGAGCAGGTTGTACATATCCACGCCCGCTTCGGTGCCCGACGTCTCGCCCGTCGCGCTTATGACGATCCTCGCGGAATCGACGTACTCGACGACGCCGTCCCTCTTCGCAAGGACGGCGACACCCGAATCCTTGGCTACCGTGCTTTCGAAGCCGGTGCCTACGATAGGGGTGCTCGTGCGTATGAGCGGAACTGCCTGGCGCTGCATGTTAGAACCCATGAGCGCGCGGTTGGCGTCGTCGTGCTCGAGGAACGGAATCAGCGAAGCCGAAACCGAAACGAGCTGCGAAGGGGAAACGTCCATGAGCTCCACCTTCTCGCGCTCGACCATCATGAACTCGCCGCCGTGCCTCGCCGAAATGAATTCCGAGGTGAAATTGCCGTCCTTGTCCAGCGGGGCGTTGGCCTGGGCGATAATGTATTTTTCCTCCGCCAGCGCGTTCATATAAACTATCTCGTCCGTAACGCGGGCGTCCTTGACGACCCTGTACGGCGTCTGTATGAAGCCGAACTCGTTTATTTTCCCGTACGTGCTGAGGCTCGAAATAAGGCCGATGTTCGGGCCTTCAGGGGTCTCGATCGGGCATATCCTGCCGTAGTGCGAGGAGTGGACGTCCCTCACCTCGAAACCCGCCCTTTCCCTCGTAAGACCGCCGGGGCCGAGGGCGCTCAGCCTTCTCTTGTGGGTTATTTCCGAAAGCGGGTTCGTCTGGTCCATGAACTGCGAAAGCTGACCCGTGGCGAAGAACTCCTTCACCACGGCGATGACCGTTTTCGGGATCAGCAGCTCGCTCGGCATCAGGTTTTCGACCGCCTGGTAGCCCATCTTCTCCTTGACGGAGCGGGCCAGCCTTTCGAGGCCGTGATAGAAGCGGTCTTCTATGAGCTCGCCCACCGTGCGGACCCTTCTGTTGCCGAGGTGGTCGATGTCGTCCGTCGTTCCCCTGCCCCCCCTGAGATCGAGGAGATACCTTACGGTCTCCATTATGTCTTCCGGGGTCAGCGTCGATACGTCGTCCGGTATGCCGTGATTGAGCTTGTAGTTGATCTTAAGACGCCCGACCTGTGAAAGCCTGTAGGTGTCGGGGTTGAAAAACATGTTGTCGAAGAACGATTCCGCCACGCTCAGCGTCGGCGGGTCGGTCGGCCTGAATTTCTTGTATATCTCGGTTATAGCGTCTTCGCGGGTCTTTACCTTGTCCGCAAGAATGGTATTCCTGAGTGACGCGACCACCGATATGTTGTCGATGTAAAATACGTCGAATTCGCTTACGTCGGCGCTTTTTATCTCCTCGAGCTTCTGGTCGGTTATCGTCTCGTTGAAGTTGACGATGACCTCCCCCGTCTTCTTGTCGACGATGTCGGTCGCGGCGAACCTGTCCATGAGCTCGGACTCGTCTATGGAAACGATGTCGATGTTGGCGCGCTTCAGCTTCTCGACGATGTTCCTTACGAACCTCCTGCCCTTCTTGACGACGACTTCGCCCGTCTCGGGGTCGGTGATGTCGGCGCTCGCCCTCTGGGAGGAAAGAACGTCGTGGTTCACCTTCTTGGTAACCCCGTCCGGGCCCAGGTAAATCGTCTCGACCGGGTAGAAGTACTTCATTATCTGCCTGTCGTCGTAGCCGAGCGCCTTAAGAAGGACGCTGACGAGGAACTTCTTTTTCCTGTCTATACGTACGTGGAGGAGGTCCTTGGAATCGAATTCGAAATCTATCCACCTGCCGTCGTGAGGCACGATCCTCGCCGAGAACGAAGACCTTCCCGACCCGGTGTCCTTGTTCCTTACCTGGTCGAAGAACACGCCCGGGGAGCGGTGGAGCTGGTTTACGATAACCCTCTCCGTTCCGTTCACGATGAAAGAACCGTTGGGCGTCATGAGCGGAATCTCTCCGAAATAGACCTCCTGCTCCTTGACGTCCCTTATGGTGCGCTCCTCACCGGATTCCGTATCCCATATGACGAGCCTGAACGTGACGTAGAGAGGGGCCACGTAGGTATAACCCTTCAGCCTGCACTCCTGCGCCTCGTACTTCGGCCTGTCAAACCTGTAGTTTATATACTCCAGAGAGGCTTTTTCGTTATAGTCCTCTATCGGGAAAACGGTTTTAAATGCATTGTGAAGCCCTACGTCCTGACGCTCGTCCGGCTTTACTTCGGCCTGGAGGAACTCGTGGTAGGACTTGACCTGCACTTCCAGTAGGTGAGGTATCTCGAGGATAGATGGTAATTTCGAAAAACTCTTTCTAAGTTTATAGGATTCCAAACCATCAAGGCTCAACGTTACTTACCCCCCATATGTGTATTTAACACCTGCTTCCTTAGTCTGCTGTTAAATTCTCTCGGCAAAAAAGGTATAGCTCCGCATAGACCGCCTAGAAGGCGTTCGCCCGCGACAAAACCGATAATCTATCCGAGAATGGATGCATAGATTATTAGTAGATGTAAGGTCGGAAATTAGGTATATATAAATATCAGTCAGCCACTTCGACACAATAACTGATACTATAGTATACCGGCTTTCCCGAAAAAACCTAATTGACTTCTACTTCGGCGCCGGATTCTTCGAGCTTTTTCTTTATATTCTCGGCTTCCTGCTTGTCTACACCTTCTTTTACCGCCTTGGGGGCACCCTCTACGAGCTCCTTGGCTTCCTTGAGACCGAGCGAGGTCACTTCTCTCACGGCCTTGATGACCTGGATCTTGTTCGCTCCCGCAGCCTTGAGTATAACGTTGAACTCGGTCTTTTCAGCCTGTTCAGCGGCAGCCTCTCCGCCCGCTGCGCCGGGAGCCGCCGCAACCGCCACCTGGGGAGCCGCAGCCTTAACGTCGAATTTGTCTTCGATTTCCTTTATCAACTCCGAAATTTCGAGCATGCTAGCCTTGCCGAGATATTCGATGACGTCACTTCTCGTAATGTCAGCCATTGTCTAAAAACCTCCTTGGAATATATAAAAGTATGACTTAACCTGCATGAAACAATTAATTTCCTTCTTTTTCTTTCTTTTCCTTCACGGCGTCCAGCGCATAGAGCACCTTGCTCTGCATCTGGGTGATCGCGCCCAGGAGGTTCGACATCGGGGCAGCCAGAAGCCCTACGAACTGGGCTATGAGCTCCTGCCTCGTAGGCAGCTTGGAAATATCCGTAATACCGCTCTCGTCGACTACAGTGCCCTCGACTATACCGCCCTTGAGCTTGAGATTCGGAATCTTCTTCGCAGAATCGACAAACACCTTCGCAGCCGTCGCAGGATCGCTTTCGCATATCGCGACCGCCGTCGGGCCCACGAACAATTCTCCGATGCGCTCAATTTCGGTGTCTTTTGCGGCTATCCGCAAAAGGGTATTCTTCACCACTTTAAGCTCTGTCCCCGCCTTTTTGAGGTTGTCACGGAGCCCCTCGAGCTCCTTCACCGTAAGCCCCTTGTACTCGACGACCATAACCGAGGGATTGGCCTTAAAGACGGCGCTATACCTTTCAACCAGCTCGTTTTTTGCAGCTTTACTCAGCATTATAAGTACTCCTTAATTACTCACGATTTCCCGATTCACCCGCAATTCCCCGATAGAACGCCCAATCCCTTACGCCGCCACACGGGCCCCTTTCAGCTCGTCGCGCACGTCGATGAAATCGACCTTGATCCCCGGCCCCATTGTATTGGCGACCGTGATCCTTTTGACGAATGTGCCCTTGGATGTCGCCGGTTTCATTTTAATCAGCGTATCCATGAAGACGAGAAAGTTATCCTTTAGTCTTTCCGGGCCGAAAGAAACCTTGCCTATAGGCGCGTGAACCACTCCGCCCTTATCGTTCTTGACCTCGATACGGCCGGCCTTGGCCTCCTTCACCGCCTGGGCCACGTCGAACGTTACCGTACCGACCTTCGGGCTCGGCATGAGCCCCCTCGGGCCGAGCACCTTACCGAGCTTGGCCACTATGTTCATAACGTCCGGCGTCGCTATGGAAATATCGAACTCGAGCCAGCCTTCGCCCGATATTTTTTCTATGAGGTCGTCGAGGCCAACGTGGTCGGCCCCGGCATCCCTGGCCTCTTTTTGTTTCTCGTCCTTGGCGAATACCGCAACCCTTATGTCCTTGCCGATACCGTGCGGGAGCACCATACCGGCCCTTATCTGCTGGTTGGCCTGCCTCGGGTCTATCCCCAGCTTGACCGCAACCTCGACCGTCTCGTCGAACCGGGCCGTCTTCGTCTCTTCCAGGAGCTTCATGGCCTGGTCGAGGCCGTAGGTCGCCTTAGTATCGACCGACTTCTTCACTTCGTCGTATTTTTTACCGTGCTTTGGCATAACTCTATCTCCTCGAATACCTTGATCCCTTACGCAATGGGACCCCCTTACATATCGGCCCCGTCCGGAAGCATCGCTCCAAACCCCGACGGCCCCGCACGACATTGACAAGGTTCAGACGACTTCTATACCCATGCTCCTCGCGGTCCCGGAAACGATCTTCATTGCCGCGTCGAGGTTATCGGTGTTAAGGTCCGGCATCTTCGTTTTCGCGATTTCTTCGACCTGTGCCCTGGTCACCTTCCCGACCTTCTTCTTCGGAACCTCACCGGAACCCTTTTGAACCTTTGCTATCTTCTTAAGAAGATAAGACACCGGCGGCGACTTCACCTCGAACGAAAAGGATTTGTCCGCATAGACTGTGACGACTACCGGGAGTACACCTTCCATCTTCTGCGTCTTGGCGTTGAAGGCCTTGCAAAACTCCATGATATTGACGCCCCTCTGACCGAGCGCGGGCCCCACAGGGGGCGACGGGTTCGCCTTTCCGGCCTCGACAAGGAGCTTAATGTATCCGTCTATCTTTTTCATTTTAGATTTTCTCCACCTGATTAAAATCCAATTCTATAGGCGTCGTTCTTCCGAAAATAGTCACAAGCACCTGAACCTTGGCCTTATCCGGCCTGACCTCTTCTATAACACCCGAGAAGTTCGCGAACGGCCCTTCCACCACTTTGACTGTCTCGCCCCTGTCGAAAGACACTTTAGGCTTCGGCTTGAGCGTGCCCTCTTCGATCTGCTGTTTTATCTTGAGCACTTCCTCTTCCTGTATGTCGGGCACGGAATCCGGATCGATCCTCCCGTCCTTGACCTTCCCGCCGACAAAACCTATTACTTTAGGTATATTGCGGACGAAGTGCCAGCTCCTGTCGCTGAGCTCCATTTTTACCAGTATGTATCCCGGGAAAAACTTCCTGACCGAGGTCTTTTTCTTGCCGCCCTTAACCGGCTCGACAATGGTCTCCGTCGGGACCAGGACTTCGAGAACCTCGTCGTCGAGCCCCTCCTGCTTGGCCCTGTCTTCGATATAGGACTTAACCCTGTCCTCAAAGCCGGTATTGGTATGAACTACGTACCATCTTTTAGGCATAGAAAATCCCTGTCTCCCTCTCCGTCTTAACCAAGCAGCGCCCTTACACCGATCGAGAACAGATAATCCACGAGGCCCAGAAACGCCGCGAATATGCCCGATATGGCCACAACGGCCAGGGTCGACTTGACGGCTTCTTGTCTCGAAGGCCACGTTATACGTCTTGCCTCGCTTTCTATGTCGGAGGCAAACTGTGTGACGCTCGAGCTTATATTCTTTATCTTATCCATTCGTGTGTCCTGTGCAGGGCAGGAGGGAATCGAACCCCCAACCGCTGGATTTGGAGTCCAGTGCTCTCCCTAATTGAGCTACTGCCCTATTCACAATTTTTACGAACCTCTACTTGGTTTCTTTGTGATCGACGTGCTTCTTGCACCACTTGCAGTACTTCTTAAGCTCGATCTTTTCCCTGTGAACCTGTTTATTCTTCGTCGTAGAATAGTTTCTTCTCTTGCACTCGCTGCAGGCGAGAGCAACCACGATTACATTATCACCCATTGTGTCTCACGTCACTCCACGATTTTGGTAACGACTCCGGCGCCCACGGTCCTGCCGCCTTCCCTG